>JAYVYJ010000239.1:0-5532 GCA_043784465.1 Hyphomicrobiales bacterium
CGACTTCGAGATCGGAGATCGCGGTCTGGAATTTCGGGTCCCAGTTGACGAGCCGCTTGTCGCGATAGATCAGCCCGTCGCGGTGAAGCTGCACGAAGACCTTGGCGACAGCTTTCGACAGCCCCTCGTCAAGCGTGAACCGCTCGCGGCTCCAGTCGCAAGAGGCGCCGAGGCGCTTCAACTGCCCGACAATGGCCCCGCCGGACTCATGCTTCCACGTCCAGACTTTCTCCAGAAAAGCCGCGCGTCCCATCGTGCGCCGGTCCTGACCCGTGGCGGCGAGCTGGCGCTCCACGATCATCTGCGTGGCGATGCCGGCGTGGTCGGTGCCCGGCTGCCACAGCACGTCTCGGCCCTTCATGCGCCAGTAGCGCGCGAGGATGTCCTGCAACGTGTTGTTGAGCGCATGGCCCATGTGCAGGTTGCCGGTGACGTTAGGCGGCGGGATGACGATGGAGAACGGTTCGGCGCCCGCGCGCTCGGGGCGGCCGGCGCGGAAGGCGCCCTCGCGCTCCCAAAGGTCCGATATCCGGGGTTCGACGGCGGCGAAGTCGAAGGTCTTTTCCATAAGCGCCGCTTAACGACAACCAGCCGGCAAAAGTCAACGCAGGCGGATGCGCCCAAAGGATGGTTTGCGTTTCGTCTGCGCCAGCGCGATGACGTTGGCCCAGAGGAGCGTCGATGAGCCGATACGCCGAAGTCTACGCGCAATGGCGGGCGGACCCGCAGGGGTTCTGGGCCGAAGCCGCAAAAGACGTCGACTGGATCAGGCCGCCCGCCCGCATCTTCGACCCCGAGGCTGGGGTCTATGGCCGCTGGTTCCCCGACGCGACCTGCAACATCACGGTCAACGCGCTCGACCGGCATGTCGCGGCGGGACGGGGCGGGCAAGTCGCCCTTTACTATGACAGCCCCGTCACGGGGACGAAGCGGCAGATCGCCTATTCGGAGCTTTTGCACGAGGTCGAGACGCTCGCGGCGGTTCTGCGAGGGCGGGGCGTCGAGAAAGGCGACCGGGTCATCGTCTACATGCCGATGATTCCCGAGGCCGTCATGGCGATGCTCGCCTGCGCGCGCATCGGGGCGGTGCATTCGGTGGTGTTTGGCGGGTTCGCCGCCAAAGAGCTGGCGACGCGCATCGAGGACGCCGAGCCGAAGCTGGTCCTCGCCGCCTCCTGCGGCCTCGAACCCGGGCGGGTCGTCGCCTACAAGCCGCTGCTCGACAAGGCGCTGGAGCTTTCGCGCCACCAGCCCGACGCCTGCCTGGTCTTCCAGCGCCCGCAAGCGGTCGCCGCTCTGACGCCGGGGCGCGATGACGATTGGGCGGTCGCCGTCACCGCCGCCAAGGCGGCGGGGAAGCGCGCCGGGCCGGTCGAGGTCGCAGCGACCGATCCGCTTTACGTGCTTTACACCTCCGGCACGACCGGGGTTCCCAAGGGCGTCGTGCGCGATACGGGCGGCTATCTGGTGGCGTTGCGCTGGTCGATGGAGAACGTCTACGGCCTCAAACCCGGCGAGACGTTCTGGACGGCGAGCGACATCGGCTGGGTCGTCGGCCATTCCTATATCGTCTATGGCCCGCTGATCTACGGCTGCTCGTCCGTGCTCTACGAGGGCAAGCCGGTGGGGACGCCCGACGCGGGGGCGTTCTGGCGCGTCATCGCCGAATACAAAGTCTCCGCCTTCTTCACCGCGCCGACCGCGCTGCGGGCGGTGCGCAAAGAAGACCCGGCGGGGAAGCTGCTGCCCGCGTACGACCTCTCGTCGCTGCGCACGCTTTTCCTCGCGGGGGAGCGGGCGGACCCGGATACGGTCGCCTGGGCGGAACAGGTGGTGGGGCGCCCGATCGTCGATCACTGGTGGCAGACGGAGACCGGCTGGCCGATAGCGGCCAATCCCGTCGGTCTGGGGATCATGCCCATCAAACGGGGGTCGCCCACGGTCGCCATGCCCGGCTACCAGGTCGATATTGTGGACGAGGCCTGCCGCCTCGTGCCGGACGGCACGATGGGCTCCATCGTCATAAAGCTGCCGCTGCCGCCGGGCTGCCTGCCGACGCTGTGGCGTCAGGACGAGCGGATGGTCGAGAGCTATCTCGCCGAGTTCCCCGGCTATTACAAAACCTCCGACGCGGGCCTGAAGGACTCGGACGGCTACCTCACGATCCTGGGCCGAACAGACGACATCATCAACGTCGCTGGCCACCGTCTGTCCACCGGCGGGATGGAAGAAGTCGTGGCGAGCCACAAGGACGTGGCCGAATGCGCCGTGCTGGGCATCCACGATCCCATCAAGGGCGAGCAGCCCTGCGGCTTTCTGGTGCTGAAGGCGGGCGTCGACCGGCCGCACGAGGTGATCGAGCGCGAGGTCGTGGCGCTGGTGCGCGACAAGATCGGCCCCGTGGCGGCGTTCAAGCTCGCCCTGGTCGTGGCGCGGCTTCCCAAGACCCGCTCGGGAAAGATCTTGCGCGGCACGATGAAAAAAATCGCCGATCAGGAGCCCTGGACGCTCCCCGCCACCATCGAAGACCCCGCCACGCTCGACGAAATCGGGGCGGCGATCCGGGCGCGCGGGATCGGCGGCGGCGCGTAGCGGCGCGCCGCGCGTTCGCGCCTGCGCGCACCAAATTTTAAATCTTGTCGGGCAGGCTGTGCGTGTAAAATGTTGGCATGCTGGTAATCTTGGTGTCTGAGATGAGCGCCGCGATAAGTCTGACTTCCAAGGGCGAGGCGAGACGGGCGCCGCGCGAGCGCGTCATGCTGAGCGCGCGGCTGACCTACCAGAGCGGCGCCGTGTCCGTCCCTTGCGTGGTCTCGCAGATTTTCCAGAGCGGCGCGCGCATTACGGTGAGCGCCGACGTCGTGCTGGGGCGGACGATGCGGCTCGACGTGCCCCAGCGCAACATCAACGCCGACGTGCGGCTGGTGTGGCGGCGCGGCGACATGGCGGCGGTGGCGTTCGAGACGTCGGCGCCCCCGGTGAAGGCGCCCGCGAGCGGAGCCAACAAGGATGGCCTCGAACAGGAAAACCTGCGCCTGCGCGAGCTTGTGTCGCAGCTTGAACAACGCGTCAAGCGGATGACCGAGGGCTACTAACCCCTTGCGCGAAGGCCCGCCCGCCCATCCGCGTCGCGCGATCCTGACGTGTCCTTCGCCCTTTGAACACGCCCCGCTCGCACGCCGCCGCTGCGGCGTAGGGCGCCGTATTGGCGTGCGCCCGGCAGCCGGTTGGAGCGCCGGGCGGCAGGCGCGCCGCGTTTCGGGGCGCATATTCATTTCCGCCTGGCGGGGCGACATATAATCGTGAAAAACAAGTGTCACGTGTCGCCAGGGCACGGCCAACGCACGGAGTTTTCGACGTGAAATTCGCCAATCGACACGCGCTCGTCACCGGCTCCACAAGCGGCATCGGCCTCGCCATCGCACGCGCACTCGCCAGAGAAGGCGCCAGCGTCACCATCAACGGCTTCGGCGACGCGGCCGCAATCGAGAAAGAGCGCGCCGGGATCGCGAGCGATTTCGGCGTCAAGGTCGCCTACAGCGGCGCCGATATGTCGAAGGCCGACGAGATCGAAGCGATGATCGCAGACGCCGAACGGACCTTCGGTTCGCTCGACATCCTCGTCAACAACGCGGGCGTGCAGTTTGTTTCGCCCATCGAGGAGTTCCCCACGGCGAAGTGGGATCAGATCCTCGCCATCAATCTTTCCTCAGCCTTCCACACGATCCATGCGGCGACGCCGGGCATGAAGGCGCGCAAGTGGGGCCGCATCGTCAATACGGCCTCCGCGCACAGCCTCGTCGCCTCGCCTTTCAAATCGGCTTACGTGGCGGCCAAGCATGGCCTCGCCGGTCTCACAAAGACGGTCGCGCTGGAATTGGCGACCTTCGGCGTCACGGCCAATTGCGTTTCGCCGGGCTATGTCTGGACGCCGCTGGTTGAGAACCAGATCCCCGAGACGATGAAGGCGCGCGGCCTTTCGCGGGAGGACGTCATCGACAAGGTGCTGCTGGGTTCCCAGCCGACCAAGCAATTCGTCACGGTCGAGCAAGTGGCCGCGCTGGTCGTGTTCCTGTGCGGCGACGACGCGGCTCAGATCACCGGCGCCAACCTCTCCATCGACGGCGGCTGGACCGCGGAATAAGGAAGCCGCAATGAAGCTCGCCGACTTCCGCTCGCACGCTTGCGCGATGCCGCCGACGAACCCCGCTTATTCCGAGGAGGCGTATCGCTTCTACGACCGCGAATATGCGATCGTCTCCTACCGCACCGATCCCGCCAGATTGCGCGAAATCGTGCCGGAGCCGCTGGAAGTCGTCGGCGCGACGCCCTTCATCGGCGATCTTACGCTAGGCCTTGGCGAAGGCGTATACGAAGATCTGTCCGCGGCGCCTGCGGGCCGCGCCGGCCGCACCCAAGAGGCCGTCACATGACCAAACATTTCGGCGCCCGCGCGACCAGTCAGCCGGTTCCCGATATTTCGGGCGTCGCGTCCAAATATGACCGTGTGGCTCTGGTGTTGCAGGGCGGCGGCGCTCTGGGCGCCTATCAGGCGGGCGTCTATCAGGCGCTCGCCGAGGCGCGCTGCGACGTCAGATGGATCGCCGGCGTCTCCATCGGCGCCATCAACGCCGCTTTGATAGCAGGCAATCCGCCGGAGCTTCGGTTGGCCGCGCTAGAAGCGTTCTGGAGCAAGGTCTCCGACAGGTTCGTTTGGCCGTTTTCGCCCGAGGGCGATTATTTTCATGATCTGAGAAACCAGACGAGCGCCATGATGGCGATGGCGCTGGGTCAGCCGGGCTTCTTCCAGCCGCGACAAATCAACCCGTGGCTGGCGCCCTCCGGAGCGCAGGGCGCGACGAGCTTCTACGACACGCAGGCGCTGCGCCAGACGCTTGTCGAGCTCGTCGATTTCGATCGTATCAACAGTGGCGAGACGCGGCTGAGCGTCGGCGCGACCAATGTCGCCACGGGAAATTTTCTCTATTTCGATTCCTCGAAGTTGAAGCTTGGACCCCAGCACATCATGGCTTCGGGCGCGCTGCCTCCGGCGTTCCCGTCCGTCAAGATCGATGGCGAAGACTATTGGGACGGCGGCATTGTCTCCAACACGCCGTTGCAGCATCTGCTGGACAGCGATCCGCAGGAGGATTCGCTTGTGTTCCAGGTGGACCTGTTCTCCGCGCGCGGCCCGGTTCCCCGGCGCATGACCGACGTGCTCGCCCGCCAGAAGGACATCGCCTTTTCCAGCCGCACCCGGCAAAACACCGACGCCTGGGCGCGCCTCCACAATCTGCAAATGAAGTTTCTCGAAGCGCTGAAGCGTGTGCCCGAGGATCAGCGCACCGACGAGGATCGAAAGCTGATCGGGCAATACAGCCGCTCGGGCGACATCAATATCGTGCATCTGATTTATCAAAAGAAGGTCTACGAGCTCAGCCATCCCCTCATTTCACACGATCCCGAATGTTTGATTGAAAGCCGCGTGTTGGCTCAGATATTCGCGGAATCGCGCGATGAGTGGGCGCAGGC
>JAYVYJ010000240.1:0-23891 GCA_043784465.1 Hyphomicrobiales bacterium
GGCAAGGCGCAGCGCGTGCTGGCGATGGTCGATCCGACCATAGGCCCGATTTTCAGCCACGGCGCCGTGGAGCCGATGAACGCGATCTACCGGGAGGCCGGCGTCGCTCTGCCGCCAACATCTTCGCCCGCCGGCCTGCCTAAGGCCGAGCTTGCCCGCGCGCTCGTAGTGGCGCCGCCCTCCGCCGCCGGCTCGCCCTGGCTGAAGCGCTTCCCCCATTACGCCGACGCCTTCGCCAGCGGCTGGATGCAGGTGCGCGGCAACCGGCGCCGGCGAGGCGTCGACCGGGGGTTCGTCCTTTCCGACCACGCCGATTGGGCGGGCCTTAACGCCGCCATCGACGCGACCGGGGCCAGCCGCGTGCTGGTCACGCACGGGTCCATCGCGACGCTGGTGCGCTACCTGCGCGAGCGCGGCCTCGACGCATCGGGCGTGCAGGCCGAATATGGCGAGGAAGATTTGGGCGAAGCCGCATGAGGGCGTTCGCCGATCTCTACCGGGAGCTGGATTCAGCCACCGCCACGCGTCACAAGATCGAGGCGCTGAAAGCCTATCTCGCGCCCATCGTTGGCGAACCCGCGCGTTGGGACGAAGCGGCCTGGGCCGTCTATCTGCTTAGCGGCGGCAAGCCCAAACAGATGATCCCCACCCGCATCCTGCGCCGTCTGGCGACCCAGGCGACAGGCCTGCCCGAATGGCTGGTGGAAGAGAGCTATCAGAACGTCGGCGATCTCGCGGAGACGCTGTCCCTGTTGCTGCCGCCCGCCCGCTCAAGCGAGGACGTGCCGTTGGAGATCTGGATGAGCGAGCGGCTGCCCGCCCTGCGCAAGCTCGACGACGACGGGCGTTACGCGCGCCTCGCCGCCTACGCCGATGCGCTTGAGGACGCCGACCGCCTCGTCTTCTTCAAGCTGACGACGGGATCGCTGCGTGTGGGCGTCGCCAAAGGGCAGGTCGTGCAGGCTTTGGCGGAAGCGACCGGTCTCGACCGTGCGACCATCGCGCAAAGGCTGATGGGATATACCCAAGCGGGCCGCGCCGTCGGCGGGCCGGATTTCGCCGCGCTCGTCGCCTCCGCCGACACCGAGACGGCGCCCGACGATCTCAGGCCCTACCCGTTCTTCCTCGCTCATCAACTTAACTTCACGCTCGACGAGCTTCCCGAGAAGCTGGGGCCGCCGCAGGACTGGATCGCCGAGTGGAAGTTCGACGGCATTCGCGGCCAGCTCATCAGGCGCGGAGGCGACTGGCGGCTGTGGTCGCGCGGCGAGGAGCTGATCTCGGAAGCCTTCCCCGACATGGCCGCTATTGCGGCGGCGCTGCCCGACGGCTGCACGCTCGACGGCGAAATCGTCGTCGCGCAGGCGGGCGTCGAAGTCGAAGGCGTCGAGGCGTTCGCCAAGCTCCAGCAGCGCCTCAATCGAAAAGTCCTCACCGACAGACATCTCGCCGAGCTGCCCGTCGCCTTCATCGCCTACGACCTTCTCGCTGAACATGGCGAAGACGTGCGCGCGCGGCCCCAGCACGAGCGACGCGAGCGCCTGACGCGCCTCGTGCGCGCCGCCCAGCTTCACGCGCCCGCGCTGCGTCTGAGCCCGCGCGTCGAAGCGTCCGATTGGCCGGGCCTGATGGCGCAGCGCCTGCGCGCGCGCGACATCGGCGCAGAGGGCCTGATGCTGAAAGGTCGCGACGCGCCCTATGGCGCGGGCCGGCGCCGCAGCGGGCCGAGAAGCGGCGATCTCTGGTTCAAGTGGAAGGTCGATCCGATGGCGGTCGACGCGGTGCTGATCTACGCGCAAAAGGGCCATGGCCGCCGTTCGGGTGTCTACAGCGATTACACGTTCGCCGTCTGGAGCGGCCCGGTCGAGCAGAACAGCCGTACTTTGGTGCCCTTCGCCAAGGCTTATTCCGGCCTGACGGACGAGGAGATGCGCGAGGTTGACGCTGTCATCCGCCGCACCACGGTCGAGAGTTTTGGCCCCGTGCGCAGCGTCAAGCCGACTTTGGTGTTCGAACTCGGCTTCGAGGGGCTGGCGCCGTCCAAGCGCCACAAGAGCGGCGTCGCCACGCGCTTTCCCCGCATGTTGCGCTGGCGGCGCGACAAGCCGGTGGAGGAGGCCGACACGCTCGGCGATTTGCAGGCGTTGCTGGCGGGCGGCGGCGCTTGAAATGCGCTTTTCTTGCGAACCGGGAGGCATGACCCTCATGCATGTTCCCGTCATCGACATCGCGCCTTTTCTGAACGGGAAAGCGCGCGACAAGAGCGCGGTCGCCGAAAAGGTGGGGCAGGCCTGCCGCGACATCGGCTTTCTGATCATATCCGGCCACGGCGTCGATCCCGACCTGATCGCGCGCACGGACGCGCTTTCTCGTGAATTTTTCGACCTGCCGCTGGCTACGAAAATGGCGGTCAAGCGTCCGGCGGTGGACGTCACGCGCGGCTACATCCCCTTTGAAACCGAGGCGGTGGCGGCGTCGCGCGGCGAGAAGGGGGAGGCCGACCTCAACGAGTCCTTCATGATCGGCCCCGTCGATGTGGACCCCGGCGACCGCTATTTCTCAGCGCCGGAGGCGGGCAAACATTTCCACCCCAACCTCTGGCCCAAGGCTCCCGAGGCTCTGCGGGAAGCCTACTCGGTTTATTACCGGGCGATGGGCGGGCTCGCCGCGCAACTGATGCGCATTTTCGCGCTGGCGCTCGACCTGCCCGAGACCGTTTTCGACGACAAGGTGGACCGCCACATCAGCCGTTTGCGGGTGCGCAATTATCCCGAACCTTTGACGCCGCCCAAGCCCGGCCAGCTGCGCGCGGGCGCGCACAGCGATTACGGCAGCCTGACGATCCTCAAGGCCGAGGCCAACCCGGGCGGGTTGCAGGTGTTCAACAAGGCGGGAGAATGGGTGGACGTGCCGATCACGCCGGGCGCCTACATCGTCAACCTCGGCGAGTTGATGGCGCGCTGGACCAACGACGTGTGGGTCTCGACATTGCACCGCGTCGTCAACTCGCCCGCCGAACGTACGGCGGGCAGCCGCCGTCAATCGCTGATCTTTTTCCACAACCCCAATTACGACGCCGACGTCTCGTGCCTGCCGGGCTGCGCCGGGCCGGACCGGCCGCCCAAATATGCGCCCACGACCTCAGGCGGGCATCTGCGCAGCCAGTTCGTACGCACGCAGGCGGCCGCCGTCATCACGTGACGTTGAACGCCTGTCCGACCGCGAACGGCCAGCGTTGTGAGCAAACTCACAGAGCGCTCGCGCATGCTGAATTAAGTCCTCCCGCAACGCGAGGACACCCGCCATGACCATGCTGACTGACGCCCGTTCGCCCACCCGTCGCCAAGAAACCGCGGCGGTATGCCGCTTCTCCCTCTTCGCCCTTGTGCTGTCGTTCGCCCTGGTGATGCTCGGTCTGTTCTCGGCCGAACATCCCCAGCCGGAGGCCGCGACCGGCGACCCTGTCCTCTTTGTGTTGCAGCCCTAGACCCGAAGCCGCCGCGCCAGCGCCTTGGCGAGCGCGGCGGCGAACGCCTCGACGTCCTGCGCGCGGGACGCCCAGCCCAAGCTCACGCGGATCGCGCCGGCGCTCAGCGCCGTCTCTACCCCCATTGCCGCCAGCACCGCGCTCGGCCCCACCTTGCCCGACGAGCAGGCCGAGCCCGACGACGCTGCGACGCCTTCCAGATCGAGCCGCATTAGCAGCGTCGCGGCGGTGACGCGGGGGATAGCAAAGGCCAGCGTGTTGGGCAGGCGCGGCGCGCCCTCGCCGAACACAACCGCATCCGGCGCCAAGTCGCGCAGGCGGGCGAGGCAGGCGTCGCGCAGCGCTCTCGTGCGTATCGCCTCCTCCTCCATGTTCGCCAGCGCGGCCTTCGCCGCCGCCCCAAAGCCTGCGAGCGCGACGACGTTCTCCGTCCCCGCGCGGCGCCCGCGCTCCTGTCCGCCGCCGCGCACCAGCGGCGGGACGTTCAGGCCCTCGCGCAACATGACGAGCGCGCCCGCGCCCTTCGGCCCGCCGAATTTGTGCGCCGACAGGATCAGCGCGTCGGCGCCGGTCCCGCCCAGCGCCAGCCGCCCCGCGACCTGCACGGCGTCGCAAATCAACAGCCCGCCCCGTGCATGGACGAGCCGGGCGGCCTCCGCGACGGGCTGCAACACGCCCGTTTCGTTGTTGGCCCCCTGTAACGCCACCAGCGCGGGCGGCCCCTTCGCCAGCAGCCTGTCCAGCGCCTCCAGGTCGAGCCGACCGTCCGGCGTCAAGGGCGCGCTTTCGGCGGCGGGAAACCGATGCCCCCCCATCACGCAGGGATGTTCGCCAGCTCCCACGATCAGTCGCGCAAGCGGCGCGACCCCCGGCGCTGCGACGCCCGGCGCCAGCGCGAGATTGGCCGCCTCCGTGCCGCTTGCGCAAAACACCACATCGCGCGCCGGCGCCCCCGCCAGCGCCGCGATCGCGCGCCGTGCGTCTTCGATTTTCGCCCGCGCTTCGCGCCCCTCGGCATGAATGGACGAAGGATTGCCTAGGCAATCGAGCGCGGCGAGGACGGCCGCGCGGGCCTCTGGCCTTAGCGGCGCCGTGGCGTTGTAATCGAGATAGGCGCGCATATCTTGCATTCACTTGACAGCCGCCGCGACTCGGCGTGCTGTTTTTCCTTGCGATCATCAGCGCGCGGCGGCTATGAGGCCCGACCTCATGCCGCGTATCCCCGTTCTTTAGGCGCGCCCGGCGCGCGCCGCAAGCGCAGGAACCGCGAAGCCCGCGCTCTCGCGCAAAGTTTGGAGCCGCGATGCCCGAAGTTTTCTTCAACGGTCCCGCCGGACGTCTCGAAGGCCGTTTTCACCCGGCCAAGCAGCGCGGCGCCCCGATCGCCGTCGTCTTGCATCCTCACCCCCAGTTCGGGGGCACGATGAACAACCAGATCGTCTATTCGACCTATTACAGCTTCGCCGAACGCGGCTTTTCGGTGCTGCGCTTCAACTTTCGCGGCGTCGGGCGCTCTCAGGGCGCCTTCGATCACGGGCAGGGCGAATTGTCGGACGCGGCCAGCGCGCTTGACTGGGCGCAGTCGATCAACCCGGAGGCCCGCGCCTGCTGGATCGCCGGCGTCTCGTTCGGCTCATGGATCGGCATGCAATTGCTGATGCGCCGCCCGGAGATCGAAGGCTTCATCTCCATCGCCCCCCCGGCCAACCGCTTCGATTTCTCGTTCCTCGCGCCTTGCCCCTCGTCCGGACTGTTCGTCCATGGCGACAAGGACCGCGTCGCGCCGCTCAAGGAAGTTCAGGCGCTCATCGAAAAACTGAAGACGCAGAAGGGCATCCTCATCGAGCATGCGGTCATCGCCAACGCCAACCATTTCTTCGAGGATTGCGTCGAGGATTTGCAGGAGGTCGTGGGCGCCTATCTCGACAAGCGCCTTGGCATGCCCCGGCATACGCCCTCGCCGATCCGCCGCGACCGCCTCAAAGCCGCGCCCGCTTCGATCGAAGTCACGAAGTCATCGCCCGAATGAACGAAGTCATCGCGACCAGCGAGGGCGTGGCC
Source organism: Hyphomicrobiales bacterium (assembly GCA_043784465.1). Taxonomy (GTDB): domain Bacteria; phylum Pseudomonadota; class Alphaproteobacteria; order Rhizobiales; family Beijerinckiaceae; genus Roseiarcus. The sequence goes on from JAYVYJ010000240.1 coordinate 5,549, forward strand.
GCCGCCTGCGCACGGATGGCCCGCCACGCCTTTGTCACGGTGGACACCGAGTTCCATCGCGAGACGACGTTCTGGCCGGTGCTTTGCCTCGTGCAACTCGCCACCGACGAGGAGGCTATCGCGGTCGACGCGCTCGCGCCGGGCATCGATCTCGACCCCCTCTACGCGTTGATGGCCAATCCTAAAGTGCTGAAAGTGTTTCACGCCGCGCGGCAAGACGTGGAGATTTTCTGGAAGCTGGCGGGCGTCGTGCCGGCGCCGATGTTCGACACGCAGGTCGCCGCGATGGTGTGCGGCTATGGCGAGCAGGTGTCTTACAGCGAACTCGTGCGCTCGCTCACCAACGCGCAGGTCGATAAATCCTCGCGCTTCACCGACTGGCAGCGCCGCCCGCTGGCGCAAGCGCAGATCGACTACGCCATCGGCGACGTCACGCATCTGCGCGACGTCTATCGGACGCTGGAGACGAAACTGCTCGCCACCAACCGCCGCGACTGGCTCGACGACGAGATGAAAGTGCTGACCGCCGAGGAGACTTATTCCCAGCCGCCCGAACGCGCGTGGGAGCGTTTTCAGGGCAAGGCGCGCAAGCCCCGCGACCTCGCCGTCCTGATGGAGCTTTGCGCATGGCGCGAGCGCGAGGCTCAGAGCCGCGACGTGCCGCGCGCGCGCGTCCTCAAAGACGACCTTTTGGTCGAGATCGCCTATGCCGCGCCCAAGACGCCAGAGGAGTTAGGCGGGTTGCGTGCGGTCTCGCGGGGGCTCGAACGCTCGAAGGCGGGGGACGAGATTCTGGCGGCCATAGCGCGGGCGCTGGCGCTTGACCCCAAGACGCTGCCCAAGCTGGAGCGCGAGCGGCGCGGCGGCGGTGCGGCGACGGTCGAATTGCTCAAAGTACTGCTGCGGCAAGCGAGCGAGGAGAGCGGCGTCGCCGCGCGGATGATCGCGACGACCGACGATCTGGAGGCGATCGCCCGCTCCGACCGCGCCTCGGTCCCCGCGCTGTCGGGCTGGCGGCGCAAGCTGTTCGGCGCGCGCGCGCTGGAATTGAAGCACGGCCGGCTGGCGCTGACCGTCGAGCACGGCAAGGTCGTGATGATCGAGTGGCAGGAGCAGGGGGATCCGGCGACCTGAGGGTCGGCGGCGCTCAGGGCCGCGCGTATTCCGGCAGCGCCGGCGCCGAAACCGGCGCCTCGCCTATCAGCCACGCCAGTGCGACGCTGCGCCGGATCGCAGACGAGAGCGCCAATGAGATCACCAGCGTCGCGGCGAATACGAAGCAGGCTTTCACAGGGGCGGGCACGGCCGCCGACGTCAACGCGTCCTGAATCCAGATCATCGGCGCGTAATGCAGGGCAAAAATCCCCATCGCGTTTCGTCCCAATGGGGCCAGCCACCTCACCGGCTGTCCGCCAAAGCGAACCGATGCGCTCAGCAGCGACGCAACGCCCGTGACGCAAGCCGCCACATAAGCGACGCCCGAGAAGAACGTCATCGCCAGAGGCGCGACTTTTGGCCACGTAAGACCGATCCCCATGAGTCCCATCCAGGCAAACAGCGCCAGAGGCGCCGCCATCGCGAGCCGGCGCCATCCCTTCGCCAGCGCGCCGTCCGCCGCCAGCAGACCCTCGCCCATCCCGTTAGCTCCCGCAGCGACGCCCGCGACGAAAAACACGCCGTAAAGCAGCGGGCGCGACTTCTGAAACGAGAACGGCCCGCTCTCGAACCAGTCGAACGGCCCATAAGCCAGCATCGGCGGGAGATACGCCCATGTCGCCGCGACCGCGAGCGCCAGCAGGAATGGACCCGGCCGATGACGCGCGCCGCTCGCCAGAGCCCCCAAACGATCCAGCGCGCCGGGACATAGCGCCGAGACGGCCGCAGTGACGAGCGCGAAGGCGAGCAGGAGCCAGACGAACCACTGCGGTCCATTGGGCAGAAACGGCAAGCGCAGGTAAGCGGCCAGATAATCCGCGACGTTCGCGTCGGGGTTCAGCCGACGGAACACGGGAAACAGCGCGAGCGGCGACAGCACGAACAGGCCCAGCAGAAAAGGCGGCGCCAGCCGCCACGCCCGGTCGGCCGCAAATCGCGCCGCTCCTTTACGCCTCAGGCTGGGCGCGACGAACACGCCGGACAGGAAAAACATCATCGCCATCACCTGCGCATCCTCCCAAGCGCAATAGAGGTCAAAGCCGAAGAAGCGGCGGGAATCGACGATTGGAAAGGCGAGCCAGGAATAGGGCGGGGCTTCGAACGAGGCCGCCGGCGCCGGCGCCGACGCGAGATAGGGCACGCAGGCGTGGAACGCCAGCAGGATGAGAATGAACACGCCGCGCAAATTCGACAGCGCCGCGCTGGTCTGCGGATACGCGGTTGCTCTCACGGTCGTCCCCTTGGCCCAGCCGATCAAGTTTCACCTCGACGGTTTGTTCCTCGATACTAGGCTCGCGCCGAGGGGAAATGAAGCGCAACGTTGCGGGTTGACGCAGCCGGCCCGCATGTCGCATGTCGCAAGCGTTGCGAAGCTAAGGCCCAATCATGACCCTGCGACTGGTGATCGCCAATAAAGCGTATTCCTCGTGGTCGCAGCGCCCGTGGATCCTCATGCGGCATTTCGGAATTCCATTCCAGGAGACCGTTGTGCCGATGAACTGGCCGCAGACGCGCGCCGAAATTCTCGCTTTTTCGCCGACAGGCAAATGCCCGGCGCTGGTGGATGGCGACGTGGGGGTGTGGGAATCGCTCGCCATTGTCGAGTATCTGGCCGAATCCTTTGCCGATCTGCCGCTATGGCCGCGCGGCAAGCCCGCACGGGCGATGGCGCGCGCGCTGTCGAGCGAGATGCATGCCGGCTTCATGGCGTTGCGCGGCCATTGTCCGACCCAATACCGCCGCCCGGTGCGCAGAATCGCCCTGACTCGCGAAGTCGAGGCCGACGTCGCGCGCATCGAGACGGCCTGGGCCGACGCGCGCGCGCGGTTCGGGGAGGGCGGACCGTTCCTGTTTGGCGCGTTCTGTGCGGCGGACGCGATGTTCGCGCCGGTCGTGAACCGGTTGCACACCTACGACATTCCCGTGAGCGCGCAGACCCGCGCCTACATGGACGCGATGAGGGACCTGCCGGCCTGGAAGTCCTGGGAAGCGGGCGCGCAGGAGGAGCCTTGGTCAATCGCCCATTACGACGCCATCTGACCCGCCGCTCACGGGGTCTGTCGGCGCGCGGCGGCGTCTACGTCGAAGGCGTGCCGGCGAGTTGGTCCGACATCTACCACACCTCGATGCTGGTCAGTTGGCCGGTGTTTCTGGGCGCGCTGGCGGGCCTGTTCGTCTTCCTCAACGTCGTGTTCGGCGCGCTCTATGCCGCGCAGCCGGGCGGCCTCGCCAACGCCGATCCCGACGATTACACGGCCCCCTTCTTCTTCAGCGTGGAGACGCTGTCGACCACCGGCTACGGCGACATGCATCCGCAGACGCGCTACGCCCATACGGTCGCGACGCTGGAGATGTTCGTCAGCCTCGTCGCGACGGCGGCGATGACCGGCCTCGTGTTCGCCCGGTTCTCGCGTCCGCGCTCGCGGCTGGTGTTCGCGCGCAATCCGGTGGTGACGCGCCACGATGGCGTCGAAACGCTGATGCTGCGCGTCGCCAACGCGCGACACAGCTTCCTGTCCGAGGCGACCGCGAAACTGTGGTGGCTCGGCCCCATCGTCAACGCCGAAGGCACGCGCTTCGTCGGATTCTTGCCGATGCGAATTCTGCGCGCGGAAAACCCTGCGCTGTCGCTGAGTTGGACGCTGTTCCATCCCATCGACGAAGCTTCGCCGCTCTACGGCCGGAGCGCCGCCGAAATTATCGCTGACGACGTAAATCTGGTTCTGAGCATCGCAGGAGTTGACGAGACCTCCTCGCAATCTGTGCATAGCCGTCACGTTTACGCAGCGGACGAGCTGAACTGGGGTCATCAATTCGTCGACATGTTTCGGCGTGACGAAAACGACTTCACGCATGTCGATTTCTCGAAGATACACCAAACGCATCTGCCGGATAAATAACTTTGCGATGCATAAAGGTTGCCTGAAAGTGAAAAGCATTTGCATGAAAGAATCGAGAATTTGATTACTTTTGTAATGTAAGACAAAAGCAAGAGGGGAAAAAATGGCCGTCATTCGTTTCGCAGACCGCGCCGCCGAGGCGCGGGATCCCGAAAACGCCGCCCGCTGGGAGGCCGCGTTGGGAGAGCTTACCGCGCGGCGTGACGTCGCCGCGCGCGGCGGCGGTTCAAAAGCCCGCGAGCGCCATGTCGCGCGCGGAAAACTGCTGGCGCGAGAGCGCGTCGCCCGGTTGCTCGATCCGGGCGCGCCGTTCCTCGAAATCGGCGCGCTGGCGGCGTCGGACATGTACGAGGGCGACGTCCACGGCGCGGGGCTGGTGACGGGCATCGGGCGCGTATCGGGCCGCGAGGCGATGATCGTCGCCAACGACCCCACCATAAAGGGCGGCGCCTATTATCCCTTGACGGTCAAGAAGCACCTGCGCGCGCAGGAGATCGCCTTCGAGAACAGGTTGCCCTGCGTCTATCTGGTCGACTCAGGCGGGGCCAATCTGCCCCATCAGGCCGAAGTGTTCCCCGACCGCGAGCATTTCGGCCGCATCTTCTTCAATCAGGCGCGCATGTCGGCGGAGGGCGTCTCGCAGATCGCCGTCGTCATGGGCTCGTGCACGGCGGGCGGGGCCTATGTGCCCGCCATGTCCGACGAGACGATCATCGTCGCCAAGCAAGGCACGATTTTTCTGGCCGGCCCGCCGCTGGTCAAGGCCGCGACCGGCGAGACCGTCACCGCCGAGGATTTGGGCGGCGGCGACCTGCACACCCGGGTTTCCGGCGTCGCCGACGCGCTCGCCCGCGACGACACGCACGCGCTCGAACTCGCCCGCCGCGCCATGGCCAATCTGGGTACGCACGCCAAGCCGAATTTCGACGCTGCGTCGCGCGCGCCGCTTCTCAGCATGCAGGATCTGCCTCACCGCGTGCCCTTCGACCTCAAGCGCCAGTACGACGTGCGCGAGATCATCGCGCGGTTGGTTGACGGTTCGGAGTTCGACGAGTTCAAGGCGCGCTACGGCGCGACCCTCGTCACCGGCTTCGCTCGGTTATCGGGCATGTTGATCGGCATCGTCGCCAACAATGGCGTGCTGTTTTCCGAAAGCGCGCTCAAAGGCGCGCATTTCGTGCAACTGTGCGCGCAACGCGGCGTGCCGCTGTTGTTTCTGCAAAACATATCCGGCTTCATGGTCGGCCGCGCCTATGAAGCGGGCGGCATCGCCAAGGACGGCGCCAAGCTCGTCTCGGCCGTCGCCTGCGCGCGGGTGCCAAAAATAACCCTGATCGTCGGCGGCTCGTTCGGCGCCGGCAATTACGGCATGTGCGGTCGCGCCTATTCGCCGCGATTTCTCTTCGCCTGGCCCAATGCGCGCATAAGCGTGATGGGCGGCGAGCAGGCCGCGAGCGTACTGGCGACCATCCGGCGCGACGCGGTCGAGGCCAGAGGCGAACGCTGGAGCGCCGACGAGGAGGAAGCGTTCAAGACCCCGATCCGTGCGTCCTACGAGGCCGAAGGCTCGCCCTATTACGCCACCGCCCGGCTTTGGGACGACGGCGTGATCGCCCCCGGCGAGACGCGCCGGGTCCTCAGCCTTGCGTTTTCCGCTTGTTTCAATGCGCCGATCGATCCGACGAGGTTCGGAGTGTTCCGAATGTGAGGGTGTGATGCCGTTGCCGAGTTTTCAGCAATTGATGCTTCCGACGCTCGCGGTGTTGTGCCAGAGGCTTGAGGAAATGCCGGTCTCCCGGATCGAGGAGGAACTTGTCCGCCTGCTCAAGATCTCTCCCGAGGAGCAGCGATCCATGGTGCCCAGCGGACAACAGAGCATGTTCGCCAATCGCCTCAACTGGGCGCGCTGCTACCTGACCAAGGCTGGCCTCGTCGAAGCGACGCGGCGGGGCTACGTGCGAGGCACCGAGCGCGGCAAGGCTTTGCTCGCCGAAGGCGTCAGGGAGCTTGACGTCGAAACGCTCGGCCGATTCCCCGAGTTCAACGCCTGGCGCGACCGCTACCCCGCAGTCGGCCCCGCCGAGGCTTGCGACATGCCCGAAAAGCCCGAGGAGCGCATCTCCTCAAGCTTTGAGATGCTGCAATCGCAACTCTCGCGCGACCTGGTGTCGCGCGTGCATTCGATGCCGCCGGACTTCTTCGAGCGCCTCATCGTCGAGTTGCTCTGCCGCATGGGTTATGGCGGCGGGCGCATGGAGATGGGCAGGGCGCTGGGCAAGAGCGGCGACGGCGGGGTCGACGGCGTCATCAAGGAGGACGAGTTGGGCCTCGACGTCGTCTATGTCCAGGCCAAGCGCTTCGCGGCGGAAAAATGCGTGCCGATCCGCGAAGTCAGGGATTTCGTGGGCGGGCTCGAAGGCTACCGCGCCACCAAGGGCGTATTCGTCACGACATCCTATTTCCCCGCCGCGGCTTACGATTACGTTTCGCGGGTCCACAAGCGGGTGGTGCTGATCGACGGCGCGGATCTCGCGGTCTTGATGATGCGTCATTGCGTAGGCGTGCGCGTCACCGAGGTCTATCAACTCAAGCGGCTGGACGAGCATTATTTCGCCGCGTGACGTAAAAGAGAAGGGAGCGCGACAGGGCGCTCCCTTCTGGATCAGAAAGCCGGCGCCGTGCGCCTGACCGACTCAGTTGGAGAGCGCTGCGTTCTGCTGCATCGCCGTGTTGAACAGCGTCGAAAGCGCCTTGCCCAGATCGGCGCCGACGGCCGCTTCGTAGTAGAGGCCGGACGAAGCGCAGGCTTGCAGGGCAGGGCCGATGTTGGACTGCCACGGCGCCACCATCGTATTGTAGAACCAGTTCGTCGTCACCGGCAGATAGCTGGTGTAGAGCACGGCGATCTTGATGTTGCGCGCCTTGATCGTATTGCACCAATTGGTCGCCCCGTTGGCGTTGATCGCTTGTATGAGACGGCTGCCGCCATTGTTCTCATCCTCGACGCCGTCGGTGACGAAGAAAAGAATCTCCTGCGCCGAGCTTGTATTGGTGCCGTTGCCAGGGTTAGGCATGATCGTGTTCATGCTGCTCATCGCGATGTCGTAGTTGGTCGCGACGTCGTTCTGGTTGCCGGCGGACGTGCAGGCCGAATTTCCACAGGTGACGTCGTTGGCGTACATTTGCATGACGCCGAAGCTAGTCGACGCCGTCGTCCACGCGCTCTGATAGCTTGTCGACAGGTTCATCAACTGATTGTTTGTCGTGCCGATCGACCAAAGCGTGTCCATCGAATAGGCGGCGAACTTATATACAGGAGGGCTCGAAGGATTGATCGTCGTCTGGTAGTTGTAGGCAGTCTGCATGAGCGTCGTCACGCCGTTGGTCAGTTCGTCAAGACGCAAGGTGATGTTGTTGTTGCGCGCGAGTTGGTAATCGTCGATCTGCTTCTTGCCCTTGCTCGTATCGCAATATTGATTGGGCGTGCTGCCGGCGGAAATTGTCGGCTTGGTGCCGTCGGTGCAGGTATTGCCCTGGGTATCGCCGTTGTTGGTGCTCGCCTGGTGGCAGGCGAACGCGCAGCCGTTGCCGCCGTCCTGCGTGGGCGTCAGCGCGATCATCTGCGAAATGCCCGCTGACGTGGCGGGCAGCGACATCGAAGGTGAGTTGTCGAGTAGAAGGTAGAAGTTGATGTTGGGCGGTCCGGCGGCCTGGGCGGTCGAGGTGCCCCCGACATTCATGCCCGTGTTGGCCGGCAGCGCGCCGAACATCGCCAGCACGCCGCCGAACAGAGCATTGACCGAGGCCGTGTAAGTGACGGTGACGACGCGCATCCCTGTGTTGGTCGCAGGGTGGGTGATCGTGATCGTTCGGCTGATCGAGGTCTGGTTGACGGAGCCGATCGATTGGGCGCGTCCGTCGAACATGGCGTAAGCCGCAGTTTTGGCCTGGGCGTCGGTTTGCTGCATCATCGCGGGCGTGAGCGCAGCGAGCGCGGCGGCGTCGGCCGCCGAGGTCAGACGCGAACGCGAGACGGCGGCGTTGGTGAAATCCACGCCCACGCCCATGGCGAGCGCCAGCACCGGAACGCTGAACGCGAAGATCATCGACACATTGCCTTGCTCGTCGCGCCGGAAGCGCCGCAAGAAACTTGAACGGTACGAGGTCATGTTGAACTCCAATGCTTGAAAGTCTGAGGGGAGGACGCATAACGTCCCGAACGCGCAGGCCGAGGGAAGGCGATCGCTAGGGGCACTGGTTGAACTTTGACGTGTCGGTGACGTTGGTGATGACGATTTGCGGCGCGTAGCGTATCGTCAGCATGTCGCTGGCCGAAAATGTCATCAACGGCACGTTGGAGGCGACGCCAAGCGGCTGAAAGTTGTAGGAGACGGCGCCGACGATCAGATAAGCCGCGCCCGCCGCCGTAATGTTGCTGTTGAGCGCCATCACGGTCGTACACGGCGTGGGCGTCGCGCCGTTGTAGCCTTGGCTCCACACCACCTTGCCGGTGTTGTTGGTCGTGTTGACCTTGATCTGGGTCAGCACGATTTGCAGTGTGGTGGTCGTGCCCGGGTACATGACGAGTTGCGCAAGCGCGAGATCGTTGACAAGCCCGCTTTGCGTGAGATCCTCGGCGTTGACGATAACAGGGTCCGGCGTCGTGTTGGGAGTGCGCGAAACCAGATCGGTGACCGTATGCGCGGCTGCGACGGTGCGCCGCCAGTAGTTCAGGCTCTGCCCGCTCGCCACGATCAGGGAGAGCAGGGCGAGAGCGACCGGCATGACGAGCGCCATTTCGACGGCGGCGACGCCGCTTTCGGCATGGGCGAAACGGCGGAGGCGGGGCGGGAGACGGGGGATCATGTTTCAGCAACCCGTTGAAGCGGAGCAGGGCTCGGTCTGGAAAACTTGCGTCGAGGTCAGCAGATAGTTGCCGTTGCCGAGCGTGCCGAAATAGGCGCCCAGCGGCCCTGCGATGACGGGCCATTGATACATGATGATGAGCAGCGCCTGGGTGTTGGGCGGAATGCTGGCGATGGTCGGGGTAGAGGTCATCGTGCCCTGCGCGTTGAACGTCGGCATGGCGGAAGCGATGCCCGCCTGGCTCGTTGGCGCGACCTGCAGAGAGATGATGAGGTTGTTGCAGTTGAACAGGGCGCCGACGCTGCTGCAAACGAGGCTTTTGAACTGCGTCGGCGTCAGCGAGGTGGTCTGGTTGGTCAGCACCGACCGCTGGGTCGATTCGGCGACCGTCTGGATATAGGATTGGGCGATGAAGATCACAGCGATCTGAGTGGTCGCCAGCAAAAGAGCGAACAGCAGCGGCGCGATGAGCGCGAACTCCACCGCCGTGGCCGCGCTCTGGGCGCGTTTGAAGCGGCCCAGGCGGGCCTTCAACCCGCCGACGAAAATTCTAGTCCGCAAATACAGCATTTCGCCATCCCGACCCGCGAGATTGACGTTAGGGCTTCGGACTTAACGAAAAGCTGAGCGAGCGTTTGAAAGCAGGTATATTTGCTTCAATTTCGTAGTAAAAATGCAGTAAATGCCGTCTATATTTCTAGTTTATGAACAACGCCATTAAAATGGTTGGCGATTTCGCCAGGGTTTGTCAACCATATCTGGTCACGCCGCCCTGCGATGTGCGACAGGGCGCGCCTGAGATGGCGCAAGCGGTGCGGTTGCCCTACGATATAGGCATGCAAGGCTACGCCGAGAACCAGCGGCGCGGATTGCGAAAGTTCGAGCATCTCGTCGAACGCGTCGATGATCGCGTCCGCGAATTCGACGCCGCTCGCCTGCCGCGCGACGATCGTTGGAATGTCGTTGAGTTCTTGCGGATAGGGCACGCTGAGCAGCTTAGCCCCGCCGCGCGTGCGCATGACCACGGGTTGCTCGTCCATCGCCCAGTCGAGCCCGTAGACGAAGCCGGCTTCGGCGAGCAGGTCCGGCGTGACGGGCGATTGCGAGATCCATGGCCCGAGCCAGCCGGCGGGCGGACGGCCCTCTTCTCTGGTCATGCGCGCGACGACCTCGCCGATCATCTCCGCCTCTTGCGCCTCGCTCATTGCGCCCTGCCGCTCCGAATTGGTGCGCCCATGTCCCACCATCTCGTCGCCGCGCGCACGGAAGGCGGCGATCAGTTCCGGCGCCTCGTCGTAAAGCCAGGTGTTCACGAGCACGGCGGCGGGCAGGTCGAGCTGGTCAAACAGATCTCGCAGCCGCCACCCGCCGACGCGGTTGCCATAGTCGCGCCAGGTGTAATTCAGCACGTCGGGCTCGCCCATCGCAGGAACGAGTTTGGCGCCGAGGCCCTCGCCGAACGAGAACGTCTCCAGGTTCAGCGCGAAGTAGACCGCCAGCCGCTGGCCGCCCGGCCAGTCGAACACGGGTCTGTCGGGAAGCGCGCTGTAGGGGTAACGTCCGTGGTCGCTGCGTCTCATGGTTTTTCGATCGCCTCTTTGAGCGCGACGCCCAGTCGCGCGATCGCCGCGTTGCGCGCTTCGAGCGGGGCGGGCGATTCGGTCATGTAGATCGTGACGACGACGGGCGCGCGTCCGGGCGGCCAAAGGGCGGCGACGATGGCGCGGGAGCCGCGTCCGCCCGCGCCCGATTTGTCGGCGATCCGCCAATCGTCGGGAATAACCGCGCGCAGAAGGGCGCCGGCGACCTTGTCCTCGCGCATCCACGCCTTCAGCTGTTCGCGAGAAGTGGGTTTGAGCGCGTCGCCGAGCAGCAGTTTGTCGAGATCGGCGGCGGCGGCGGCCGGGGTCGTCGTGTCCCTTGGGTCGTCGAGCGCGGCTTCGTTGAGGTCGGTCTCGTTGCGATCGAGTCGGCTCGCGGCGTCGCCCAGGGAACGAAAGTAATCCGTCACGCCGTGCGGGCCGCCGACCGCCGCCAGCACGACATTGGCCGCCGTGTTGTCGCTGTAATCGATCGCGGCGGCGCAATGTTCGGCGAGCGACATCGAAGCGGGGGCGATTGTGTTCTCGACGATGGGCGAATACGGCGCGAGGTCGGTGACCACGACGACGACGCGGCGCCGGAGCGAGGTGTCGCCGCGCTCGGCTCTGGCGAGCAACGCGGCGCAGGAGAACGCCTTGTGGGTGCTGACGAGAGGAAAGCGCTCGTCGCCTCGATAAGCGAACGCGAGGCCGCCCCCGGTTCTCACCGCCATCCCGACGCGCGCGGACAGCGCGCTCTCTTCCGCCCGCACGGCGGCGCGCAGTTTCGCCTCGTCTAACGCCCTTGCGGGCGTAGCCAGAACGAGCAGGGCGAGCGCAAGCCGTTTCATTTCCAGTCTCCATAGCGCGCCTGAAGCAGCGCCAGCGCGGCGACGGCGGCGGTGTCGGCGCGCAGGATGCGGGGCCCGAGGCTCAGGCGCAGCACATTGGGCGTGCGAAGGAGCGCCGCGCGCTCGCTCTCCTCGAAGCCGCCTTCGGGGCCGATCAGCAAGCCGACGCCCGCCGCCTCGGGCGCCGCGCGCAGCGCATCGAGCGGGTTCGCCAGCGGCGCCTCCTCGTCGCAGAACACCAGAAGGCGATCCGCCGGCCACTCGGCCAGCGCAGCGTTCAGCGATTGCGGGCCGACGATCCGGGGACGCCAGGTCACCCCGCATTGCTCGCAGGCTTCCCGCGCATTGGCCTCCAGCCGTTCGAGATTGAGCCGTGTGACCTGCGTGCGCTGCGTCAGCACAGGGCGCAGCGAGCGCACACCCATCTCCACGGCCTTCTGGGCCATGTAATCGAGCCGCGCGTGCTTGAGCGGGGCGAACAGATAGTCGAGCGGCGGCGGCGTTTCCTGTGCGCGCAGTTTTTCGTTTGGCGTCAGGGCGGCGCGTTTCTTTTCGCCCGACAGCGTGGCGGCGAATTCCCCGTCGCGGCCGTTGAACACGAGGACGCGCGCGCCCGGCTTCAGCCGCAGCACGTTGACGAGATAATTCGCCGCCGCCGGCTGAAGCGGGACAGAGCTGTCAATCGCCAGGTCGTCGTCGACGCAAAGGCGCGGCGTGGAGAAATCGGAGCGAGCCATCTTGGCCCCCCGTAACACGGAGCGGGGCGAGTGCGAACGCGTCTCATGGAGGTCGCCATGCGCTCAACGCTCGCTCTCGTGTTCGCCGCCCTTTCCGCGCCCGCCCTCGCCGCCGACGCGGCGCATCCCGCGGTCGTCGAACTGTTCCAGAGTCAGGGATGCTCGTCCTGCCCGCCTGCGCTTACCGCGCTTTCCCGCTACGCCGACCGCGCCGACTGGCTCGCGCTGACCTTCGCCGTCACCTATTGGGACCGGCTGGGCTGGAAAGACAGTTTCGCGAGGCCCGAATATACCGACCGTCAATATGCCTATTCCCGCCTGGGCGGGACCTATACGCCGGAGGTCGTCGTCAACGGCCGCGCGGCGGGCGTCGGCGCGGAAGTCTCCGAGGTCGAGGCGCTTGCTCGCAGGGCCGAACGCGGCGCCGGACCGGAAGTGCGGATCGAGGGCGATTCTGTCACTATAAGCGCCGGCGCAGCGCCTTCCGGGGAGGCCGACGTGTGGCTCGCCCTCTACGATCCCCGCACGCTGGAGGTCGTCATCCTGCGTGGCGAGAACGCCGGGCGCACGTTAGGGCATCGCAACGTCGTCAAGCGTCTGGTGCGGTTGGGCGGATGGAGCGGCGCGGCGACGCGGCTGGCGCTGCCGCCCTCCGAAGGCCTCGCGCGCGCCGTGCTGGTGCAGACGCGCGGAGTCGGGCCGATTTTGGCGGCGGTGCGGGGATAGGGTCAATTCCCGAGAACGAAGACCTCGCCAATTTGAGCGAAGCCCTCGCCAAGATGGATTGACGGCGTGGCGGAGGTCCCGGCGCTCTCTGCGCGAGAGTTTTCTCCGCGCTTGCGCCGGGAAGGGAATTCGCGTTTCCTGCGGACGTTCCCGGCGAGACCGGAGCGTAGGGGGAGGGCGGCGTCGCCTTATCGAAACATGGCCGTTCGCAAAGTCGTCATCACCTGCGCCGTCACCGGCTCGATCCATACGCCCAGCATGTCGCCGCATCTGCCCGTCACGGCGCAGGAGATCGCGGAGGCCGCCATCGGCGCGGCGGAGGCGGGGGCCGCCATCGTTCATCTGCACGCGCGCGATCCAGCCGACGGGCGCCCCGACCAGAGCCCCGAGGGTTTTGCGCCGTTCCTGAAGGTCATAAAGCAGCGCTCGAATTGCGTGGTCAACATCACCACGGGCGGCGCCGCCACGATGACGATCGAGGAGCGGCTCAAGCCCTGTGCGACGTTCAAGCCGGAGGTCGCCTCGCTTAACATGGGCTCGATGAACTTCGGGCTTTACCCGATGCTGGCGCGCTACAACGAGTTTCAGCACGACTGGGAGCGGCCCTATCTGGAAGGCTCGCGCGACCGCGTGTTCAAGAACACGTTCGCCGATATCGAGCGCATTCTCACCACCTGCGCCGACAACGGCACGCGCTTCGAGATCGAGTGTTACGACATCGGGCATCTCTACACGCTTAGCCATTTCGTCGACCGCGGCCTCGTCAAGCCGCCGTTCTTCGTGCAGAGCGTGTTTGGCATTCTGGGCGGCATCGGCGGCCACCCGGAGGACGTGATGCACATGCGCCGCACGGCGGACCGGCTGTTTGGCGGGGACTACCGATGGTCGGTGCTGGGCGCCGGGCGCAACCAGACGGCCATCGCCGCGCAAGCCATCGCGCTGGGTGGGAACGTGCGGGTCGGGCTGGAAGATTCGTTGTGGATCGGGCCGGGGCGTCTCGCCGTCTCCAACGCCGAACAGGTCGCCAAGGCCAAGCGGCTGATCGAGGAGATGGGGCTGGAGATCGCCACGCCCGACGACGCCCGCGAGATGCTGGCGCTGAAGGGCGGCGACCGGGTGGAATTCTGAGAGGTCGGGACAGACCGGGCGCCTTGCCGACCTCGCCGCCGTTCGGCTGGCCTGACAAGCGGCGCTACGCGGCGCCCGAGGGACCCTCATGACGCAACGCACGGCTGTCGTCGCAGGGGCCACCGGACTCGTCGGCCGGGAAATCGTGCGCGGTTTGCTTGCCGATCCCACGGTGAGACAGGTTCACATTCTCGCGCGCCGCGCGCCGCCGTTCAAAGACGCCAAAGTCGCCGTTCATCTCGTGGATTTCGCAATTCTGCCGGTCCTGCCGCCAGCGGACGAGTTATATCTCGCGCTCGGGACGACGATCCGCGATGCGGGCAGTCCCGCAGCGTTCAGAGCGCTGGATTACGGCGCCAATCTGGCCGTCGCCCAAGCCGCGCTGACGGCGGGCGTGAAGCGGGTCGGGCTGGTCAGCGCGATGGGCGCGCAGGCGAAGTCGCGGGTCTATTACAGCTGCGTGAAGGGCGAGCTTGAGGACGCACTGGCCGCGCTGCCCTTCACGGGGCTCGTCATCGCCCGTCCCTCGCTGCTGACGGGGGACCGAAGGGAACTCGGACAAGCGCGGCGGCGGGGCGAGGAGTTCGGCCTCGTGGTTGACCGCATCGCCGGTTTCCTCATCCCGGCCAATTACAAGCCAATTGCAGCGGCGGACGTCGCGAGGGCGCTGCTCGACACGGTTCCGGGGGTCGTCGGGACGCAGGTCGTGGTGTCGGGAGCCATGCGGCGGCGAGAGAAGTAGCGGTAAAATCCGACGATTGGCGCCCGCTGGGAAAAGTTCCGGCAACGGCAGATATTCATCCTTTGCGGACGTCTCCGGCTAGAGGACGCACCTTCATACCTCGCAATGGCCAGACGATTTCGAGATGTGATTGTTAAGAATGTGTTTTGAGAGGCTATTTCACCTCGATTGGCGCATGGAGCACATATGGAGGCATCTCTCTCAAAAGTCTTAGTTTTTGAGAAAAATGCGCATTGACGCGCCACTTGGATTGCATTTTTTACACGCTCCATTGCATCAAATATATATATCGGCTATTCTCGATATATGGACAATAGTGAAGCCATCGACGCCTTGTCGGCGCTAGCGCAGACCACGCGCCTCGATACCTTCCGGCTGCTCGTGAGCCGCGAACCGAACGGGGTAGCGGCTGGCGAGTTGGCGCGCCTTGTCGCGATTCCTCAAAACACGATGTCAACGCATCTGGCGATTTTGGCTCGCGCCGGTCTTGTGCGTGGTGAGCGACATAGCCGCTCGATCATCTATCGCGCCGACTTGCAGCGGTTCCGCGAAGTCACGCTGTTTCTGCTCAAGGATTGCTGCGGCGGTCGCCCCGACATTTGCGCGCCGCTGATCGCCGATCTCACGCCCTGTCGCCCTGCAAAGGCTTCCCGCTCATGACTGATCGCACCTTCAACGTCCTGTTTCTCTGCACCGGAAACACGGCGCGCTCGATCCTCGCCGAAAGCATCCTGCGCAAAGACGGCGCGGGACGCTTCAACGCTTTTTCGGCGGGAAGCCACCCCAAGGGAACGGTCAACCCTTTAGCTCTTAGGGTACTCAAGGCGTTCGAATATCCAACCGACGGATTCCGCTCCAAGAGCTGGGATGAACTTGCGACGCCCTCCGCGCCGAAGATGGATTTCGTATTCACGGTCTGCGACGAAGCTGCCGGAGAAGCCTGCCCCGTCTGGCCGGGGCAACCGATGACGGCGCATTGGGGAATTGAAGACCCCGCCGCCGTCGAAGGCTCCGACGTGGAAAAAGAGCGCGCTTTCAACACGGCGTTTCGCTTTATGCGTAACCGCGTCACGGCGTTCATATCCCTGCCACTCGCCGGTCTCGACCAGATGGCGCTGACGAACCGGCTGCGCGATATCGGCCATATGGACGGCGCTACGCGCGCGTCCGAAAAGACGTGAGCGACGCCGAACCTTTGGAGCGGCGGCTGCTCGCGGAAGGCCTCGGGTCGGCGTTCTTGTTGGCAACCGTGATCGGCTCCGGCATCATGGGAAACAACCTCGCGGGCGGGAATGTCGCAATCGTTCTGCTCGGCAACACGCTTCCGACCGGCGCGATTCTTGTCGTCCTCATCCTGATTTTCGGCTCCGTGTCGGGCGCGCATATGAACCCCGCCGTTAGCCTCGCTTTCGCGCTCCGGCGCGAGCTGCCGTGGCGAGATTTCAGCGGCTACGTCGCTGCGCAATTCGTGGGCGCGATTCTTGGTGTCTGGGCGGCGCATATGATGTTCGCTCTCCCTGTGTGGCAGATTTCAACGCATGTGCGCCACGGCTCGGCGCTGTGGTTCTCGGAAGGAGTGGCGACATTCGGGCTGCTGCTGACAATCTTTGGTTGTGTCGCGCGCGCGCCGTCCGCCGTGCCTTACGCGGTTGGCCTCTACATCACGGCGGCCTACTGGTTCACGGCGTCAACGTCGTTTGCAAACCCGGCTGTGACCGTTGCTCGCGCGCTCTCCGACACATTCGCGGGAATCGCACCTTCTGGCGTCGTAGCGTTCATCCTCGCGCAGCTCGCCGGAATGCTTGTAGCGGTCGCGCTGTGTCCGCGCCTTTGGCCGCGTGAAGTTGCCTAGATTTTACTCTCAAAACCTCGCACTTTTCGGCCAAAAGCCAATGGGGCGGATTTTATGATTTCCGAATCCGCCTTCAAGGGCCGCTTACCGCCCATTCGCGAAGTCGGCGAAACGACAACAAGCCTCGGCCATGAATGCCTAGCCGCCCGCCAGCAGCATCGCCATTCGCCGCAGGCACAGCCCATAACCCTGCACGCCGAACCCCGCGATCACGCCATCGGCCCGCCCCGACACATACGAATGATGGCGGAAGGCTTCGCGCTTGTGGACGTTGGAGATGTGGATTTCCAGCACCGGCCCTTCGAACGCATTGAGCGCGTCGAGGATCGCGACGGAGGTGTGGGTGAAGGCGGCGGGGTTGATGACGATGCCTCTGGCCGTCTCGCGCGCCTCGTGAATCCAGTCGATCAACTCGTATTCGCGATTGCTCTGGCGGAAAGCGATATCGAGGCCGAGTTCGGCGCCCAGACGAACGCACTCGGCCTCGACGTCGGCGAGGGTGTCGTGGCCGTAAATTTCGGGCTGGCGCTTGCCCAGCAGGTTGAGGTTGGGGCCGTTCAGCACGTAGACGGTGGGGCGCAAGGGCGGGCTCCGGTTTCCAGCGAGGATTGCCCCAGCCGCCGCACTTCGTCCAGCCGCCGCGCGCAAGTATCCCTATACATGGCGCGAAGCAGGAGACCTTGGACATGCCGCCTCTGGAGATGGGACTCGACACGTTCGGGGACGTCACGCATGGCGAAGACGGCCAGCCGCTGCCTTATGGACGGGTGCTGCGCAATCTGGTTGCGCAGGGGGAACGGGCGGATCGCGCCGGCGTCGATTTCTTTGGCGTTGGCGAACATCACCGCGCCGATTTTGCGGTCTCGGCGCCGGAAGTCGTGCTGGCGGCCATCGCGGCGCGTACGACGCGGGTGCGGCTGGGGTCTGCGGTGACGGTGTTGTCGTCGGACGATCCGATCCGGGTGTTCCAGCGCTTCGCCACGCTCGACGGCCTGTCGTCGGGCAGGGCGGAGGTCATCGTGGGGCGCGGGTCGTTTACAGAGTCGTTTCCGCTGTTTGGCTACGACCTGTCGCAATACGAGGAATTGTTCGAGCAGAAGCTCGACCTGTTCGTCGCGTTGCTGCGGCAGGAGAAAGTGACGTGGAAAGGCCGGCTGCGGCCGCCGCTGGAGAACCAGGGGGTCTATCCGCGCCCGGAGACTAAGGGGTTGAAGGCGTGGATCGGGGTCGGCGGCTCGCCCGAATCTGTGGTGCGGGCGGCGCGCTACGGCCTGCCGCTGATGCTGGCGATCATCGGCGGCGAGCCCCTGCGGTTTCGTCCCTACGCCGACCTCTTCACCCGCGCCTGCACGCAATTGGGCGTGGCGACGCCCGACATCGGCGTGCATTCGCCGGGTTATGTGGCGGAGACCGACGCGGCGGCGCGCGAAGAGTTCTTCGGCGATTACAAGGGAATGCGCGATCGCATCGGGGCCGAGCGGGGCTGGCCGCAGATGGGGCGCGACGAATACGAGCGCGAGATCGAGCTTGGCTCGCTATACGTGGGTTCGCCCGAGACGGTCGCGGCGAAGATCGCGGCGACGGCGCGCGGTCTGGGACTGTCGCGCTTCGACCTCAAATACAGTGCGGGCGGCTTAGCGCAGGCGCGTATGCTGCGGTGCATTGAGCTTTACGGGCGCGAGGTGATCCCCAGAGTGATACCAACGGCCCTATGCAATGACCGTTGCCCAATCGCGGCTTGTGATTGAAGCGACCCTGTCCTTGTCGTTGGCGAAGAACATCCAAGCCTCGCAAGCTTTGTCGACG
>JAYVYJ010000241.1:0-4086 GCA_043784465.1 Hyphomicrobiales bacterium
GGCGCATATGGAGATCGACGCCGCCACGCGCGCCAATCTCGAACTGACCCGCACGCTTGCCGGCGAGCGGCGGGGATCGCTGCTGGCGGCTATCGACCTGACCCGCACGCCTGCCGGTGCGCGGCTGCTGGCCGAGCGGCTGTCAAGCCCGCTGACCGACCCGGACGCCATTCGGGCGCGGCTCGACGCGGTCGAAATGTTCGTTGCGGTCCCCGATTGGCGAGCGGCGCTGCGCGGGCTGTTGTCGTCGGCGCCGGACGCGCTGCGGGCGCTGGGGCGGCTGTCGGTGGATCGCGGGGGGCCGCGCGACCTCGCGGCGCTGCGGGACATCTGGAGGACGGGCGCGGCGGCGGCGGCAGTGCTGGAGGGGCCGGGCGATCTCCCCGCCGAACTCGTGCGCGCCTATGCGGCGCTCGCCCGCGCGCGCGGTGCTCTCGGGGCGGAAATCGACGCGGCGCTTGGGGACGAATTGCCGCTCGACCGGCGCGCGGGCGGCTTTGTGCGCGCGGGCGCGTCCGAGGCGCTGGACGAGGTCAAGAAGCTGCGCGACGATAGCCGCCGCGTGATCGCGCAGATGCAGTCGGCTTACGTCGAGCAGACGGGGGCCAAGGGCCTCAAGATCAAGCACAACAATTTCCTCGGCTTTTTCATCGAGACGGCTCAAGTCGCCGGCGAGGCGCTGCTGAAGCCGCCCCATACAGGCGAGTTCGTGCATCGCCAGACGATGCAGGGGGCGATGCGCTTCACCACGCCCGCGTTGATGGAACTGGGCGCGCGCATCGAACGGGCGGGCGAGCAGGCGCTGGCGCTGGAACTCGAAGCGTTCGAGCGCTTGCGCTCTCTCGCGTTGGGCGCCTCGGCCGATCTGCGCGCCATCGCCGCTGCTCTCGCCGAACTCGACGTCTACACGGCGCTCGCGGAGCTTGCGACAAAACGCGACTGGACGCGGCCGCAGATGGAGACCTCGCTGCGCTTCCATATCGAGGGCGGGCGGCATCCGGTGGTGGAGGCGGCGCTGGGTCAGGCGGGCGAACCTTTCGTCGCTAACGATTGCGACCTTTCGGGCCAGCCGCGCGAGGGCGGGCGCATCGCGGTCGTCACCGGCCCCAACATGGCGGGCAAGTCGACCTATCTGCGCCAGAACGCGCTGATTTCAGCGCTGGCGCAGATGGGGTCTTTTGTGCCCGCGCGACGTGCAAGGCTCGGCGTAGTGGACCGGCTGTTCAGCCGCGTCGGCGCGGCGGACGATCTTGCGCGCGGACGCTCGACCTTCATGGTCGAGATGGTCGAGACCGCCGCCATCCTCAATCAGGCGACCGAGCGCTCTCTGGTCATCCTGGACGAGATCGGGCGCGGGACGGCGACCTACGACGGCCTTTCCATCGCGCAGGCCTGCGTCGAGCGGCTCAACGACACCAACCGCTGCCGCACGCTGTTCGCCACCCATTTCCACGAACTCACCAAACTCGCCCAGACCATGCCGCGCCTGGTCAACCTGACGATGCGGGTGCGCGAGCATCGCGGACAACTGGTGTTCCTGCACGAGATCGCGCCGGGCGTGGCGGACCGCTCCTACGGCGTGCAGGTGGCGCGGTTGGCGGGCCTGCCGCCAACGGTGGTCAGGCGGGCGCGGGCGCTGCTGGCGGAGCTTGAAGGGGCGGGGCTCGCCACCGCGCTGCCGCTGTTCGCGCAAGCGGGCGAAAGGCCGGAGCCGATGCGCGACGGCTTGCGCGAAAGGCTCGCCGCGCTCGACCCGGACGCAATTTCCCCGCGCGAGGCGCAGGCCTTGGTTTATGAACTGAAAAAACTCGCCCTGGAGGCCTGATGGACCCGCATATCCTGCTCGCGACGGCGCTCGCGGGCTATCTCTACGTGGTCTCGCCGGGCCCGGCGTTTCTGGCGCTGTTCACGTTGACGGCGGCCAAAGGGCGAAACACGGGCGCGCGGTTTTTGGGCGGGCATCTGGTGGGCGACGCCGTATGGGGGGCGCTGGCGGTCGCGGCCATCGTGGGGGCCAACCGGCTGGGGCCGACGCTGTTCGCCGTTCTGGGCCTGGGTTGCGGGCTATATCTGACCTACCTGGGCGTGCGCGCGGCGACGACGCGCGCCGGCGCTCCCCCGCGCGCCATCGGCGCGACACGGCCGCTGCTGACGGGAATGGCGTTCGGCCTCACCAACCCGAAGGCCTACCCGGTGGCGCTGGCGATGTTCTCGGCCATAGTCGCGCCCTACGTGGGCGCTCTCAGTCTCGCCGACGCGCCTAAACTGATGGCGTCGGCTTTCGCGGGCTTCTTGGCTGCGGACGCGACGCTGATCTTTGCGGCGGGCCTGCCGCCGGTCCGGCGGTTCTTCCTGGCGCACGGACTGATGGTGACGCGCACGGTCGGACTGTTGTTCATCGCGTTTGGCGCACGCTCGGCATGGGACGGCGCCGCAACGCTGGCGCGACGCTAAACCCCGTAGCCCTGAGTGAGCCTCGGCGCCCCCGCCCCGCCGCCCGCCGCCTCAGCGATCAGGCGGCGCTTGAGGGGCGGGGCGCGGTCGACGAGCTTGAGGCCGAGGTCGCGGGCGAACCGCAGGGCGCGGTTCTCGTTGGAGAATAGCCGGTTCATCACATCCATGCCCAAACCCGACGTCAGCGAATCGAAACGGCGGCGGCGCTGATATTCCTCAAGGGGTTCGCGCGCGCCCGGATCGAGGCCGAGCCGCATCTGGCCCACGACCGCTTCGGCGAGCGCCGCCACGTCGCGCAGGCCAAGATTAAGGCCCTGGCCGGCGAGCGGGTGCACCAGATGCGCGGCGTCGCCGACAAGGGCCAGCCGTGCGGCGACGTAGGAGCGCGCGAAGCGGAATTCCAGCGGGAAGGCCCTGGGGCCGCCCACGACCCGCAACGCGCCAAGGTCGAGCGAAACGCGCCGCTCCAGCGCCTCCAGAAACTCGATTTCGGACGCTTCGCATAGCCGCTGCGCTTCCTCGGGCGGCTCGTTCCACACGAGGCTGGAGCGGCGCCCTTTCAGGGGCAGGCGCGCGAACGGGCCGGCGGGCAGGAAATGCTGTTCGGCACGGCTCTCGTGGTCGCGCTGGTGTTCGAGCGTGGCGACAAGGCCCCATTGGCCTGTACTCCAGCCGGACGTCGAAACGCCCGCCAGGCCGCGCATTTTCGATCGTGCGCCGTCGGCCCCGGCGACCAGCCGCGCCCGGATTTCCCGACCGTCGGTCAAGCGCAGGCTGGCCACAAACGGCTCCGGCGCGAAGGCTTCGACCGCGCCCTCGATCATCGCGACGCCCGCCGCCGTCGCCGCGTGGGCGAGCGCAAGCGTCAGATCGTCGGTTAGGACCATCTCGGCCAACGTCGCGCCGCGCTCGCCCTCGAAGCGCAGTTGCGGCAGCCGCACGGCGTCGCCGGGGACGCCGTCATAGATGGCCATTTCGCGGATCGGCTGGGCTTCAGGCGCCAGCGCGCCCCAGACGCCAAGCCGTTCGAGCAGCGCGCGCGAGCCCGGACTCAGCGCGACCGCGCGCAGCCGCTCGGGCGCGGGAGGGGACGGCGCGATCACGGCGACGCGCACGGGCACGTGCGCCTCGCGCTGGATCGCCAGCGCCAAGGCTAGACCGACGGGACCCGACCCGATCACCGCGACGTCAAAAACGGAATTTGCGGACATGACGGTAGTTAGGCGCCACGCGGGCGGGCGCGCAAGCGGCGGCGGCGCGGCCAAATGTCGTGGCCTCGACTATTGTTGCGACAGGTTAATTTCGGGGTAAGGTTGATGGGAAAATAGCAACAGCGATTTACCTTGAAAGGCGGCGGACGTCTTCACGGCTTGCTTGGTATTTGTTACGAAATTTCCGCACCGTCATTTTGACGTCGATCAATGTAGGGCCGCAGGGCCGAAAGGATTTTCATGAGCGCTGTTGTCGCCAAGCCGGTCGATTATTGGACCCTCAACGCCTCGGGGCTCACCTCCGTCGCGTCAAGCTGGAGCAACGCTCATGAATCCCCTCATTTGGAGAGCGGCCTGATTTCAGCGTCTTTTCGCCCTCCCGTCGGGTGAGCGGGGTGCCCGAAAATCTCGGATGAGCGCG
>JAYVYJ010000242.1:0-15118 GCA_043784465.1 Hyphomicrobiales bacterium
GTGGAACAATACCGTAGTGCTGTAGCCATGGGAGCAACCGGCGGCCGTGCCGACAAGCGCATCGCGATAGTTACTGGTGGGGCAGCGGCCAAGGACACCAGCCTCGCCGTGGTCGCGCCCGGCATCGCCGAGGCGCTCGCCGCCACGGCTTACGGCCTTGCGGCGGCGATCCCCGCGAGCGTCGGCTACACCCGGATCGGCGCGTCGTTTTCGCGCGCGGGCCGCGCGATGGGGGCCCTGGTGGAGGAATGGGCGGTGGCGCTGGTCGCGGGCACAGGACCGGCGCCTTGAACTCCTCCCTCAGAGGCGGCGACGACGACGGGCTGTATCGCCCGCTGTCGGAGATCAACGTTACGCCGATGGTCGACGTTATGCTGGTGCTGCTCATCATCTTCATGGTGACGGCCCCGTTGCTGACGCCCGGCGTAAAGGTCGATCTGCCCAAGGCCTCGTCCGCTCAGGCGCTCAACCCCAAGGAGCCGCTGGTCGTCTCGGTCGCGCGGGATGGAGCGGTTTCCTTCGGGGCGGACACGACGACGCTCGACGCGCTCGGCCCGCTGGTTAAGGCGAAGCTGGGCGACGACCCGAGCCAGGTCGTCCATTTACGTGGAGACAGGGACGCCCCCTTCGGAATGGTGGTGAAGGCGATGGACGCGCTGAAGCTGGCGGGCGTCGCCCATATCGCCATCGTGACGGCGCCGGCGCCGCGCGCGCCGTGACTGCCGATTTTGCGAGGCCCGTCTGGCTGCGCGCGGGCGCGTTGGCGCTCGCCGTGGCGGTTCACGCGGCGCTCGCGGCCTTCTTCGTCGCGCGCGGCGTCGCCCCACCGCGCGACCCCCCCGAAATCGTCATCTCGCTGGAAGCGGCCCCCGACGCGCCGCCGCCGCCGTCCCCGACTCCCGTGGAGACGCCAACGCCAGAACCGTCGACCACCCCGACGCCCGAACCCACGGCGACCCCGATGAGGGAACCTGCGGAGACGTCCACGCCCGAACCTACCGTGACCCCGACGCCTGATCCCGTCGTAACTCCGACGCCCGTTCCTGTCGTCATTCCCAAGCCCCGGCCGCCTCCCCCTTCGCCTCGCCCGAGCCCAAAGCCGACCCCCGCGCCAAGTCCCCGGCCCAGCGCCACGCCCCGCCCCAAACCGACGCCAAAGCCGACGCCCGAGGATCGGACAAACGACGATGCGGAGCGGCGCAAGGCGCACGAAGATTCCCGGAAGGCGAAGCCTCAACCCGCCCCTGACGCCGCCGCCTCAGGCGCCGACCTCGCGGCCTACGGAGCGACCATCTATGGCGAGATCGCGCGGCGCAAACCGGCGGGCGGCGGGGCCAGCGGCAGTGTCGTCGTCGTCTTCACGGTGGGAGCCAGCGGCCGAATCGTCAGTCAGTCCCTCGCCAAATCCTCGGGAGACGCCGAATTGGACGCCCGCGTGACCACGATGATGCAATCGGTTCAGGCGCCCCCGCCCCCCGGGGGCAAATTCACCGGACGAATCACTATCCGGTTCAGCGGCTCCTGAAACGCTGCGGTGCCTTCAGCGCGGCCCGTCGTCGACGGTCACGTTGCCCTTGGCTTTCGTCTTGGCCGCAAAGAGCGCGGGGGCGGAAACCCGGGCCGGGCCGGCGCTCGCATGCTCCATCGCGGCGAGTTCTTCGCTCTGGGCTTTCGAGACGCCCGCTTTGGCGACCGGCACGAAATCCTGCGCCGTCGTCGGTCCCCATCCGCCGCCTTCGAACACACGGAAACCGTCGGCGGTCATCACGACGTCGCCCTTGCGCAGCGTGGTATCGTGCAGCAGTTCCTTGGCGTGCGAGGCGACCGCATCGCGTCGGCAGGAACATGTCGCCTCGTGCGTGGATTGAAAACGTCTGGCGACGGGCAGCTTGGCGTAGGGCGTCCCGGTTCGGGCGGAGACGGCGTCCTCGATGCGGTCGCTGGTCATGGAATAGAGTTCGGTCGGCGCTTCAGGGCATTGCGAGGCGCATCCGGCGTCACCCGCTCCCGCCACGGTCGCGGGGAAGAACGAGCCGTCGCACAGCCGCACGCAAACCGCCTTGCCGGTGAAGCGCAGCCCGCCGCCTCCCGTGGAAGCGTGCTTGCGGTGGGGACGTCGCTCGCCTGTGTCCGTATGGACGGCGCGAGTCGAAGGCTCCGGCGTGTCGAACCAGGCCCCGCCAGTTCCTACCCCGGGCGCGAACATCGGCAGGCTCATGTCCGGCCCGCGCGCGAGCGCCAGACTGGCGAGCGCCAATCCGGCCGCAACCAGGCCCGCACCAAGCGCCCCCAAAGCCAGACCTTGCGTCCCCCGAGCCATGATCCCCTCCCGCAGACAGACGGCGCCACGACGCCCATCAGGCGCCGCGCGATCTCTATCAAGCGCCCCTATCCTAAGACTGTAACATCCGCCACAAATCCGATCTGAATTTTAACGAACGCTTAGCTTTTTCGTTCCTCCCCCACACTTTCCCTGACGCGAAAACTCGTCTAGGTCTCCCGCCTGCCCTGAACACGCTTGACGCCCTGCCCCGAACGCGCCCTTGACCGGCGCGCCTCCCGCCACGCGCCGCAACGAGGATTGTATGCCCAAGCGCACCGATATTTCGACCATCCTGATCGTCGGCGCCGGGCCGATCGTCATCGGACAGGCCTGCGAATTCGATTATTCGGGCACGCAGGCGGTCAAGGCGTTGCGCGCCGAAGGCTACCGGATCGTGCTCGTCAACTCCAATCCCGCGACGATCATGACCGACCCTGACATGGCCGACCGCACCTACATCGAACCGATCACGCCCGAGGTCGTCGCCAAGATCATCGCCACCGAGCGCCATGTGCTTCCCGGCGGCTTCGCCCTGCTGCCGACGATGGGCGGGCAGACCGCGCTCAACTGCGCGCTGTCGCTGGAAAAGATGGGGGTGCTGGAGCAATATGGCGTCGAGATGATCGGCGCTACGGCGGACGCCATCGACAAGGCCGAGGATCGCGCGCGTTTCCGCGAGGCGATGACCAAGATTGGCCTCGCCACCCCTCGGTCCCATCACGTCAAGACGCTTGCGGCGGCCCTGGCGGCGCTGGACGACATCGGTCTGCCCGCCATCATCCGCCCCAGCTTCACGATGGGCGGAACGGGCGGCGGCATTGCCTATAACAAAGCCGAGTTCATCGAGATCGTCGAACGCGGAATCGACGCCTCGCCCACCAGCGAGGTGCTGGTGGAAGAAAGCGTGCTCGGCTGGAAGGAATTCGAGATGGAGGTGGTCCGCGACAAGGCGGATAATTGCATCATCGTCTGTTCCATCGAAAACGTCGATCCGATGGGGGTGCACACCGGGGACTCGATCACCATCGCCCCCGCGCTGACGCTCACCGACAAGGAATATCAGATCATGCGCGACGCCTCGCTGGCGGTCCTGCGCGAGATCGGCGTCGAAACCGGCGGCTCCAACGTGCAGTTCGCGGTCAACCCCGTGGACGGCAAAATGGTCGTCATCGAGATGAACCCGCGCGTGTCGCGGTCCTCGGCGCTCGCCTCAAAAGCGACCGGCTTTCCCATCGCCAAGGTCGCCGCCAAGCTGGCGGTCGGCTACACGCTCGACGAGATCGCCAACGACATTACGGGTGGGGCGACGCCCGCCGCCTTCGAGCCGACCATCGACTACGTCGTCACGAAAATTCCGCGCTTCGCGTTCGAAAAGTTTCCGGGCGCCGACCCGACGCTGACGACTTCGATGAAATCGGTCGGCGAAGCGATGGCGATCGGGCGCACCTTCGCCGAATCGCTCCAGAAGGCGTTGCGCTCGCTGGAGACGGGGTTGACCGGCCTCGACGAAATCGAGATCGAGGGCCTGGGCAAGGGCGACGATTCCAACGTCCTTCGCGCCGCCATCGGCACGCCGACGCCCGACCGGCTGCTCAAGGTCGTGCAGGCGATGCGGCTCGGCATGAGCGTGGGGGAAGTCTACGAGGCGACGAAGATCGACCCATGGTTTTTGGGCCAGCTCGCCGACATTCTCGCGCTTGAGGCCCGCGTGCGCTCGCACGGCCTTCCCGCCGACGCCGCTAATTTCCGGATGCTCAAAGCCGCCGGCTTCGCCGATTCGCGCCTCGCCGCGCTCGCCCGGCTTGAGGAGGGGCAGGTGCGCAGCCTGCGCGAAGCGCTCGACGTGCGGCCCGTCTACAAGCGCATCGACACTTGCGCGGCCGAGTTCGCCTCGCCCACCGCCTACATGTATTCGACCTATGAGGCGCCTTTCGGCCCAGCGCCGGAGTGCGAATCGCGCCCGACGGACAAACAGAAGATCGTCATCCTCGGCGGCGGGCCCAACCGCATCGGACAAGGCATCGAGTTCGATTATTGCTGCTGTCACGCCTGTTTCGCGCTGAGCGACGCGGGCTTCGAGACCATCATGATAAACTGCAACCCCGAGACGGTCTCGACCGATTACGACACCTCCGACCGCCTCTATTTCGAACCTTTGACCGCCGAGGACGTGCTGGCGATCCTCGCCAAAGAGAAGGAGAACGGCACACTGTTGGGCGTCATCGTGCAGTTCGGCGGCCAGACCCCGCTAAAACTGGCGCACGCCATCGAGGCGTCGGGCGCGCCCATCCTCGGCACCAGCGTCGACAGCATCGACCTGGCGGAGGACCGCGACCGTTTCAAACGGCTGCTCGACAAGCTCGGCCTCAAGCAGCCCAAGAACGGCATCGCCTATTCCGTCGAGCAATCGCGCCTGGTGGCGTCCGATCTCGGCCTGCCGCTGGTTGTGCGCCCGTCCTATGTGCTGGGCGGGCGGGCGATGGCGATCCTGCATGACGAGGGGCAGTTCGACGATTACGTGCTGGGCGTGCTGCCCAGCCTCGTGCCGGCGGATGTGAAGGCGCGCTATCCCAACGACAAGACCGGACAGATCAACACCGTTCTGGGCAAGAACCCGCTGCTGTTCGATCGTTATCTCGCCGACGCCATCGAGATCGACGTCGACGCTCTTTGCGACGGGAAAGACGTGTTCGTGGCAGGCGTGATGGAGCATATCGAGGAGGCGGGCATCCATTCGGGCGACAGCGCCTGTTCGCTGCCCGCCCGCTCGCTTTCGCCCGAGACGGTCGCCAAGCTGGAGGAGAGCACGCGCCGCCTCGCGCTGGCGCTCGACGTCGGCGGGCTGATGAACGTGCAATATGCGCTCAAAGACGGCGAGATTTACGTGCTGGAGGTCAACCCGCGCGCCTCCCGCACCGTGCCGTTCGTCGCCAAGGTGATCGGCCAGCCCATCGCCAAGATCGCCAGCCGCATCATGGCGGGCGAGCCGCTGGCGTCCTTCGGCCTCGTCAACAAGCCGCTGAGGCATGTGGGCGTAAAGGAGGCGGTGTTCCCGTTCGCGCGCTTCCCCGGCGTCGATACGGTGCTGGGGCCGGAGATGCGCTCGACCGGCGAGGTCATGGGGCTGGCCAACGATTTCGCGCGCGCCTTCGCCAAGGCCCAGATCGGCGCGGGCTCCCTGCTGCCGCTGGCGGGCACCGTATTCGTCTCGCTGCGCGAGGCCGACAAAGCGGGCGTGATCGAGCCGCTCAAGACGCTGCTCGCGATGGGGTTCAAGATCATCGCCACGGGCGGCACGCAGAAGTTTCTAGCGGCCCACGGCGTCGCCGCCACCAAGGTCAACAAGGTCTCGGAGGGGCGGCCCCACGCGGCGGACGCCGTGCGCAACGGCGGCGTGCAACTGATGTTCAACACCACCGAGGGCGCGACCTCGCATACGGACTCCAAACCGCTGCGCCGGGCGGCCCTCTTGCAGAAAGTGCCGTATTACACCACGCTGTCAGGGGCGATTGCGGCGGTGGAGGGCGTCAAGGCGTGCGCGTCGGGAGACCTTGAAGTGCGCGCGTTACAGGACTACTTCTCTTAAAAGTCCGGCGCGCCCGCGCCGGATTTGCCTTTTTTGAACGCCGGATGGGACCCCGTATGGATCGGTTTCCTCTAACAGTTACGGGCCATCGCGCCTTGGAAGCGGAATTCGCGCATCGCCAGCAGGTCGAGCGTCCGCGCATCGTCCAGGCGATCTCCGAGGCGCGCGCCCATGGCGACCTCTCCGAAAACGCCGAATATCATTCGGCGAAGGAGGCGCAATCTCATAACGAGGGCAGGATCGTCGAATTGGAGGACCTGCTCCAGCGCGCCGAAGTGATCGACGTCACCAAGCTTTCGGGCGCAACCGTCAAGTTTGGCGCGACGGTGACGGTGGTGGACGAGGACACCGAAGCCAAAAAGACCTTCCAGATTGTCGGCGAGCCCGAGGCGGACGTGAAAGCGGGCCGCATGTCGATCGCCTCGCCCACGGGCCGCGCGCTGATCGGCAAGAAGGCCGGCGACGTGATCGAGGTCAACACGCCCGGCGGCGGCAAGAGCTACGAAGTTATCAAGGTCGAATTCAAGTGACGCGCCCCGGCCTCACCCGCCGCGCAGCTCTGCTGGTGGGTGTGGGCGCGGCGTGGCCCGCCCTTGCGCGCGGCGCTGCGGGCGTCGATGTGTCCCCGCTGCGCGCCCGGGGCGACAACACCGACGCCGACCATTTCGCGCGGGTTTTGCCGGGCTATCTCGCCGAGAGCATGGGCGCCGCGCACAGCGTGCGCGTCCGCATCGACAGCGTCTATTACGGCCCGCCGGGCAGCGACGGGCAAGCGCACAACAACGGCGCGGTCGACTGGATCGAGGGCGTCGGCTACGTCGATGGCCACACAGTTCCGCTCACCTGTTCGCTTGTGGTTATGGTCGCGTTCCCCGACGTCGACGGCTATTCGGCCCGTCTACGGCAGGACAATCTGGCGCGCGCCTTCGCGCAATGGCTGCCCCGGCAAGCGGGCTTGTGAATTTTCCGCGCGTTCTGCTGCTGGGCTCCGGACGCATAGGTCACGAGGTCAATGCGCGCGGGGTCGTCGATGCGCTCGGCTGGCCCCACCAGATCCGCGCAGTCTCGCCTCGTTTCCCCTATGGCCGCCTCGCGCCCTGGGGGCCGGTCGATCCGCTTGATACCGCCGCGCACGGCGCCCCGCCCGACGTGGTGATCGCCAGCGGCCGCGTCACCGTGCCCTATGCGCGAGCCTGGCGACGACGGGGCGCCTTCACGGTGTTCCTTCAGGACCCGCGCTGGGCGCGGCGCGAGATGGATCTCATCTGGGTTCCCGAGCATGATTCGCTGCGCGGGCCGAACGTCCTCGCGACGCTAACCTCGCCGCACCCGTTCACCCCCGCCCGCCTCGCCGCCGCCCGCGCCGCGCCCGATCCACGTTTGGCGGCCTTGCCCGCGCCGCGTTGCGCGATGGCGCTCGGGGGTCCCGGGGGAGCGCAGCGCTTCACGCCCGCCGATGTCGTGCGACTCGCTGACGCCGTACGGGCGATCCGCGCGCAGGGCTTTTCGATCATGGCGACGCCCTCGCGCCGCACGCCGCCTGAACTCGCCGAGGCCGTGCGCGCGGCGGTGGGCGCGGGCTTCTTTTGGGACGGATCGGGCGAAAACCCTTACCCCGCGATGCTCGCGCTCGCCGACGCCCTGCTCGTCACCGGCGACAGCGCCAATATGGTCGGCGAGGCGGTGGCGACCGGCTCCCCCGTCCATGTGTTCGAAGCTTCGGGCGGACGCGCGGGTAAGCTCGCGGGTTTCGTCGACGCGCTTGTCACGCGCGGCGCGGCGCGGCGATGGTCGGGCCGGCTGGAAAGCTTTGCCTACGCGCCGCTGGATTCGAGCCGCGAGATCGCCGGTGAAATTGCGCGAAGGTACGCCGCGCGTGGCGTTGTAACCCTGCCCCGTCGGGACTAGGCTGCGCCAAACGGGAGGCCACGATGACCCTTGCAACGCGTTTGGAGGCGACGCCAGCGGCAGCGTTGCGCGAGCCGTCGCTGGCCGATCTCTCCCACATTCCCGGCGACGACGGCGCCCCGATCGTCGGGCACACGCTGCGTCTGCTGGCCGACCCCAAAGGCGAGATCGAGCGTCGAGCCGCCCGCTACGGTCTCATCATTCGCAGCCGCTCCTTCGGCCACCGAAACATCACGCTGCTGGGTCCCGACGCTAACGAATTCGTGCTGTTCGACCGCAACCGGCTGTTCTCTTCCGCGCAAGGCTGGAACCCGTTTCTGGAGCGGCTGTTTCCGCGCGGCCTGATGCTGCTCGATTTCGACGAGCATCGCCTGCACCGCAAGGCGCTGTCCGTCGCCTTCAAGTCCGAGCCGCTCAAGGCCTATTTCGCCGGTCTCAACGCCGGGATTTCCTCGCAGATGGCCGTTTGGGCGAAGGCTCCGGGCGAGATTCAGATTTATCCCGCAATGAAGGCGCTGACGCTCGATCTCGCGGCGAACGCGTTCTTCGGGCGCGACCTTGGCGTCGACCGCGAGCCGCTGAAGCGCGCGTTCGTCGACATGGTGGCGGCGGCGGTCTCGGTCGTTCGCGTCCCCCTGCCCGGCACGGCGATGGCGCGCGGCGTCAGGGGCCGGCGCTTTATGATGGATTTCCTGACGCGCGAGATCGCCGCGCGGCGCGAGGGCGCGGGAACGGACCTGTTTTCCGAATTATGCCGCGCCTCGACCGACGACGGCCGACTTTTGAGCGCGCCCGAAATCGTCGATCACATGAGCTTCCTCATGATGGCCGCGCACGACACGCTGACCTCCTCGCTGACCGCCTTCGTCTGGTTCCTCACCGCCAATCCGGATTGGGCGGCCAGGCTGCGCGCCGAGATCGCCGCGCTCGGCTTGCTCCCCGGTGCGGCGCTGCCCTACGAGCGGCTCGACGACATGCCGCTCACGGAGTTGGCCTTTAAAGAGACGTTGCGCCTCGTGCCGCCCGTCCCCTCGATCCCACGCCGCTCCGTGGCCGATACGTCCTTTGGCGGTTACAAAATCCCTGCGGGCACGCGCATCGCCATCAACACGCTGCACACGCATCACATGCCCGACGTCTGGCCGGAGCCCGCCCGCTTCGACCCCCTGCGGTTTCGCGACGAGGCGGTGCGCGCGCGCCACAAATTCGCTTATGTGCCTTATGGCGGCGGCGCCCACATGTGTCTTGGCCTGCACTTCGCACAGATGCAGGCCAAATGCTTCGCCTTCCACTTCCTCACCGCGGCGGAGACCCGCGCCGCGCCGGGCTACCAGCCCGACTGGATGTACTGGCCAATCCCCAAGCCGCGCGACGGCCTCCGGCTGCAAATCCGACCGGCTTGACCGAGGGCGCGTCGCTAAAGGGCAAGCGCGCGCAATTCTTCCCGGCAGGCCTGCGCGAAGCGGTCAATCACGTTGGCCTCGCGCTCGTCCATCATCGCCCGCATCTCCTCGGGGCCGCGTTGGGGGCCAAGCGCGAGATCGACGACGAAACGCAGGGCGTCGTGCGAAGCGCGCTCGACCGACGGACTCGCGTAAAGCGCGATGCGCCCCTTGAGGGCAAAGGCGGACGTCAGCCGCTGGTAATCGACACCGACCTCATTGAGCGCGCTGGCGTAAAGTTGGGCCAGTTCCTCCATGAATCGGCCGTAAATTTCCTCGCGCTTGGCGCGCTCGGCGGCCAGACGCGCGGCGCGCGCCTGCGCCTGCGTCGTCATCCATGTCGAAAACAACGACGACGTGGCTCCGATGGCCGTGCCGGCGAGCGCGGAGAGGGTGGAGAGGAGGGCGGCGTCCATGGTCAATGGCTCTTTGGCGCGCTCCAGTGCGCCAGCGCGTCCGCAATGCTTAAAAGCAGCGCCGCGCCGACGAAAGCGCCGAACATGCCCATCTGCCAGCCCAGGGCCCGGTCGCTCTCGTGATCGACGTTCATGAACACTTCGAGCATCTTGATCGAGGAGATCGCCACAATGGAGGCGATCAGCTTGAGTTTGAGTTCGGCATAGTCGATGCCGAACATCCAGGCCGGCCAGCTTTCCTGAGGCTTCACGCGGGCGACGAAGTTGGAATAGGTGGAAAACACCACGAGCACGATCAAGGAGGCGCTAAGCGTGAGATCGACGACGCCGAGCGCCCCCAGTATGGCGTCCTCTTCGCTCATCGTGGGCAGCTTCGTCGCCAATTCATAGGCGCGCAGGCTCACTTTCGCGATCAGCGCCACCAGCGCGATCACGAGCGCCACGAAAAAAGGCAGCAGAAGCCAGCGGCTGGCGAACAACACCGTCTCGAAAAACGACTTCAACAATCGCGCCTCTCCCCTTCGTCCCCAAATATTGCTCAGGTCGGAGCGGGCGCCACCCCAACGGTCTTCCCCGAAGCTTCGCACCCGCCCCGCGAGCGGCGTTTACTCCAGTTGGAGGCGCTCTATCCGGCGAATGAACGGCGAATGGACCGCGGCTCCCGGCAGGATGCGGCCGTCAGGTCCCCATTCCGCCTTCCGGTTAAACGCAATTTCCCGCCGGGCGCCGGCTCCCCCTTGCAACGCACCCTGAAAATCGCGCACGATTGCGTGCAGCCTCGCCTCGACGACTCCGCGTTCGGAATAGCGCAACCCCGCCTCGACGCCATAGGCGACAAACGGATCGAGGACCGTGTAGCCGACATAGGCGAGGTTAAAGTTGACGGGCCAGAGCATCATCTCGATGTCGCCGCTGCGCCCGTCGTACATATAGGTCTCGCGGCTCGTGCCGACCGTCACCGACACAAAGGCGCGCTTGCGGGCGAAGCGCCCGTCCTCGAACCTTTGGGCGCTTGTATAGGCCGCCCCATAGGCCCAGACCCGGTCGAACCAGCCTTTCAGGATCGCAGGAGGCAGATGCCACCACATCGGGTACTGAAGGATCAGCAGATCGGCGCGGTCCATGCGCGCAAGTTCTTCGACCACATGCGCGGGAAGCGTTTGGGTCTGCGCGGCGTGACGCTGCTCGGCCTGAACGTCAAAGCGGCTTTCATCGAGGCGTTGGCTAAAAAACTCCGCCCGTTCGCAGGGGTCGAAACCCATGGCGTAGAGGTCGGAGACCGTCGTCGTCCAGCCTTCGCGGGTCAGCGTCTCCACGCCCGAGCGGACGAGATGCGCATTGAAGGAGCCGGGTTCGGGATGGGCGAGAACAAAGTGGGCGTGCATCGGTGCAAGCTAACAGCCTGCCACGCCCAAGGCGAGCCGCAGGCGCAGCCCGCGTCTATGGCGAGCCGCAGGCGCAGCCCACGCCCAAGGCGAGCCGCAGGCGCAGCCCGCGCCCGACGACCACGGCTCGACCATTGCATGTCGCAGCCTAAAGGGAGTTCGGCGATGGATGTGATTGCGGGCGTGCTGCGGCTGGGGCGTGTGACCGAGGGGCCTGTCGATATTTCGATGCAAGACGGGCGCATCGCAGACATCCGCCCCGCCGCCGCCCCGCCTGAGCGGCGCCGGCTCGCAATCCCGGCGCTCGTCAACGCCCACGACCACTGCCGCCCCCTGTCGCCGACTTCGTTCGGCGGAGCCAATGCGCCGCTCGAACTCTGGCTGATGCGGCTGGCCGCCATGCCGGCCGTCGATCCCTATCTGGGCGCGCTGGCGGCGCTGGGCCGGGCCGCACGCGGGGGCGCGGCGTCGGTGATGGCGCATTACACGCGCTTCCAAACCCCCGAGGACCCGGTTTCCGAGGCGCGCGCCGTCGCCAAGGCGGCGGCGGAAGTGGGCGTGCGCGTCACGCTGGCCGTCTTCATGCGCGACCGCAACCCGCTCGTCTATGGCCCCTCCGCGCCGCTTCTGGACGCCCTGCCCGCCGCCTCTCAGGCGGCTTTGGCGGGTCTCGCCGCGCCCCAGCCCGATCCCGCAGCCCAGATCGCACGCGTCGAAGCCATTGCCGCCGCCGTGGAGAGCCCGACCTTTTCGGTGCAATTTGGCCCTAATGGCGCGCAATGGTGCTCGGACGAACTGCTTGGCGCGATTGCGCAAGCCAGCGCGAAAACGGGCCGGCGCGTGCATATGCATTTCCTGGAGACGCGTTACCAGCGCGCCTTCGCCGATGCGAATTATCCGGAAGGCGTCGCCGCCCGGCTTGAACGGCTGGGGTTGCTGTCCGACCGTCTCACCCTCGCGCATGGCGTCTGGGCGCGGCCGGAGGAGCTGGACCTCATGGCGCGGCATGGCGTGACGCTGGCCACCAATCCCAGCTCCAATCTGCATTTGCGTTCGGGAATCGCACCTGTCGGCGAGGCGTGGCGGCGCGGCGTCAAAGTCGCGCTCGGCGTAGACGCCTCCGCGCTCGATGAGGACGACGACATCGTGCGCGAGGCGCGGCTTGGCCATTTTCTGCATGCAGGCTGGGGGTTCGAGTCCACGATCCTGCGCGAGGACTGGCTCGCCGCCATCGTCGCCAACGGCCGCCGCGCCAACGGCGCCCCAGGGTCGGGCGCGCTTGCGGTGGGCGAGCCCGCCGACGCGCTGATTTTGGACCTCGACCGCCTCGACCGCGACGCCGTCATGCAGGTCGCGCCGCTCGACTATCTCTTCGCCCGCGCGACGTCGGCCCATATCGACGCGCTCTACGTCGCGGGCCGCCAGATCGTCGCCGGGGGGCAGCTTAAAGGGATCGATCTCGACGCGGTGCAGAGCGCTCTACGCGCCCAATATCGCGAACGCCTGCCCACGCGTACGAGTTTTCTTGAAGCCTGGGGACCGATCCCCCACGCGGTCGCCCAATATTTCGGTTGCTGCTGATGTGCCCATGCGAGCGGCTGGAGACTTGCGTTCGCGCGCCCCAACGCCCGCCCGGCGAAAGAGGGCGTGCATGGCTTGCACGACGCTGCGGCTTGCGTGGGTGAAGCTTCGCGTGTATGGCGACGTGCAAATCACCCGAAATCCTACTGTTTGAGGAGCCGCCATGGCGCGCGTCACCGTCGAAGACTGCGTCGACAAGGTCGACAACCGTTTTGAACTCGTGCTGATGGCGAGCCATCGCGCGCGCGCAATCTCGTCGGGCGCCAATATTCTGGTGGCGCGCGACAACGACAAGAACCCGGTGGTGGCGCTGCGCGAAATCGCCGACAGCAAGCTGCAACCCAACGATTTGCGCGAAGACGTCATCCACGCCATGCAGAAGCAGGTCGAGGTCGACGAGCCTGAGACGGAGGCCGCCCCGCCGCTCGCGCCTTCCGCGCTCGATCCGGGCTCGGAAGCCCAGTTCGACCGCATGACCGAAGAGGATCTGCTGCGCGGGCTTGAGGGCATGGCGCCGCCGCCCGAGCCCGAGGATGACGCTGAGTAACCAACCGAAGCCTATACTTTGGGCTGGCGCCCGCCTCGACGCTGTCGGGGCGGGCGTTTGTTTGAATCTCGCCACACTTTCCACATTCTTGTCGCATTGCCGCGCATTTCGGCTATTCGGGGCGCGCGGTTTTGCTATGTTGCTTGTGGGAATCACGCGCGTTGATTCGCGCCGGCGATGCGCAGCCTCAAATGGGCGGGAGGGCGCGCCTTTCCGGGATACGCCTAATTTTCGAGCGTGCGGTTTGAGGTGGGGGCCACGATTTTGAGCGACGAAGACGACAAGCCCTCTTTGGCGACTGCGCTCGATCTTGGCCAGGCGTCGAACCTCCCTCTGGTGGAGGTGGCCGGCCGGGTCAAATGGTTCGATGTCTCCAAGGGCTATGGGTTCATCGTGCCGGACGACGGCGGCGGCGACGTGCTGATCCACGTCACGGTGCTGCGCCGCGACGGGCATGCGAATCTGACCGAAGGCTCCCGTGTCGTGGCCGAGGCGCAGCGTCGCGATCGCGGCCTTCAGGTTCTCAAGGTGCTTTCCGTAACGCCGGGCGACCCGATGACCGCCGGCTTCGCCGAGGTCGCCGCGCGGCCGCGCATCCAGGCGGATCATGTCGGTGGATTCGAGATCGTCATCGTCAAGTGGTTCAACCGTTCGCGGGGCTTCGGCTTCCTCACGCGCGGCGAGGGCACCGAGGATATATTCGTGCACATGGAGACGATGCGCCGCTACGGTTTCATCGATCCCCAACCCGGCGATTCGATGTTGGCCCGTTTCGGTCCCGGCCCCAAGGGGCTGCTGGCCGTCGAAGTGCGGCCCATCGAGGCTGCGCGCGGTCAGGTCACGCATTGAGTTTTCGCGGATCGATCCTCGTCGCGGCTTTGCTGGCGGCGAGTTTGGCGTTCGGCGCGGAGCCGATGCTGGAAATCCACACCGCCAGCGGGGCGCATCGCTATGGCGTCGAGGTGGCGGACACTTACACGGCGCGCGAACATGGCTTGATGGACCGCCATGAAATGGCCGCCGATCATGGCATGCTGTTCGAGTTCCCGCAGCGTGCGCCGGTCACGTTCTGGATGAAGAACACCTATCTGTCGCTCGACATGGCGTTCATCGACGCCGACGGCACGGTGCGGCGCGTCGTCTCGCGCGCCCCGCCGTTGTCCGAAGACCTGATCGCTTCAGAGGTCCCCGTGACCGGCGTTCTGGAATTGAACGCCGGACAGGCGGACGCGATCGGCCTGAAAGCCGGCGACAAGGTGAAGTTCCCGTTCTTCCATCGCTGATCCGGACGGGCGCGCGCGTCAGGGAAGCGGAAAGCGGGGATTGGCGAGCGGCCTGAGGGTCGCATAGGGCGCCTTGCAATCGAACGCGCCTTCGGCGTAGGCGCCGACCTCATAAGGATCGTACGTCACCGTCGCCGCCTGCGCCCCGAAACTCCAGGCTTCGATGCGCCCTGTCGCCTCGACAACGTTTTTTCTGAGTTCGCGAAGCGCGTCCGCGTCCAGCGGCGCCTCCGCGCCCTCCCGCTGCTTTTTCTGCGCTATCACGGATTTGAGGCAGAGCGCGAACATCCGCTCGGCGCCGCTGGCGTCGAAGAGATCTGAAAATGTCGCCTCGCGGCCCTCCTCCACCAGAATGTTGATATGGGAGGTGAAGCTGTGGGGATGCGCCCCGCCGGTGGAATCGTATCCCGACATTTGCGCCGAAATCAGGCGCGGCGAAGCATAGGCGAGCCGCATCGAGCGTTCATGTTCATAAAGGCTTGCGCCCGTATCCTCCTTGTCGGGATCGTCCAGCGGTCCCACCCGGCTGTCGACGGCTGCGTCGAACGCGCGCTCGGCCGGAGTTGCGGGGGCCGGGTATCTCAGCAATTGCAGATTGATTGAGGCTTTCGTGCTGCCGCCTTTCTCCATGCGGAATTCAGGTTCCA
>JAYVYJ010000243.1:0-3606 GCA_043784465.1 Hyphomicrobiales bacterium
GGCTTGAGCGGCGAACTCATGCCGCGCGCTCGCTGACGCCCGCCATCAGCAATCCGAGGTCCTTTGCGTCCGTCTCGTGCGGCAACCGTTCGCCCGTCACGCGTCCGCCGCACAGACAGATGATGCGGTCGGCGAGCGCGAAAATCTCGTCCAGCTCCACCGACACCAGCAACACCGCCTTTCCCGCATCGCGCATCGCGACGATGCGCTTGTGGATGAACTCGATGGCGCCGATATCGACCCCGCGCGTCGGCTGGCCCACGAGGATGACCGCCGGGTTGCGCTCGATCTCGCGCGCCAGCACGATCTTCTGCTGATTGCCCCCGGAAAAATTGGCGGTCTTGAGCAGCGGCGCGCGGGGCCGGATGTCGTAGGCCTCCATCTTGGCGGCCTCGTCGGCGACGATGGCGCGACGGTCGAACAGCAGGCCCGACCCATAGACTTTTTCGTCCTGAAACCCCAGCATCGCGCTCTCGCAGGCCTGAAACGGCATGACGAGCCCCATCCGGTGCCGGTCCTCCGGCACATGCCCGACGCCCAGCCGCCGCCGCGCCTTGGGGTCGCGCCCCGCTAGCGAAACCCCGTTGAGCAAAATCTCGCCCGCAGCCAGCGGCCGCATCCCCGCCAGCGCTTCCAGCAGTTCCGACTGGCCGTTGCCAGCCACCCCCGCGACGCCCAAAATCTCCCCGGCGCGCAGTTGCAGCGACACGTCGCGCAATTGCTCGACGCCCCGGTCGTCTCTCACCGTCAGTCCGCGCGCTTCCAGCACGACCAACCCCGGCCGCGCGGGCGCCTTCTCGATCTTCAGGATCACCTTGCGACCCACCATCGCGTCGGCGAGTTCGGGGGGCGAGGTTTGCGCCGTCTGAAAAGTCGCCACCATCTCGCCGCGCCGCATGACCGAGACGCGGTCGGTCAGCGCCATGATCTCGCGCAACTTGTGGGTGATGAACAGGATCGTCTTGTTCTGCGAGCGCAGCACGCGCAGCATCTGGAACAACTGGTCGGCTTCCGCTGGCGTCAGCACGGCGGTCGGCTCGTCGAGCACGAGGATTTCCGCGCCGCGAACCAGCGCCTTCAAAATCTCGACGCGCTGCTGCAAGCCCACTGACAGATCGCCGACAATTGCGTCGGGGTCGACGTCCAGCCCATATTCCTTCGCCAGATGCGCAAGTTTGGCGCGCACTTCGCGGGCGCCCACGGCGAGCAGCGCCCCACCCTCCGCGCCCAACATGACATTATCGAGCACGCTCAAGGGCGGCACCAGCATGAAATGCTGATGCACCATGCCTATTCCCAGCGAGATCGCCTCGCGGGAGGAACGGATGCGCACCTCTTTCCCGTTGATGAGGATTTGGCCGGCGTCGGCTTCATAGAAGCCATAGAGGATCGACATCAACGTCGATTTGCCCGCGCCGTTCTCGCCTACGATGCCATGAATGACCCCGCGCTCGACGCGCAGGTTGACGTCTTTGTTGGCGTGGACCGGGCCAAAGCTCTTGTCCACGCCGATCAGTTCAATCGCCGGCGCCGCCCCCGCTTCGCTCATACCCCATGCCTCGCAAGGATCGGGCCGGAAGCTTTATCTCAGACCGGGCACTTGTTGTCGGACATGAAGTCGTGGACGCTGATCTTGCCCGAGATGATGTCGGCCTTCGCCGCGTCGGCCGCCTTTTTGGCCTCCTCGCTCAGGATCGTCTTGTTCCACTCGTCGGTGGCGTAACCGACGCCGTCGTTCTTGAGGCCGAACACCTGGACGCCCGCCTTCCAGGTGCCGTCCTTGGCCGCCTTGAAGGAATCATAGGTGGCGACGTCGACGCGCTTCAGCATCGAGGTCAGCACCTTGCCGGGAAATAAGTTGTCCTGATTGGAGTCAACGCCGATGCTGAACTTGCCTGCATCCGCCGCCGCCTTCAGAACGCCCTGGCCCGTCGCGCCCGCCGCCGCAAAAACGACGTCGGCGCCCTGGCTGATCTGCGCCTTGGCGAGTTCCCCGCCCTTGACGGGATCGTTCCACGCGGACGGCGTCGTGCCGGTCATGTTCGGGATCACGACGTTCTTGTCGCTCACATATTTGACGCCCTGTGCGTAACCGCATTCGAACGCGGAGATCAGCGGAATGTCCATGCCGCCGACGAAGCCGACCTTGCCGCTCTTGGAGGTCTTGGCCGCGATCACGCCGACGAGGAAAGAACCTTCTTCCGCCTTGAACACCATCGACTGCACGTTGGGCTTGTCGACCACCATGTCGATGATGCCGAACTTTGTCTTGGGGAATTCGTCCGCCACTTTGGCCAGCGCCGTCGCCCAGGCGAAGCCCGGCATCAGGATCGGCGAGAACCCGTCCTTGGCGAATTTGCGCAGGATCTGCTCGCGCTGTGCGTCGTTCTGGATTTCGAGGTCGCGGAAGGCGACGCCGCTATCCTTGGCGAATTTGGTGGCGCCGTTGAACACGCCCTCGTTGAAGGATTTGTCGAACTTGCCGCCGAGGTCGTAGATCACCGCCGGCTTGATCGTGTCGGCGTAAGCGCAGGCCGAGGCGAGAAGCCCCGCCAGCAGCGCCGAACCGAACTTCGCGACGTTGCAGAAACCCATTCCCCACTCCTCTTTTCGATCACCTTATGCGGCGCGCTCCCCGTATTTGAGGGGAGTTGACCGATTGGTCAGGGATACTGACATCCGCATCCGCAGAGTCAAGGACGCTGCGACGCCCTTGCGCCGTCAGCACTTACCGGCGAGTAGTGCTAACTGTTTGAAAAACATCGTAAATGTTGCATTTGTGCACTTGCGCGGCGCAACGCGCGTGGCAGCATGACAGGGGCTCGACGTTCAGGAATCAGCACGTCCCCACGCGAAAGGCTCGCCATGGTCTCCGAGGATTTCCGCAAGCAGATGCAGGGGTTCGGCCTGACCACGGCGAACATTCTTTACCGGATGCCCGATCATCCGGGCCTGCTGCAAACCTTCATCTGGCAGACAAACGACCTCTACCCCGCCTATCCCGAATTGCGAAAGTTTCTCGATTTCTGGCGGCGCGAGTTGGAGGGCGTTTTGCATTCCGTGACGGTCAGCCATTGCGGACTCATCAAGCCACGAGAGTTTCGCGCGGTCGGTCAGGAATTTTACCTGCATTGAGCGCCAAGGCTTGCGACGGGTAAGGCGCGCGCTATAGGGGCCTCGCGGCGTTCAAAACGTCCGCGGGAGAAGCGCCAAGTGGACAGCCTGTCGATCTCGCCGATCCATCTGTTCATCCAGGCCGGCCCCGTCGGCAAGGCGGTAATGGCGCTTCTCGCCCTCGCCTCGATCTATGGCTGGGCGGTGATTCTGGAGGGAATTTTCGCCTCGCTCAGCATCGGTCGTGCGATCCGGGAAGCGCGCGCAACCGGTCGGCCCGGTAGGCTCGCCAAGGTCGCCGACGCCGGCCGCGCCGCCGCCGCGATCGTTCTCCCCGCCGAGACGGTCAGCGAACGCCGCCAGCGCCTCGCCGAGGCGATGGCGCGCGCCGGGCGCGAGGCGCTGGCGCGGGCGGAGGGCGGCCTGCCCAATCTCGCCGTCATCGCTTCGGTCGCTCCTTTCGTTGGCCTGCTCGGCACCGTCTGGGGCATC
>JAYVYJ010000244.1:0-5686 GCA_043784465.1 Hyphomicrobiales bacterium
ACGAACGTTTAGAGTCCTGACAGTTATTCGGGACAAGCCAATGTCTGTCACCACCACCACCAAAACGCTGGTCGCATATTTCAGGGTCAGCACGTCCGGGCAGGGCAAGAGCGGCCTCGGCCTTGAGGCCCAGCGCCAGGCTGTCGCCCGCTTCGCTGAAGCCGAGGGTCTGGCCATCGTCGCCGAGTTCGAGGAAGTCGAAACGGGAAAGGGAAGCGACGCCATCGAGCGCCGCCCGCTGCTCGCCGCCGCCCTAGCCGCCGCGCGCCAGCACAAGGCCGCCGTCGTCGTCGCGAAGCTGGACAGGCTCAGCCGCGACGTGGCGTTCGTCGCCGGTCTCATGGCTCAAAAAGTCCCGTTCGTCGTGGCCGAGCTGGGGCGGGACGTTGAGCCGTTCCTGTTGCACCTGTACGCGGCCTTGGCCGAGAAAGAGCGCAGCATGATATCCGCCCGCACGAAAGCCGCTCTTGAGGCCGCCAAGGCCAAGGGAACGCGGCTCGGTAATCCCCGCATCGCCGACGCTCAGGCCAAGGGCGCGGCCCGCAACAAGGCCAACGCCATCGAGGCAGACGCCAGGGTGTTGCCGCTCATCCTTCCATTGCAGGCCGAGGGCGCGAGCCTGCGCAAGATAGCCGCCGAGTTGAACACCAAGGGCGTTGCGACGGCGCGCGGGGGAAAATGGGCCGCCGAGCAGGTCGCCGCCATCCTGCGGCGCGCGGCGTAGAGCTACTCAGCGAAATCGGGAACAATTGCACGAAACGAGCGTCTAAATTTGGTGCCACTCGCACCAAGGGAGAGAACCATGTCTAAAGAAAACCACGAAGAAGCGGCAAAGCATCATGAGAATGCGGCAAAGTCGCATAAGATGGCGGCAGAGCATCATTCAAAAGGCGACACGTCTGCGGCATCAAAGCACGCAGGCGAGGCCCACCAACATTCAACAAAAGCGCACGAAAGTTCGACGAAGGCTCATGGTAAGAGCGGATCATCCAAATAAAAATGAAAAGTTTTTAACTAATATGCTAGCAAATAAGTAAAAGTCGGATATTCTGACTTTTACTTACACCCTCATAGTGAACACGTGACTACATTGCCGCCACATATAGAAGAGACGCTGCAGGCCGTGGCCGAGTTGCATCTCGGACATCAAAAGCAAACATTACCAATAGAAAGAATTATAGCGCGAATTACACGCGCTGTATGTTCTCCCGTGTTTATGTTCGGTACAATTATAGGGCTTTTTGCGTGGATAATAATAAAATATGTTCTTTATGTCGATCATAGATCAAATGAAGTAGGTGTTATTTCCCTATCAGATGCGGGAACAGTACTTAGTGTGTGCATTACTTTACTTGTGCTGGTAGCGCAGCGACGAGGAAATGAGCTAATTGAACATAGAGATAATCTTACTCTCCAGCTAGCATTACTTGGAGAACGAAAAAACGCCAAAATAATCGAACTTTTGGAGTCTATGCGCCGAGAAAACCCTGCTCTGTCTGATCGCTATGACCATGAAGCTGCGCAGATGGCCAATCCTGCAGACACAAGTGCACTTGCCGAAGCGATTAGGTCATCACGTACGGAGGTAGCAATTAGCGCCGCAGCAGATCCGCTAACTTGATAGAAACCTAACTTGTTACCTGACTAGTCACCTTTGGCGAGAAAGTTGACGATGGCCCGCTCGACAAGGGTCTGGACTTACACGCCCGATAGCGCGGCCTTCGCCTCGCGTTCGTGGTTGGACTTATAGCTCAGCGCGTCTCGTTCATCGTCGCTGAATTCGGCCGAGACGCCGACGCCTTCATGCTGCACCTGTACGCCGCTGTAGTCGAGAAGGAACGCCACATGATTTCGGCCCGCACGAAGGCCGCCCTCGCCGCCGCCAAGATCCGCAGAACGCGGTAATCTACGCCTCGCCGACGTGCGGCCCAAGGGCTCGGCACGCAACAGGGCCAAAGCCCTCGAGCCCACACGCAAGTGCTGGCGCTCATCCGCAACATGACGGCCACGGGAGCGAGCTTGCTCACCATCGGCCGCGCGCTGATCGACGGTTCTGCGACAGCCGAACGCCACGAGGTGCGGCGTGGGAAACAATTTTTTCGTGGCGCCCTGTGCGTTAGTATTGATTATAGTAATGATGAACATGATGGACGCGGACCACACGGTGGTAACGATTACGGTAATGATAGACTACCGGGTGATAGCGATCATGATAATGATAATGATAATGACGTTCATGCACTACGTGGTCGTAATGGTCTCCGCCATCGTCGTGTTCGTGTTCGCCCACGATGATCCCATCGTGATGGTCTCCATCGCGTTCACCGCCGGCATGCTCTCCGCCGTCAACGCGATGATGTTGGACGTTCTCGCCGCCGTCGCTCGAAAGGATTACGAGGATCGCCACCGCCAAGTCCAAGGGCAGGCCAAAGCCAAGACTGAGGGGATAGTTTCGGGCCGCTTCCGGGCTTTGCTTCGCTATTTGGAAAACCGCAAAGCGGGCAAATGGGAAGAGGCCACTTCTCTGAAGACGGTCGAACTTTGAAAGACAGCCCTGCCGCTTGTCGCGTAGGATATGCGCGGCAGGGCTTCTTACGCAGCACGCTTTACACTAACCGAATATTTAAGATGCTATCGTCCGTGACGGGTCAGTGCCAATTGGAAAAGTCGGTCAGTCCGACGCGGAAATCAACTCCTACCCCCTCGCCACGGGCTGGGTGCCTCTATATGCTGCGCCACATGAATGTCGTGGCGGACTCGATGACTCTTATGCGGATCATGCGCTTGTCATCGCTAGCCCTTTCTACCGCCCTCCTTGTCATGGCCGGTTCGGCCTTGGCGGCGTCTCCCCCAATTACAGTCGTCTCTGCCGAAAACTTCTATGGCGACCTCACTAAACAGGCCGTGGGGCCGCGTGCATCGCCTGTAACTGCACAGGCACAAGCGGCTACGCCGGTCTCCGCCACGTTGCCGGCGGCAGACGATGCTGATCCATGTGATGGCTTGCTTGCGACACTTGATCGACCGACCGTGGCAGACAGCCCTTGTGTCGTCAAAAGCGGGCACGCCATCGCCGAACTCGGTTATCAAACTGGTCCCGTCAAGGGTTCTGACATCAACCGGCTCTCGTTCTATCCACAGGCCGAACTTCGCTTTGGCCTTCCAGAAAATTGGGAACTCAAACTTTTTCCTCCCAATTACAATATGACAACACAGCGCGCTTTCGTCGGTGGAGGCCATATCGACGGCTTTGGAGATACGTCGTTCGGCATCAAACATCAATTCGGCAGTTTCGGCGGTTTCTTAGTTAGCGCTGACGTCAAGCTGACTATTCCCACCGGGCAGATTGCGTTTAGCAGCGGCGGCACACAAGCCAATATCCAAGGAATAGTTAGTTACGACCTTACTCCCGCGCTCGGCATTTCAGGCCTGCTAGGCATTTCTACGCTTACGAATCGAACCAACAATGGTGGTGTCGCTCGATTCACGAGTGTCAATCCAGACGTCGTGATAACTTATTTAATGAACGAAAAATTGCAACTGTACGGCGAAATATACGGGAACACAAAGACGGCTGCCGACCAAGGGTTAAACTACTCGATTCAGGGAGGTGCCCAGTACTTGATTACAAAGAACGTAGAAGTAGACGCTTCAGGCGGCGTTTTGCTCCATGGACCTGCGGGCGTGCAGTCTCGTTTCGTAAATTTTGGCGTGGGATTGCTATTCTGACTCTTAATAGGTTCTCCGAATAATGACATTGCCCGAGTCTGAAAATGTTTGATTTCGGATAGCGCCATGTGAGGTTTTGCTATGCGAAGC
This sequence comes from Hyphomicrobiales bacterium, assembly GCA_043784465.1. Classification (GTDB taxonomy): domain Bacteria; phylum Pseudomonadota; class Alphaproteobacteria; order Rhizobiales; family Beijerinckiaceae; genus Roseiarcus. Next base: position 3,820 of record JAYVYJ010000244.1, read on the forward strand.
CTCAACGATCCACTCATTTTACACGTATCGTAACTCCCAAGCCGTGGTGAGTCCGAAAAGTCACGGCCCTGACGTTCTTGTCGCCGGCGTGAGCGCCGCTTAGCCCGGATTTCTCAAACGCCGAGGTGCATGGGGTCACAGCACGATCTGTTCAAAATTGCACGGTAAGGGACGCCCGCCGCGAGCACGCCGCCCTTCCAAATCCCGATTACCTTTGAAGCTAATTTTGAAGGCGGGTTCTGAAAGGAAAGATCCGAGAAATCCCGTTGCCCTCGCGATCCATTCGCAAACGAACGTTTGTGAAATGCGCTGATTTTGTTGTACTTTCGGCTTAGCGTGCAATTTTGAACAGATCGTGCTGTGACCTCACTTAGGGAGTTTTGCGGTATGAATAGAAAAAATGTGAAATTTTCATTCGGCCTATTTTTGGCTGTTGTGATTTCCAATCTCGCAAATGCACAAGCAGTTGATCCATCCCATTATGCCCCTTGTAGAACTCAGGCTGCTTGTTCAATAGGCCCGGGAGGCGGCCGTTCGATGGGGCCGGGCGGCGGTCTGTCTATGGGGCCAGGGGGCGGTCTATCCATGGGACCAGGAGGCGGTCTGTTTATGGGGCCAGGGGGCGGTCTATCCATGGGACCAGGGGGCGGCCTGTCAGCGGGTGGCCCATATAGAGGCCCTTGGACACCCTGCCTGACTGGGGTTATGGGCGTGAAGTGGAACCGTGATAATTGTCCCGGATTATCCGACTAACGGGCGCGGGCTGCTTGGGTTTCCAGAAGCCGCATAAACGCGCACATCGCTTATCCCAACGTACAGACCGCGCAGACCCACGCACGCGGGGCGGGAACCGTTTTCTAACGGGTAATAGCGGCGGGGACCGTCATCGGTACGCAGCGGTTCGCAGGCTCCATGCGCAGAAAACACAAATCAGCACAGCACGGATAAAGCTTTTCAAAGGGGAACGGGGTTTCCCATCTCGGCGCGAGTCGGCCGCCCCGTAACCAGACACGCTCTCACAGAGAGAATTTGTCCCCAGGACGAAATCAGTCGGGCGAAATTAATTCGGCGACGGTTCTCAAGTCGAAATTATGAAATCCCTTAAAAGGCTTAGCCTAATTTTCTACAGCGCCAACGCGAAGCGAAAATGAAAGCTTTTGAAGCGCTGCCAGGCGGCGAATCCGGGGATAACTGCGGGCGGCGTTGACGGCGACGGGGTTGCGCCGCAACTTGCCTAACTGGCGCAAGTGATTTGCGTCGCAGAGGAATCACGCACCAGAAACCAAAAACCCGCCCTTGAGGGGCGGGCCGGTCCGGCAAAGCCGGGGAAGTATCGAAGCTGTAGCAGGCCGATACTCCCCGAAAATTCGACAAGGTGCAAGGCCCCATTGCGGGCCAACGCTACCGCTTTGCCTAATCGGCGCGCGTCCCTGACGCGGCGGGCTTCTGTCCGAACGGGGAAGCCATGCTCGCAAATCAATTTCACGAAGCCGTCGCCGCCGCGCGCACCACCGCCGTGCTGGACGCCACCGCTCGCCTGCTATGGCGCGCACATGCCGAGGGGCAAATAGCCGACGCCGACGCCGAGGCCATCGCCGGGGCCCTACAGGCCCGTAGAGCCGCCTTCAGCCGCTCGCCCGCTGGCGTGGCCGTGGCACAGGCCGCGCCCGTCAGCGCGCCCCGCAGGCCCGCCCGGCCGCGTTCGCCCGATAAGCAGGCTTCCCTAGAGCGCCGACGCCGTTGCGCCGCCTCGGGCGCGTTGCCGCCCCAGCTCGCCGCGCACTTCACCACCGCCGAGATCGCCGCCTTGAGCATCATCGCCTTCGAGGTGCGCAAGGCGGGGGCGTGCACCTTGTGTGTTGACGCC
>JAYVYJ010000245.1:0-4321 GCA_043784465.1 Hyphomicrobiales bacterium
GAGTGGCAGCAGCTGAAGTACATGGTGTTTGAGTTGCCCAAAGCGCAGCCGCGCGCGGGATGACGTCGAGGTGCAGCTTCTTGGCCGCCGTCGGGTTGGGGAACATGAAGAAGGCGAGGCTTTCGGGGCTGGCGTAAGTCAGCCATTCGTCGATGGTCAGGCCGTTGCCCTTCGACTTGGAGATTTTCTCCCCCTTCTCGTCGAGGAACAACTCGTAGTTGAAGCCCTCGGGCGGTTCTTTCCCAAGCGCCTTGACGATGCGCGACGACAGCTTGACGGAGTCGATCAGGTCCTTGCCCGCCATTTCGTAATCGACGTCGAGCGCATGCCAGCGCATCGCCCAGTCGGGCTTCCATTGCAGCTTGGCGTGGCCGCCGGTGACGGGGGTTTCGAACGCCTCGCCGGTGGCGGGATCGCTCCAGCTTATCTTGCCTTTTTGGGGGTCCATGCCGGTGAGCGGCACCTGCATGACGACGCGGGTGCGCGGGTGGATCGGCAGGAACGGCGAGTAGGTGGCGGCGCGCTCCTCGCGCAAGCTGGCCAGCATTATCTTTTGTACGGCGTCGATATGGCGCAGCATGTGCAGCAAAGCCGCGTCGAAGCGGCCGGAGCGGTAATATTCCGTCGAGGACGCGAATTCGTATTCGAAGCCGAAACTGTCGAGGAAACGGCGCAGCATCGCGTTGTTGTGGGCGGCGAAGCTGTCATATTCGCCGAACGGATCCGGCACTTCGGTCAGCGGCTTGCCCAGATGTGGCGTCAGCCTCTCGCGGTTGGGGATATTGTCGGGAACCTTGCGCAACCCGTCCATGTCGTCGGAGAACGCCAGCAGCCGCGTGGGGATCGCGTCGGCGGTGAGCACGCGGAAGGCTTGGCGCACCATGGTCGTGCGCGCGACCTCGCCGAACGTGCCGATATGGGGCAGCCCCGAGGGACCATAGCCGGTCTCGAAAAGCACGTCACTCTGGCCGGTGCGCGCCACGCGGGCGACGAGCTTGCGCGCCTCCTCGAAAGGCCAGGCCTTGGACGCTTGCGCCGCATCGCGCAAGGCGGGGTCGAACATGGGGACACTCAGGGGTTAGGTGACCGGAAGAGCGGCGCACACTAGGAATGGCGCGCCCCCTGTCAACCCTTCGTCTGAAACCGGTCCGTCACGCCACGCCGATCAGATGAATCAACCCGAGACTGATCGCGCCCAGAACGACGAGCGACAGCGTGACCGCCGCCGTCACCCGCAGCCCCGCCTTCGCCACCACCTTGATGTCCACCCCGAGCCCCAGCGCCGCCATCGAAACCGTCGTCAGCAAGTTGGCGACCAGCGCGGTCGGCGGCAGGACTTCGGCGGGCAGCCATCCAGCGGTGCGAACGCCTGCCACGACGAGAAAGCCGACGATGAACCATGGGACCAGCCGGTGCAGCGGCGGCCATCCGGACTTGAGGCGCTCGCCCGCCGTCAAGCCCGGCGCGGATTCGTCGGTTTCCTCGAGCAGCCGCGAGGCGAGCAGCGACATGAGCAGCACGACGGGCCCCAGCATCAGCACGCGCACGAGCTTGACCACGGTTCCCACCTGATTGCTGAGCTCGCCGATGGGCAAAGTCGCCGCCAGCACCTGCGGCACCGCGTAGACCGTCAGCCCGGCCAGCACGCCATATTGCGTGAGCGACATCCGCAACAATGGCGCGAGCAGCGGCAGGCCCAGCACGACCACCACGCCCAGTACGGCGGTGAAGGCGATCGATGCGGCCACGTCCTCCCCATCCGCGCCGATCACCGGGGCCACGGCGGCGATCGCAGAATTGCCGCAGATCGAATTTCCACAGGCGACCAGGATGGCCATGCGTCGCGGCAGTCCGAGCGCCCGGCTGATCCCGTAGCTCGTCGCAATCGCCAGCATCACGACCACCGCAACGCCCGCGATCAGCGCGGGGCCGATTGCCAGAACCGCGCTCACGCTCACGGAGGCCCCCAGCAGGACGACGGCGATTTCCAGCAGGGTCTTGGCGCTGAACTCGATACCGGCGCGCCACAGGTCCGCCGGCGTCCAGACGCTGCGGATCGCGACGCCCAGCAAAATCGCGAAGACGAGCGCCTCCAGCCAGGGTCTGCCCACGAGAGCCACCTCGATGACCTGAAGGCCGAGGGCGAACGTCGCAACGAGAAGGCATAGAACAACTCCCGGCCCGAGGGACCGAAAGCGCGCGGAGGGGCAGGCTAAGCGGGCGAACATGATCGACCTCGTTTCCCGTCCAACTTGCCTGGAGCAGATCGTTCAGTCTATTTCAATATATTAGACATTTCGTTCGATTGAATTTGATAATCATGACGCTCGAACAGCTTCGCATCTTCATCGCCGTCGCCGAGCGCGCCCATCTCACGCGCGCCGCGGAAGCCTTGAACCTCACGCCCTCGGCGGTTAGCGCGTCCATTCATGCGCTGGAGGCGCGCTATGGCGTCCGCCTGTTCGACCGGATCGGGCGACGCATCGAACTCAGCCCGTCCGGACGGCTGTTTCTTGAGGAGGCCAGGGCGACGCAGGCCAGCGCGCGTCTCGCGCAGCGCGCGCTGGCGGAAATGGGCGGGCTCCAGCGGGGATCGCTGACCGTTCAGGCCAGCCAGACCGTCGCGAGCTATTGGCTGCCCCCGTTTCTGGTCGCCTTCAAGGCCGCCTATCCTGCGATCGCGTTGGCGCTGAACGTGGGGAACTCGTTTGACGTCGCCACGGCCCTACGCGAGGGCGCGGCCGATATCGGCTTTGCCGAGGGCGCCCTCGACGATCCCGCGCTGACGCTCGTCGAGGTGGCGCGCGACCGTCTCGTCGTGGTCGCCTCGCCCGAACATGCGCTCGCTCGCCGCGAAGCGTCGAACGCAGATTTGATCGTGGCCAACTGGGTGTTGCGCGAACAGGGGTCGGGCACGCGATCCGCGTTCGAGGAGGCGTTGCGCAAGCGGGGCCTTGACGCCGCGCTCCTGCGCGTGGCGCTGGAATTGCCGACCAACGAGGCCCTCTGCGTGGCGGTGCGCGCCAGCGGCCATCTGACCGTGGTCTCCGATCTGGTCGCCCGCCCTCATATAGACGCCGGACGCCTGACCGCAGTCGCCGTCGATCTTGGCGCCCGTGCTTTCAGCCTGGTTCGCCACATGCAACGCTATCGCACCCGCGCCTCCGAAGCCTTCGAGGCGCTTTTGCCCAAGACGGCGGACGCTAAGCCGTTTTGCGGCCCGGCTCCGGCGTCGGACAGCGTTTAGCTGATTTCCGCCTGCCGCCGCCGTGAAACCCGGCTAAAGCGGAAAGCTGCGCGCCGCCGTCCCCGGTTTGCAAACCCCCTGCCGCCCCCTTATAGCCCCGCACGACGCTGGTCGCGTAACGCGCCGTTCACCAAGTTGCGTCACGTCTACCCTTCAGCGCGGAGGCCCCGATGTTGGGCCGGGGTCTTGAGGATTCAGGAACACGCATGAACGAACATTCCGACGCCGCCGCCTTCGCGCTCGACGACGCCGACGTGGAACTGACCTCGCGCGGTCGCCTCGCGCTCTATATCGCGGTGGCGCTGGGCGCGGGCGCGGTCATCGCGTTGCAGATCGACATCATGCGCGTGTTCGCGGTGGGCAACTGGACGCATTTCGGCTCGCTCGTCGTCAGCCTTGCGATGCTCGGCTTCGGCCTGACCAGCGCCGTCATGGCCTCCGCCAAAGGCTGGTTCCAGCGTCACTGGCTGGGCGCCGCCACCGCCGGCCTCGGCTTCATGGGACCGGCTGCGGTGGCGGCCAATCTCTATATCCAGAGCCTCAAGTTCAACCCGATTTATCTAGTCTCCGACCCCAACCAGAAGTGGAAGCTGCTCGAAATCTTTCTCGCCTCGCTGACGCCGTTCCTCGGCGGCGCGGTGTTTCTGGGCTGCGTGTTCCTCAAAAGCAACAAGACGTTTGGGCGCGTATACTTCGCCGATCTCGCGGGTTCCGGCCTGTCGGGCCTCGTGTTCCTCGCCTCCATGTATGTCCTGAACCCCGTCAACCTGATCGTCACGCCGCTCGCCTTGTGGCTCGCGGCCTGCCTCGCGTGGACGTTCATCCCCGGCGCCAAGGGGTCGCGCCTCTTCTTCGCGATCATGGGAATGGCGGCGTTCGGCGGCCATTTCCTGCTCGCCCCCGCGCTGGAATTGCCGCGCCTCGCGGTCAACGACTACAAGGGCGCGTCCTATGCGCGGCGTCTGCCCGAGGCTCAGAAGGTCTATGAGAGCGCGTCGCCGTTCGGCTTTCTGGAAGCCTACACGACCTCCTATTTGCACTTTGCGCCGGGCCTCTCAGACAACGCGGGCTTCA
>JAYVYJ010000246.1:0-4332 GCA_043784465.1 Hyphomicrobiales bacterium
TGCGCGCGTCGGCCGCCTCCTTCTCCGCACGTCGCCGCATGTTCTCCATATCCGCAAGTGCGCGCAGCGCGCGGTCCTTCATCTCCGCGTTTTCCGAAACCAGCTTCTCGATGACACTATGCGGATCGGGCTGATTATCTTTTAAGCTTTCAGCATCTTCCGGCCCGATGGCCTCTGGATTTTCGGGTTGCATGTCGGTCATGGTTTTCTTGGCCCTCGTGTGTCGCGCGATATCGAGCCTCGGCAGTCAAAAATCAAGCGCGCAGGTCGCCCTGAAGTATGGCCACGAGACGCCGCTTGATGGCCGCCTGCCTCTGCGGAGACGTGACTTTCGCGCCGGTGATGTCGGTCACATAAAACGAATCCACCGCCTTCTCGCCGAAGGTCACCACATGCGCCGAGGCGATGTTGAGATTCAGCCGCGAAAGCTCGGTCGTCACATCGTAGAGCAGGCCCAGACGGTCGAGCGCGGAGACCTGAAGCACCGTGTAGAGGCCCGACAGCGTGTTGTCGATCTCGACTTCAGGCTCCACCTGGAAAGTCTTGTTGCGCGGCTCGCGCCGGCGCCGGTCCTGGATCGCGTCGCGCAACCGCATCTCGCCACGCAGGGTTTTCTCGACCGTTTCGGCGATGCGCCGTCCGCGCCGGATCTCGTCGAAATCCTCCGGCAGCGCGCGCGAGATGAAGATCGAATCGAGCGCGAAACCGTCGGTGGTCGTGAAAATATGGGCGTCCACGATGTTGGCGGCGGCGGACGCGCAGGCGCCGGCGATGATCGCCAGCAGCCGAGGGTGGTCGGGCGCGACGACGGTGAGTTCGGTGACGCCCCGCGTGACGTCGGTGGACACCTCCGTCGTCAACGAGCGCACCTGCGCGGTCATGGCGTGGAACAGCTTTGCGTGCTCGACGCGCCGGGCGAGGTCCACCTTCAGCCAATAGGGCGGATAGTGGCGCGAGGCATAGGCCTCGAACTCCGGGTCCGACCAGTTCGGCAGCGCCTTGCGCAGGGCCTCGCGCGAGGCGGCGACGCGCGAATTGCGGTCGATGGCGGAATGGCCGCCCCCCAGCGTCACCTCGGTCTCCCAGTAGAGGCTGCGCAGCAACTGGCCCTTCCAGGCGTTCCATACGCCGGGGCCGACGGCGCGGATGTCGGCGACCGTCAGGGCAAGCAGCAGCCGCAACCGGTCCCGCGTCTGCACGACGGCGCCGAACGTGTGGGAGGTGCGGGGATCGGAAATGTCGCGACCCTGCGCGGTGTTCGACATCGTCAGATGATCCTGGATCAGCCAGGCCACGCGCTCGGTGTCGGCGGCGTTGAGCCCCAGGCGCGGGCACAGCCGGCGGGCGACCTCCGCGCCGCCTAGGGAATGGTCGATTCCCCGCCCCTTGGCGATATCGTGCAGGAAGGCGGCGACATAGAGCGCGGTGCGATGCGCGATCTGCGGCAGGATCTCCGAGAGCAGCGGATGATCCTCGACCAGCCGCCCGGACTCGATCTGGTTAAGCACGCCGACCGTTCGCAGCAGATGCTCGTCGACGGTGTAATGGTGGTACATCGAATATTGCATCATCCCGACGACGCGGCCGAAATCGGGAATGAAGCGGCCCAGCACGCCAGATTCGTTCATGTGTCGCAGCGAGGCCTCGGGCGCGCGGCGCGAGGTCAGGATTTCGAGGAACAGTTTGTTGGCGGTGGGGTCGTTACGAATCCGGGCGTCGAGGCGCCGGAGCGATTGCGTGACGAGCCTGGTCGCCTCCGGATGGACGGGCAGCCCCGAGCGGTCCGCCACCCAGTAAAGGCGGATCAGATTGACGGGGTCTTTCTCGAACACGTCGTCGGCGACCACGTTGACGCGTTCGACGTCGACACGGAAATCGGGCGCCTCGGCCACCGCCTGCGGGCGCTTGCGCAGCTTGGCGAGAAACCGGTCCAGGGTCTGCGGACGCTTGGTCTGTTTGACCTCCAGCGCCGCGCACACGATGGCGGTGAGATCGCCGACCTGTTTGGCGACCAGGAAATAATGCTTCATGAAGCGTTCGACTTCGCTCTGCCCCGCGCGGTTGGCGTAACCCAGCAGTTTGCCGATGGCGGGCTGGACATCGAAGGTTAGCCGCTCTTCGGGCCGGTCGGCGAGATAATGCAGGTGGCAGCGCACCGCCCAGAGAAACTGCTCGCAGCGGCGAAACAATTTCAGCTCTTCGGCGGTGAACAGGCCAACTCCGACGAGGTCGGCGGGATCCTCGACGCGATACGTGTATTTGGCGATCCAGAATAGCGTGTTGAGGTCGCGCAAGCCCCCCTTGCCCTCTTTGACGTTGGGCTCCACCAGATAGCGCGATTCGCCCTGCCGCTTGATGCGCTGGTCGCGTTCGGCGAGTTTGGCGGCGACGAACTCGCCCGCGGTCTTCGCGACGATCTGCATGTTGAAGCGCCGGCGCATGTCTTCGAACAGGCGGGCGTCGCCGCTCAGCAGCCTCGCTTCCAGGATCGAGGTGCGGATCGTCATGTCGGCGCGCGCCTGGACGAGGCAATCCTCGACAGAACGGGTCGCATGGCCGACCTTCTGCTTGAGGTCCCACAGCACATAGAGCAACGATTCGACGATCAGCTTGGTTCTGATCTCTCCCGGCTCGGCGGCGACGAACAGAAGGTCGATGTCGGAATGGGGCGCGAGCGCCCCCCGGCCATAGCCGCCGACCGCGACGACGGCGAGCGGCGGCGGCGGCCCTTTCGCGGCGGCGAGCCGTTCGACCAGTTTTTCGTGCAGCGCGCGAACGACGAGGTCCTGAACGGAACTGAGGAACTCGGCGCAGGCCATGCCGCGCCCGTCATCGTCGAGCCGTGCACGCGCCTCCGAGCGACGCCGGCCGAGGAAGCCGGCGAGCGCCTGCGCGGCGGCCTTGCGAAAGGCGGAAGATTCCGGCCCCGCCTCGCGATCGGCGGCGGCGACGAGGGTTTTCAGTTCCCCCGCATGGGTCGCCGCCTCGTCGGCGGCGGGGCGCGCCGGGCGGCGCGCGCGTGCGACCGCAGCGTTCATCGCGCCCGCACGATAGTCATCGCGCCCGCACCATGTTCATCATGAGGCCGCGACGTTCATCGCGCCGCCGCACGGCGTTCGATAGCGTCCCAGATCGAAACCGCGAGATCGGGTCCGCCCAGGCGCTTGATGGCGCGCAGGCCCGTGGGCGAGGTGACGTTGATCTCGGTGATGCGGTCGGCGATCACGTCGATGCCGACGAAGACGAGCCCGCGCGCCTTAAGCTCCGGCCCGATGCGGGCGCAGATTTCGCGCTCCCCCGGCGTAAGGTCGACATGAACGGCGCGCCCGCCTCGCACCATGTTGGAACGGATGTCGTCGCCCTGCGGCACGCGGTTGACGGCGCCGAGCGGTTCGCCGTCGACGAGGATGATGCGCTTGTCGCCCGCCATGACCTCGGGCAGGAATTCCTGCACCACCCACGGCTCGCGGAACGTGGTCGAGAACAGGTCAAAGAGCGAGCCGAAATTGACGTCCCGGCGCGTCACCTTGAACACGGCGGCGCCGCCGTTGCCATAGAGCGGTTTCATCACCACCGCATCGAACCCTTCGCGGAACGCCTCGATCTCCTCGCGGTCGCGGGTGATGAGGGTCGGCGGCATGAGGTCGGAAAACTCGGTCACCATGATTTTTTCGGGCGCGTTGCGCACGGCGGCGGGGTCGTTGACGACGAGGGTGTCGGGCGCCAGCCGTTCGAGAAAATGGGTCGAAGTGATGTAGGCAAGGTCGAACGGCGGATCCTGGCGCAGCAGCACGACGTCGAATTCGCGCAAGTTGCGGCGCTCGGGCGTCCCCAGTGTGGCGTGGGCGCCGGCGACGTCCTGCACGCGAAGAGGCTGGACGCGCGCAAAAATGTCGGGGCCGATCTGGCTCAGCCGGTCGGGCGGATAATAGCTAAGCCGGTGGCCGCGCGCCTGCGCTTCCAATAGCAGGGCGAACGAAGAATCGCCGGCGATGTTGATCCGGTCGATCGGATCCATCTGAATAGCGACATTCAAGGACATGCTCAGCCTTCGGTATCGAGCGCGAACGCGTCCTCGATATGGAGAGGCGACCGCCCGGCGTCCACGAGAATCGCATCGCCGCGCAGGGCATGGCTGACCGCCCAGGGGTTGCGTGAGAGCCACACGGAGGCGGCTCGGGCGACGCGGCGGCGCTTGCCCTCGTCGATCGCCGCCATGCCTTCGGCGTGGGTCGGTCGCGCCTTGACTTCGATGAACGCCACGGAATCGTCGCGTTCCACGACAATGTCGATCTCCCCGCCGCGAATCGTGAACTGACGTTCCACGATGCG
>JAYVYJ010000247.1:0-11673 GCA_043784465.1 Hyphomicrobiales bacterium
CCGGATAATGGCCCAGGCGCGCGCCTAGGCCCACCGCCACGAGTTCGTCGCGCGCGCGGTCGCGGGCGTCGCGCAGGCCTGCCAGTTCCAGCGGGACCGCGACGTTCTCCAGCGCCGTCATCGTCGGTATCAACTGGAACGACTGGAACACGATGCCGATGCGCCGCCCGCGAAACCGCGCCAGCGAGTCCTCGCTCATCGCATGGATCGGCTGCCCGTCCACGATCACCTCGCCCCGGTCGGGCCGCTCCAGCCCCGCCATCGTCATCAGAAGCGTCGATTTGCCGGAGCCGGACGGGCCGACGAGACCGACCGTCTCGCCCCGGGCGATCTCCAGGCTGACGCCGCGCAAAATATCGACCCGCGCAGCGCCCCTCCCCAGGCTCAACTCGACGTTGCGCAAGGCGACCGCCGGGGACCCCGCCATCCGGGTCGGCGTTTCAGCGTATAGGGTGCTTAGCGAATCGCCGGGAGCGGTCATGTATCATCCGTGGGGTTTTGGGACATATGGGGCCTTGAGGCTCGCCGTCCATATGCTGACGCTCGCAGCGGCGGTCGGAGCAGGCGTCGGCGCAGCGGCGGCCAAGCCGATCAAGCTCATCGCCTTCGGCGACAGCCTGACCGCCGGATACGGCGTCGCGCCGGGTCAGGCGTTCCCCGACGTGCTGGAGAAAGCCCTTCGCGCGCGCGGCTATGACGTGAAGGTGATCAACGCGGGCGTATCGGGCGAGACGACGGGCGACGGCCTAGCCCGCTTCGACTGGAGCGTGCCGCCCGATACGGGCGCATTGATCGTCGAACTCGGCGCCAATGACATGCTGCGCGGCCTGCCGGTTGAGAACGCCCGGCGCTCCCTGTCCGCAATACTGCAGAAGGCGACCGCGGCGCATATTCCGACATTGCTCGCAGGCATGGTGGCGGCGCCCAATCTCGGGCCGGACTACCGTGCGTCGTTTGACCGCATCTTTCCCGATCTGGCGGCCCAGTACGGCGTGGCGCTCTATCCGTTCTTTCTTGACGGCGTGGCGGCGGACCCCAAGCTCAATCAGCCCGACGGGCTGCATCCCGCGCCCGAGGGGGTCAAGGTGATCGTCCAGCGGATGTTGCCGGCGGTGATGACGTTGCTGGACAGGGCCAAGAGCGGCTGATTCGACCCATTCTCGCGGCTGCGCACCGCTCTCAGACCGCCTTCAACGCGAAAAGTAGCCTGGTGTCGTCCCGGCCTCTCAGCTCGGCGATGGCGCCCGCTTCCGGGGGCTGCTGCGCGCGACAAGGTCACAAGTTCTTATGAGTCATGCTCATGACCTGGGGGCGGAACCGTCATAATCATACGCGCCGGTTTTACGCTCGCATTTTCGATATTGTGCGCAACGCCGGGGGGGAATGAACACATAAGCGCCCGGCTTGGCTTCGATGACCCGGCCGCCGACCTCCCGTCTGCATTCGCCCTCCAGCACGTAAAATGGTTTTTCCTGAACGCGATGAACATGAAGCTCTGTCGAAAATCCCGGCGGCGGCGTCCAATCGAACATCGAGGCGTGCGTGGTGTCTTCGCCGGTCACCAGGAACGTTAGGGGCTTGCCCGCCAGCGTGACTTGACCGCCCTCGCCCGGCACTCGAACCAAGGTCCTTGCGCGCATCGTGCTCTCCAAGGTCTCGCGGTGCGCACCGGCGACATGATCCCGCTGCGCGATGAAGTCGAGACGACCGTCGCAACCTAAGGACCTGGGGATGCCGCCATCAGCGCAAGCTTGCCGGTCAACTCGACCCGCAATCCCGCCGTTTCATAGGCGAATGCGATATCGCCGCCCAAGGAGGCCGCTACGCTCTGGCGGGCCAAACGCGTGCCAAACCCGCTGCGCGCCGGGGCCGCCACGATGGGCGGTCCGCCGTCCTCCACCCAGGCAAGCGTGAACTCTTCGAGACCGGCGCGCCACGAGACGGACAGCCGGCCGGACAATTGCGAGAGCGCGCCGTATTTAGAGGCGTTGGTGGCGAGTTCGTGCAGGACCAGCGCGATCGTTGTGGCCGCATTGGCGTTCAGCGCAAGGGCGGGGCCCGATAAATGGAGCTGTTCATGGCCCGGCGCGAGATGGGGAGACACAACCGCCAGCACGATGTCCTCAAGCCCGGCCGCTTCTCCCTTCGGACTGTTCTTGACCGCGGGCAGGATCAGTTCGTGGGCGCGCGACAGCGCCATCAGCCGGCCCGTCACGACGTCGGACAGCTCTTTTGGGCTTGCGGCGGAGGCAACCGACATCCTGACGATGCCGCACGCCAGCGCAAACAGGTTCTTGACCCTATGATTCATTTCGAGGAGCAGGAGTTGCCGCTGGTCTTCGGCGCGCTTTCGCGCGGTGATGTCGACGGACGTCCCCACCAGACCGACGACGGTTCCGTATTCGTCGCGAAACGCCTGCTTGTGCGACAGCCATACTCTTGGCCCGACCGCGTCGGCCCCGACGATCTCTTCGAGTTCTTCGCTCGCTCCGGCCTCCATCAGCCTTTGGTCCGTCGCCATGATATGGCGAGCCTGCTCCTTGTCGTCGAGGAATTCGCCGTCGGTGCGGTTTTCGACATCCGCCCAAGGTTTTCCAATCAAGTCGAGCGTCGGCCCGTTGGCGATCTGCAAGCGACCTTCGCGGTTTTTTACGTAGACCAGAGCGGGAATCGCAGCGAGGATCGATTGCAGCGTGTTCTTGGTCTCCCGCGCTTCCGCCTCGCTGCGTTGAAGCCGCTCTTCGGCCTGTTTGCGTTCGTCAATGTCGATGACGACGCCGGGAAAGCGCGCTGGACGTCCGCAATCGTCGAGATAGCATCGTCCGCTGGCCTGCACCCAGCGATATCCCCCGTCCAGCCGGCGCACCCGGTATTCGGCGGCATAGCGCCCCCCTGTCCGCACAACGTCCGCGATCGCGCGCTCCACGCGCGACAGGTCGTCCGCATGAATGGATTTCGTGATTTCGGAGAGGCGCATGCCCTCGCGACATATTTGCGAATCAAGGGCGAAAGTGCGGGCGAAGCGCTGATCGGCGACGATGCGGTCCGGCGCGATCTCCCAAACCCATGTGCCCAATATAGCTCCGCTGTCGAGAGCGAGTTCAACTTGCTCAGCCGGACTCGCCAACAAAACTTGATTTCGCGGCGCTGCGACTTCGTCCCCTGATATGGGCTTAACTCCCGACTTCGCGTGCAAGCCCCTCGGCGCGCCACGCCTCAAGTTTACCCCAACCCCTGCGTAACGCTAGGCGGTTTTTTCACAACCCATCTGTAGGTCGCCCGAAAAGCCGGCGCGCAGGAGAATGAATTTCCGCGATTTTGATACGTCCGCCTACCTCAACCATGTCGCGCGCACCCACCAGTTTGGCTGCGCGTCCCGCAGGCGGCGCGCCGCTCGCGCCGCGGCATGGCCGTCCCGATATAGGCCAAAACAGGTCGCACCCGAACCCGACATCCGCACGAGCCGCGCGCCGCCCGCGTCCCGCAACGCCGCAAGCGTCTGGGAAATCGCCGGCGTCAGCCGCGCCGCGCTGGCCTGCATGTCGTTGCGCCCCTTGGCCAGCGCGTCCGCGAAGTCGCCCTCCCATGTCCGGACAAAGGGCGAGAGGCCGGAAGCCTCGCCCCGCGCCAGCCCGATCCCGGCGAAAACGGCGGGCGTCGGCGAGGCGACGCGGGGATTGACGAGAACGGCGGGCAGCGGCGCCAAATGCAGCGGCGGAGAGATCTTTTCGCCGATCCCCGTCATCCTGCGCGCGCGGGGGTCGAGGCACACGGGCACGTCGGCCCCGGTCGCCTGCGCCGCCGACGTCACGCGCGCGTCGTCCCGCCCCAGCCCGTTAAAATCCGCCAGCGCCCGCAGTGCGGCGGCCGCGTCGGACGAACCCCCGCCCAGTCCCGCCGCCACCGGCAACACCTTGTAGAGCCGGAACCGCCCGAGTTTTAACCCGGCCACGCGCCCAGACAGCGCGCGCGCGGCGCGCAATACGAGATTGTCGTCGTCGGGCCCCGAAAGCTCCGCCGTGGGTCCGCTCACCTCCAGCGAAAGCGGCTCGCCCGGATCGAAACTCAGGCGATCGCCGACGCCCGCGAAAGCCACGAGGCTGTCCAGTTCATGACAGCCGTCTTCCCGCCGCCCCAGGATGTGCAGCGTGAGATTGACCTTGGCGGGCGCCCGCCCGACTTGGGTGGGCATACGCCGATCCTGCATCGCTCAGCCGCCGGATTTCACAGGTTCGGGCGAAGCCTCGGGCAGGCCGTCTTTGATCTTCGCCAGAACCTTGGGGAGATCCTCCGGCTCCGGCCCGAAGTCGCGCGCGTGGTTCCACTGGAAATGCGCTTCCGTCTTGCGCCCGACGCGCCAATAGGCGTCGCCCAGATGATCGTTGACCACGGGATCGCCCGGCTTCAACTCGACGGCCCGCTCCAGATCGCGCGCGGCTTCCTCATAATGCCCGAGTTTGAAATTGGCCCAACCGAGGCTGTCCACGATGTAGCCGTCGGTCGGCTTGAGATCGACGGCGCGGCGCAGCATCTTGAACGCCTCGTCGAGGTTGAGGCCCTGGTCAACCCAGGAATAACCCAGATAGTTCAACACCATCGGCTCGTCGGGGAAGAGCCTGAGCGCCGTCTTGAAGTCCACCTCGGCCTTGGGCCATTGCTTGGTGCGCTCGAAGGCGATGCCGCGAAAATAATAGAGCACCCAATGCGCCTTGTCGGGCGTGACGAGCTTGGCGATCGCGTGATCGTAGGAATCCGCCGCGCCGGCGAAATCCTTGGCCGAGCGCTGCAACGTGCCCAGCGCGCTCCACGCATCGGGATCGTCGGGATGCTCGGACACCACCTGCTTCAACAG
Source organism: Hyphomicrobiales bacterium (assembly GCA_043784465.1). GTDB lineage: Bacteria > Pseudomonadota > Alphaproteobacteria > Rhizobiales > Beijerinckiaceae > Roseiarcus. Next base: position 4,853 of record JAYVYJ010000247.1, read on the forward strand.
GCCGAGGCCCTTGTCGGTCTGTTGCAGGCCGTCATATTCGATGGCCGCCTGAATGGTCGCGCTCTCCGACAGCGGCGAGGTCTTGGGCACCGCGAGATAGGCCTGCACCGCCTCCTGATTGCGCTTGAGATCGGAAAGCAGGTTGGCGACGCTGACGGCGGCGAAATCGTGCTCGGGCCGCAGCGCCAGCGCCAGCCGCAGATAAATCAGCGACGCCAGTTCGTCGCCCTGACGGGTGCCTGCGCCGCCCAAGCCGTAAAGCGCCTCCGCCGCGCCCTCGCGCACATTTCGCACCACCTGCGCCAGCGGGCGCCCGGCCTCGATGTCGGCGAGGGCCGCCGCGGCCACCGGATTGTTGGGGCTACGGGCGGTGAAATCGGCATAGAGCTTCTTGGCCCCGGCGATGTCCTTTCGGCTCACGAGAAAGCGCGCATAGGCGTCGACCAGCCGCAATGTGCCGGGGTCCTTGGCGTAGGCGAGCTTGTAGCGCCGCAGCGCCTCGGAGGGATCGCCAAGGGCCTGGGCGACGAGGGCGCCGTGGTAATCGCGAAACACCGCGACATTGGGATCGGCGATTCGGTCCAGCGCTTCGAGCGCGTGGCGCAGGTCTCCCGCGCCCGCGTACGCCCAGGCGGTCAGCAGCGCCGAGGTGACGTCGCGGCCCTTGCCGGCGTCGCCCGCCGCGATCTGCGCACGCGCCGCCGGATATTGCCCATTGGAAAATGCGCGCACGGCGAGAGCGAGCCGCGCCAGCGCATTGGCGGGGTCGCGGGAGGCCAGTCGGTCGGCCAGCGCATAAGCGCCGCGCGCGTCGCCCGCCGCCATCGCCGCCGCGAAGGCGCGCTCGACCAGATCGAGGTTCTGCGGATCCGCGCGCAACGCCTCGCGGTAGTAGAGCGAGGCGGCGGCGGTGTCGCGGTCGGCGCTGGCGATGGTGGCGGAGAGGTAATTGCCCGGCTGGCTGGTGGCGATGGGAAAGCCTTCGGCGCCAGGCGTGGACCCGTAGGCTGAGCCCAACAGCAGCGGGGCGGTCAAGAAAGCGTAAACGATCTGTCGCAAGTCATCGCTCTCTGAAGGAAAGGTCGCGCGTCCTTACCCCGAATCGACGGGCTTGGGAATCTCGCCCGATTCCTCGCCCGATTCCTTCAGCGCTTCGCGTCGTGTAGCGTCCGGGAATGAAAACGCTTCTAGTGCTTCTGGCCGCGCTCGCCAGCCCCGCGCTCGCAGATCCTTGGCCCACCATCCCGCGCGCGCCCCTGGATCCCTATCCCTCGCCGTCGATCTGGAACGGCGCCTATGTCGGGACGGGCGTCACGTTCGCTGCGACGAAAGGGCGCAAGGGTCAGTTCGGCGGCGACATGTTCGTGGGATTCGACAGACGATTCGACAATAATTTCGTGATCGGCGTGCGCCTCGACACCGGCTATTCGCCGCTGCCGACGGCTTTGGGCCGCGACCGGGGGATCGATTTCGCGTTTGGCGAGGCGAAGGTCGGCTATGCATTCGGCCGGGTGACGCCTTACGCCTTCGCGGGCGGCGGGATCGGGCGCGCGACCGCCTTCTCGTCTCCGCTGCCCGACGCCGCGACCACGCTGAACGGCGCTTTCGGCGCCGGTCCCGCGTTCGGCGTCGGCGTTCTCGGCGCGGGAGTCGATTACCACGTCACCGACAAACTGACTTTCGGCGTGCAGGCGCGGGTCGTGAACGGCCCGGGCGGCGGTTTTTGACTTACGACCTCAACGCAAAGTAACGTTTTCGGCGGAAATCTTCGCGCGGTTGATTTACGAAGCTAATATTTTCGATTTTATATTTGTTCTATATTTGGGTATGGCGACCAATACAACGGAAGATAGCTAGCGTGCCGCGTCTCTTGCGCGTGCGACGCTGCGATCCTGAATACGAGGAATGACCATGCCGACCGCCGTCGAGCGTTTGACGAAAATTCTACACCGCGCGCTGTCGCTGGAAGTTGTCGAAGGCGCGGCTACGCAAGAGCTTTTCGCCAAGCTCGATACGCAGATCGACGCCGCCGTGACGGCGCTGGAAAGCGCAGACACGCCGAAAGCTTTCGTCGCCGCCGAACGGCAGAATGGTCATATTTTCCGAACTTTCGGACAGGACGGCCGCGGCTTCCAGCACGAATTCGAGCGCATCGGCTTCGTGCTGGGGGCCGCCGACAGGGTGCTGTTTGAGGCGCCCTCCGTCACGACAGGCGCGCAGGCCGACTTTCTCGCCCTCGACCGGCACGTGTTCGCCGCCGCAGCCGACCTCGGCGCATTCGGCCGGGCTATGACGAAGCTGGGTTCGATGCGTTCGAAGGCCGAACTTCCCGGCGCCGTGAGAGGCTCCGCGACGGCGACGGCGGCGTTGCAGACCGACTTTGGCGTGTTGACCCGCGAGACGGCGAAGCTGGTCGCCGACCTGCCGTCAGGCGACGCGAACCTCGCCCTTGTCTCGGCGATCAGGCCGATGGTGGCGGAATTGTCGGCGCTGGCGACCGATTTCGGCGACTTCACCGCCCTGCTGGGCGGGAACCCGAATGCGGGGGCCTCGTCGCGGGCGGCGACGACCGACCCGCTGACGTTCAACGGCGTGTTCGCCTCCCTCGACACGCATTTCATCGCGCTAGACCATTCGCTCCATGATCTCGCCGCGCCGCTCGCGAACCTGCTCGTCGCGTCCTTCGCCGACCGCATGCAGGCTCACGGCTGATCGGGAGGCGGGGCGAGGGTATCGAACCTTCCGCTCTGACAGGGGCGCGGTCAGATGTCGGCTTGATGGCATGTCCAGGGCGATGGACCGGTCGCCGTCGTGGTCTGGCCGACCGAAGGGTCCGTGGCTATTGTCGCCGAACACGTCGCCGACACAAGCGCCGGGGCGCAGGGAACAGGATCGACGGCGCCAAGCGCGGAGCCGCCGTCATGCGTTCAGCGCATTTGGGGAAGCTCCAACGCGCTTTGCGAGCCGTTGATGATGGTGAAGGCCGTAAAATTGGCGCGGATGTCGTTGACGTTGCCCTAATAGATGACAATTCGGCAACGCGCGTATCCCGTCTTCTCCAGGACGCCGCGAACCTTCACCCGCACGGTATTTTGCGAACCTCTGCCTTCGACGGCGATCTCGTCGACGGACTTGCCGCTGGCGGGTATGCGGGCGACGCGAACCTCCGAGGGCGTCAGGTCGAACAGCGCGCGCAGCAGATGCGTCGGCGGCGCCTTCGCCGCGCCGACCGGGGCCCGCACGAAGACGGCGGCCTCGCTCGCCAAAACGTCGCGAGCCGTAAACCTGACGGGAATGACGTGGCCGACGCTCAATTCGTTCGTCGCTTCGTTGCGGACGGGGAAGGAGCGGGCGCCCTCGTCGCTCGTCGAATGCAGCCCCTGCAACGCCAGCCCGAGCATGCGATCGGCGTTGCGGCCCTTCAGCCTCACGCGGTCCTGCGCGCGCCAGATCGCCACGCCTTCGGACGCTTCGAAGAGCGCGTTGACGGCCAGCGCCTTTCCTCTTTGGGTCGACCCGCTGCGGCGAGCCCGAGCGCGCCGAGAGTCTCGCCGGCGGCGCGGACGCGTTCGAGCCGCAGGCGCACGCCAATCAACGTGGCGCGCCCCAGATGCGGCCGCAACGCGTCGAGCCGGTCGAGCGCGGCGGGATCGACGAAGCCCTTGGCGATGAGGCGCGGCATGACGAGAGCCAACCATTCGTCGTGCGGCCGTCGGAAAGCCGTCGCCACGCCGTGGGCGACGCCAACGTTGCCCCAGATACCCTTGTAAATCGGCTCGGCTTCAAGTTCCCCGGGCGAACACAAGTCGATGTCGCGCAGAAATCCGCAATGCGGCGTGGCGTAAACGCACTTCGTCAGATGGCCGCGCCAGTACCAGTCTTCGTCAACGAACCGCTGCGTAAAATTGACCGATCGGGTCGACGCCGCTCAGGCGCGGAAGCCGGGGTTGGTAACGAACAGCAACGCGCCGGCCGAATCCGAGACCTTCGAGACGTCTCGCAGCACGCTCGGCCAGCTTTCGGGCGCGAAGCTGCGCTCGTAGATGCGATGCACCAGCGCTGCTCCCATATGCTCTTCATTTACGCTGAAGTCACTCCGCCGCTTGCGAAACGCTCTGAACAATCGCCGCCGCCTCCGCCTTCGCCCACACACGGATATCATGGAACGCGGCGCCCCCGAACGGCGCCACGCTCTCGTCCGAAGTCAGCGTATTGATTCCGCGCCCGTCAACAAAATTGCGGTTTTCCCATAGCCCCTCGCTGACGATCACGCCCGGGCGCACCGTCTCGCTCAGCTTGGCGTGAACCCGCACCGAGCCGCGTCCGTTGCCGAGCCGCAGCAGTTCGCCATCGCTCAAGCCAAGCCGCGCCGCGTCCTGTGGATGCACCAGCGCGGTGGGCCGGCTCTCCCGGGCGCGCGAGGTCGCTGTGCCGTTGAAGCTCGAATTGAGGAAATTGCGGGCTGGCGACGTGATCAACTTGAACGGGTGGGCGTCGTCGGTCCCTTCGTTGACCGGCCAATAGTCAGGCAAGGTCGGCATTTGCGCCCAGTCGCCGCGAAGGCCGATGTTGCCATAGGGCGTGTTGGGCCAATCCGCGCGGAAGTGGAATTTGCCGTCCGCGTGGGCGAAGCCGTCGAGATAATGCGCTTGCGCGAAAGGCGGGCGGCAGTCGATCCAGCCCTTCGCCTCCAACGCCGCCAGATCGCCGCGTCCGGAGGCGCGCAGCGTCTCGTCAATAATCTCGCGCGCCGACATGGAGAATCCGCGGTGCTCGCCGCCAAGCCGTTTGGCCAGCGCGCAAATCACATCGTGGTTGGAGCGGCATTCGGGAGGCGGATCAATCAGCTTGCCTCCCAACAGCAGCGTTTGATGCGCGCTCGCGGTGTAGATGTCGTCATGCTCCATGAACATGGTGGCGGGCAACACGATGTCGGCCATGCGCGCGGTGTCGGTGAGGAACTGCTCGTGCACGACGGTGAACAAATCCTCGCGCGCAAATCCTCGCCGCACCTTCTCCTGATCGGGAGCGACGACGAGCGGGTTGGTGTTCTGGATGAATAGAGCCTTGACCGGACCGCCGCCCCCCAGCGCCTCGCGCTCGCCGGTCAGCACGGCGCCGATACGGCTCTGGTGCAGCACGCGGGTTTGCGCGTCAACGACGTCGAGCCCCTCGATCAGCGTCTTGTCGAGCTTGTAGACGGCGCCCGATCCGTGCAGCGCGCCGCCGCCCTCAACCGCCCAGGCGCCTGTCACGGCGGGGATGCAGAGCGCGGCGTGCATGTTGGACGCGCCGTTGCGCTGGCGCGAGAAGCCATAACCCATCCGGAAAAACGTGCGCTTGTTGCGCCCGACCAGCGCCGCGAACGCCTCGATGTCGGCGACGGCCAGCCCCGTGACGTCGGCGGCCCAGGCGGGATCGCGCGTCGCGACATGGGCGGCGAGCCCGTCGGGATCGTCCGTATAGCGGCGCATGTAATCCCAATCGGCGAGGCCATCGCGAAACAGCGCGTGCATGACCGCGCAGGCGAGCGCGCCATCTGTGCCAGGGCGCAGCTTCAGCGCGAGGTCGGCCTGACGCATGGTCTCGGTGTCGTAGACATCGATGGCGACGATCTTCGCGCCGCGAACTTTACGGGCGCGCGTCGCGTGGGTCATCAAATTGACCTGCGTGGCGACGGCGTTGGTGCCCCAGATCACGACGCAATCCGCTTTTTCAATTTCGTCGAAGCTAACGCCGCTCATTTTTCCCGTGCCGGCGAGATAGCCGGGATAGGAAATGCCGACGCAGATATCGCCGAAGAACCGCGAGTATCTCTTGGCATGGGTGAGCCGCTCGATGCCATCCCGCATCACGAGGCCCATCGTGCCGGCATAGAAATAAGGCCAAACGCTTTCGGCCCCATGATGGCGCTCGGCGGCCAGCAGCGCCTCGGCGCTGCGGTCGAGCGCTTCGTCCCACGAGATCGGCGCAAACTGGCCCGATCCCTTGGGCCCGGTGCGTCGCAAAGGCTGGGTCAGCCGATCCGGGCTGTGAACGCGCTCGGCGTAGCGGGCGACCTTCGCGCAGACGACGCCGGCCGTATAGGGATGGTCGCCGCCGTGGACGCGGCCAATACGCGCGCCGTCGATCACTTCGACTTCCAGCGCGCAGACCGACGGGCAATCGTGCGGGCAGACCGATTTGGCGCGAACGACGGACATGAACGGCTCCTTATCGCGACAATTATGCGGGGCGACGCCAGCTTCGTGCAAGTCCCGCGAAGTTAACCCCACGCTAAACCTTCTTCGATTCGTTTGCGACGTCAACTTACGCAGGATTCGACTTTGCGCTGGTTCGTCCTTCTCTTGTCGCTTTGCGACCCGGCGGGCGCGGCGACGCTGGAAATTCATTATGCGCCAAATGAAAATCTGGAGGCGATCGACGTGGCGACGCTGGAAAGCGCAGGCGTCTCCATCGACATGGCGGCGTATGTGCTATCTGACGCCGCCGTCGTCGAGGCGCTGGGCGACGCCGCCGACCGGGGCGTGGCCGTCAGGCTCTATCTCGACCGGGCCGAATATGAGGCCCATGCGGGCGCGCTCGCCGATCTGGTCGCACGGCCGGGCGTCACAGTGCGCGTAAAGCCCGCCGGCGCGCTGATGCATCTCAAGGCCTATGCCGTGGATCGCCTGCGGCTGCGCACCGGCTCCGGAAATTTTTCGCGCTCGGGTCTTTCGGCGCAGGACAACGACCTGTTGGTCACCGACGATCCCCGGGCCGTGGCGCTGTTCGAGCGCGACTTTGAGCGTATTTTCGCAGGCGGAGCGCCGGCGGCGGGC
>JAYVYJ010000248.1:0-6455 GCA_043784465.1 Hyphomicrobiales bacterium
CAGATCGTCGAGCCGCCAGCCGATGCGCCCGCCCGCGATCTGCATTTTGGTGCGCGGCGCCAGCACCGCGTCATGGGGGCCAAGCGCCGCAAGGTCGAGCGCCGAGGTCTCGGCGCGACCTGACGCCGCTCCGATGAGGACGGCGGTCGCAAGCAGGGCGTAAGGAACACGCATGGTTAAGCCACCCGGCTTTACAAAAGCCTGAGAACGTTAAACCTTTCGTTAAGTCTGTACAATTTTAACCGAAAAATACGGTTAACGCCTCGTCTTCACGCGTTCTGCCCCGTCAACAGCGCCCGTGTGGCCCGCGTCACGTCGCTCTGGCGCATCAGCGCCTCGCCGACGAGGAAACATTCGATCCCCGCCTTGGCGAGCCGGCGGCAATCGGCATGCGTGCCAATGCCGCTTTCCCCGACGAGAAGCCGGTCCTCCGGGACCAGCGGCGCGAGCCGCTCGCACACTTCCAGCTTCGTCTCGAATGTTTTGAGATCGCGGTTGTTGACGCCAATCAGCCGGTCTTCGAGCGTCAGCGCGCGCTTGAGTTCCGCTTCGTCGTGGACCTCGATCAACACGTCGAGGCCGTAATCGTGCGCGGCCTTGTTGAGGCTTTTCGCGGTTTCGTCGTCAACGGCGGCCATGATGATGAGGATGGCGTCGGCGCCCCAGGCGCGCGCTTCCAGAACCTGATAGGGGTCGTAGAGGAAATCCTTGCGCAAGATGGGCAGCGTCGTCGCCGCCCGCGCGGTTTTCAGATGCTCGGGCGCGCCCTGAAACGAGGGGCCGTCGGTCAGCACCGACAGGCACGAGGCCCCCCCCGCCTGATAGGCTTTGGCCAGCGATTTCGGCTCGAAATGATCGCGGATCAGCCCCTTGGAGGGGCTCGCCTTCTTGATCTCGGCGATCAGCCCAAAACGCCCCTCCTCGCGTGCGCGCATGAGCGCCTTGAGGAAGCCGCGCGGCGGCGACTGGTCGCGGATTTCGCGCTCTAGCGTGGCGCGTGGCACCCGTACCTTCGCCTCCGCGATCTCGCGGCGTTTATAAGTTCCGATCTGGCTGAGAATGTCGCTCATGTTGGGCTCAGCCGTTGGAGATCTGTACGAGCCTGGCGAGTGTCGCGGCGGCGGCGCCGTCGTTGAGAGCCATCGCCGCCAGCCCCGCGCCCTCGCGCAGGTCGGCGGCGCGGCCCGCCACCACCAGCGCGGCGGCGGCGTTGAGCACCGCAATGTCGCGATAGGGATTGCGCGCGCCCGCTAGCACCGCGCGCAGGGCTTGCGCGTTGTAGGCGGGGTCGCCGCCCTTCAGATCGGCCGGGGAAGCGCGGGGAAGCCCCGCATCCTCCGGCTGGATGGTGAAAGAGTGGATCGCGCCGTCCTTGAGTTCCACGACTTCCGTCACGGCGGTGGTCGTCACCTCGTCGAGGCCGTCGCGCCCATGCACCAGCCACACGCGCTCGGACCCAAGATTGCGCAGCACTTTGGCGAGCGGCTCCAGCCATGCGGCGGAGAACACGCCCAGCAACTGCCGCTTGACGCCCGCCGGGTTCGACAGCGGCCCCAGCAGGTTGAAGATCGTGCGCGTGCCCAATTCCACCCGCGCCGCGCCGACATGGCGCATGGCGGCGTGATGCGTCGGCGCCATCATGAACCCGATATTCGCTCCGGACAGACACCGCTCGACGCCCTCCGGCGCCAGCCCGATCTTGACGCCGAGCGCGCCCAACACGTCGGATGCGCCCGATTTCGACGACGCCGCGCGGTTGCCGTGCTTGGCGACGGGGGCGTGGCAGGCCGCGACGATGATCGAGGCCAGCGTGGACACATTATAGGACCCCGACCCGTCGCCCCCGGTGCCGACGATGTCCATGGCGTCAGGCGGCGCCGCCACGCGCAACATACGGGAACGCATGGCGGAAACGGCGCCGGTGATTTCCTCGACGCTCTCGCCGCGCACCCGGAGACCCAGCAAAAAGCCGCCGATTTGCGCCGGCGTCACGTCGCCCGACAGCATCGCCTCGAACGCGTCGAACGCCTCGTGGCGCGAAAGCTCGGCGCCGGCGGCGACCTTGGCGATGAGCGGCTTGAAGCTTTCCATGAGGTCAGGCGCCGCGCGCGAGGGAGAGAAAATTGCCCAATATCGTCTTGCCGTGCTCGCTCGCGATGCTCTCGGGATGAAACTGCACGCCGTGGATGTTGAGCCGGCGGTGCGACATCGCCATGATGAGCCCGTCCGCCTCCGCCGTCACTTCGAGGTCGTCAGGGGCCGTTGTCCGCTCGACGATCAGGCTATGGTAGCGCGTTGCCGAAAAAGGCCCGTTGACGCCGCGAAACAGCTTTTTGCCCGAATGCGTGACGGTCGACACCTTGCCGTGCATCGGGATTGGCGCGCGCACCACGTGGCCGCCAAACACCTGCCCGATGGTCTGGTGGCCCAGACACACGCCCAGAATCGGCGTCGTCGGCGCGGCGGCGCGCACGAGATCGAGGCAAATGCCCGCCTCGTTGGGCGTGCAGGGGCCGGGCGACAGCACGATGGCGTCAGGCTTTTCCGCCAGCGTTTCCTCGACCGAGCGGGCGTCGTTTCGCCACACGACGACCTCCGCGCCGAGTTCCCCGAGGAAATGGACGAGATTGAAGGTGAAACTGTCGTAATTGTCGATCAGCGTGACGCGCATGGTCGCGCTGTTTCCCATGGCGCTTGCGAAAGCGTCAAGGCGAGGGTCACGACTTGTCGTTCGAGCCGCCGAACAGCCCGCCCAGCAGCGCCCCCGCGACCCCCGCCGCCGAACCTATTCCGATGGTCGCCGCCGTCGAACTCGCGCCCGTGTCGCCCCCGCCCGGCAGATAGCGCGCGATCTCTTCCGCCAGATTGAGGATCGGCATGCTTTGCAGCCAGACATGGCCCGGCCCCGTCAGGCTCGCCAGAAACAGCCCCTCGCCGCCAAACAACACGTTGCGGAAACCCCGCACCATTTGGAGATCGAACGACACGCTGGGCTCAAAGGCGCCGACATGCCCGGCGTGGACCAGCAGCTTCTCGCCGGGCGCCAAATCGCGCTCGACAAGTTCGCCCGACAGATCGAGGAACACCAACCCCGGCCCCGTTACTTTTTGAAGAATAAAACCGTCGCCGCCAAAGAACCCGGCGCCAAGGCGCTTCTGCCACGCGATCTCCAAGGAGATCGATTTCTCCGCCACCAGAAACGTTTCCTTGCGCGCGATCAGCGAAACGCCGGCGGGGAGCTGCGCGGGCACGACGGTGCCGGGAAAGCGCGGCGCGAAGGCGACATGGCCGGGGCCTTGCGCCGTGAAATCCGTGATGAAGAACGAGCCGCCGCCAAACGCCCGGCTCAAGCCCGCCAGAAAGCCCCCGCCGGTATGGGTGTTCATCGCCACGGCGTCGTTCATCCAGCACATGCTGTTTGTCTGGCTGTAGACGGTCTCGCCCGGCGAAAGGTCGATCGCCACGGTCTGCATGATCGTGCCGTTGATCTGATAGCGCATATGGGCCTCCCCTCGGTTCGGGCAGGCTAACATGGCGCGCGGTCTTGGCTATAGTATCGCTCGCAACAGGAGGTCGCAATGCCGGGACGCATGATCGAAGGGCGCTGGACGAGCGAAGCCAACGCCGCCGCGCATGACGCGAAGGGCGGTTTTGCGCGCCCGGCTTCGGTGTTTCGCTCTTGGGTGACGCCGGACGGCGCCGCGGGGCCGACGGGGGAGGGCGGCTTTCGCGCCGAGGCCGGGCGCTATCATCTTTATGTGTCGATGGCCTGCCCGTGGGCGCACCGCACGCTGATCTTCCGCAAGCTCAAAGGGCTGGAGAGCCTGATCGGCCTCTCGGTCGTCCATTGGCTGATGTGCGACGACGGCTGGACGTTTGCGGACGGCCCCGGGGTGATCGCGGATTCCGTCAACGGCGCCAGCAAGCTGTACGAAGTCTACGCCGCAGCGCAGCCCGATTATTCCGGGCGCGTGACGGTGCCGGTGCTATGGGACAAGGCGCGCTCAACCATCGTCAGCAACGAAAGCGCCGACATCGTCCGCATGTTCAATTTCGCTTTCGACGGATCGGGCGCCGCCCCGGGGGATTTCTATCCCCTTGCCCTACGGCCCGAGATCGACGCGCTCAACGCGCGCATCTACGAGACGCTCAACAACGGCGTCTACCGTTGCGGCTTCGCGGCCTCGCAGGGGGCCTACGACGAGGCGGTGACGGCCCTGTTCGCGACCCTCGACGCGCTGGAGGCGAGGCTGGACGGGCGGCGGTTCCTCGTCGGCGAGGCGCCCACGGAGGCCGACTGGCGGCTGTTCGTGACGCTTCTTCGCTTCGATCCCGTCTATGTCGGGTTGTTCAAATGCAACTTGCGGCGGATAGGGGATTACCGGAATTTATCGCGCTATCGCGACGAGCTGAGAGCGTGGCCGGGCGTAGAGGCGACGGTGGACCTCGGCCACATCAAGCGCCATTATTACCAGAGCCTGCGGTTTATCAACCCGACCGGGATTGTGCCGATGGGGCCGGCCGATTGACGATGTTCCTTGATTCCTGCTGCTTCATGGCGAACGCAGCAAAGCCCCTTCCATGTCTATCCTATAACTCTACTCCTGCGGCCAAGTCACCTCGATGTATGGCCATGATGTGAAAATCCTAACGACAGGGGAATGCCTGATTGATGCAATCCGACATTCCGTACGGACGACGTCAAAATCACTGGAATAGTCGGAACTATAAGTTCCAGCCCGCTCACAGGAAATCGAGGAGGCATTCCTGGATTCTACAACAGCGACAGAAAGGCCGAAGGCGACTACCAACAACGCCCAAGCCTTTGACATTGCGTCAAAGGGACGAATCGACCCAGTCGATCCAAGCGCAGAAAATTTCATCTGAATTGCCTCCTTACATCGACGGGTTTAGAACAAAATAAAAACGAATTGAAGACCAATCGGCTCAAATGAAGTTATGGAGCATGGTGCCCGCGCAATAGCAGTTCTCGCTCCCTTACGTCCCCACCGCCCGCCGATCCTCTCCGAAATCCATGGCGTCGATGCGTTGCGCCCTCCGCGCGACCTTCTCCGCCGCCGTCATCACGTCGCCGAGGTCCTCCTGCGCCGCGCGGAAATGGCCTTCCAGCTTGGCGGTGCGCTCGGCCAGACGGCGCGCGTCGGCGACTAGCTTGCCAATCTCGCCCTGGATCGTGTGGATGGATTCGCGTATCGCCGCGTCGCGCAGCATCGATTGCGCGACCTGGATCGCCATCATCAAAAGCGACGGCGAGACGATCACCACCCGCGCCCGGTGCGACTTCTGCACCACGTCGTCGAAATGTTCGACGAGGTCCGCATAGATCGATTCGGAAGGCACGAACATCAGCGCCACGTCCTGCGTCTCGCCCGGTTGCAGATATTTGCCCGCTATGTCCTCGACATGGCGCATCACGTCGGCGCGCACCCTGCGCCCGCACAGCTTGCGGGCGTCGTCGTCCCGCGCACGGCGAAATTCCGAAATGCCTTCGAGCGGAAATTTGGCGTCCACCACCAGCGGGCGCGGATCGCCGGGCAGGTGGATCACGCAATCGGGCCGCGATTTGTTGGCCAGCGTCGCCTGAAACGCATAGGCCCCCGGCGGCAGGCCGTCGCGCACGATCGTCTCCATGCGGCCCTGGCCGAAAGCTCCGCGCGTCTGCTTGTTGGCGAGAATCTCCTTGAGCGACACCATCTCCTCCGCCATGGCGCCAAGCCGATTTTGCGCGGCGTCAATCACGGCGAGCCGCTCGTTAAGCCGCCCCAACGTTTCGCCAGTCGCTTTGCCCTGCGCGTCCAGCCGCTCGGCCATCAGCCGCGCGAGGTCGGTCTGACGTGCGCCTAACCATTCGCCAAGGCTCGACAGCCGCCCCGTCAACTCGGCGATTTCCGGATCCGGGCGGCCGCGCGCGAGCGTGACGAACAGCGCGACCGCCAGCGCGAGACAGGCGGCGAGCGCTGCGGCCAGCGTCTCGCCAACCGTCACCCCAAAACCCTCGACGAAGAACAAAACCGCATTCATGACGCCGAGCGTAGCGCAGTCGCGGTTAAAAATCGAACAAATTAAGAACGGTTTGACCGCTGGCAAACTGCGCCTTATGCGGTGCGGACCTTATCCCTTTACAGCGTTTCCATGGCCATCCGAGACATCATCACGCTCCCCGACCCCAAGCTTCGGCAGACTTCCAAGCCGCTGGAGCGGTTCGACGCCGCGCTGCAAAAGCTGATCGACGACATGTTCGACACGATGTACGAAGCGCCGGGCATCGGACTCGCGGCGATTCAGATTTCCGAGCCGATTCGGCTGCTGGTGGTCGATCCCAGCCCCAAGGAAGGCCCGCGCGAGCCGATCGCGCTCATCAATCCCCAGATCGTCTGGTCGTCCGACGCGCGCAACGTCTACGAGGAGGGCTGCCTGTCGATTCCCGATTATTA
>JAYVYJ010000249.1:0-11544 GCA_043784465.1 Hyphomicrobiales bacterium
GCGGTAATCTACTCCGCCGCCCGCGCGAGCGCTCCGTCGCCGCGCCACGCCTCAAGCCCCCTCGTCCAATCCGCCCGAACGGCTTCCAGCGACTTCGCCTTGACGTGGCCGAAGCCGCGCACCTTCTCGGGAAGGCTGGCCAGCGTGACGGCAAGGCCGTGGTTGCTGGGGTTGAGCTTGGCGAGGATCTCACGCACGAGCGCGAAATAATCCTCAACCAGCCGCCGCTCCTCGCGGCGCTCATGGCTATAGCCGAACACGTCGAACAATCCGCCGCGCAGACCTTTCAGCCTCGCCAGAAGCCCGAAGGCGCGGCCCATCCACGGACCGAACGCCGTCTTGACCGGCAAGCCCGTGCGCGGGTCCTTGCGGCCTAGCAACGGCGGCGCCAGGTGGTAGGTGAGCTTGAGGTCGCCCTCGAACGCTTCGCCTATCGCTTTGGCGAACGCACCGTCCGTGTAGAGCCGTGCGACTTCGTATTCGTCCTTGTAGGCCATGACCTTGAAGGCGTAGCGGGCGACGGCCAGCGCAAGGCCCTTGCGTCCTGGCGCCTCCGCCTTCGCCACGTCGTCAACCAGAGCGCGATAGCGCTCCGCATAGGCGCGGTCCTGATAAGCGGTCAGATAAGCGACGCGCTTCTCGACGATAGATGCCAGATCGTCGGGCGCGCTCGTCGCCGCAGGCTTGGCGAAAGCTTCGAGCGCCTTCGGGTCGGCCTGAGCCGCGCGACCCCAGGCGAAGGCGGCCAGATTCATCGGCACGGCTTCGCCGTTCAACTCGATGGCGCGGCGGATCGAGGCAGAGGACAGCGGCACGAGGCCCGCCTGATAGGCGTAACCCAGCATGAACATGTTGGCGCCGATGGCGTCGCCCAAAGCCGCGCGCGCGGCGGCGGTGGCGTCGACGAAACGCGCCCCCCCTCCCGCCGCCGACTGGATCGAACGCTTCAGACGCTCGGTCGGCAAGGTGAAATCGGCGTTTCGCGTAAAGTCGCCGGGGAACACTTCCGCCGCATTGACGACGACGCCGGTGCGCTCGCCCTTCATGGTTGAGAGCGCCGCGCGCGACCCCGACACCACGAGATCGCAGCCCAGAACAAGATCGGCCCCGCCCGGCGCGACGCGGATCGCCTGAATGTCCTCCGGCGCGCGGGCGAGCTTGACGTGGCTATAAACGGCGCCGCCCTTCTGCGCGAGGCCCGCCATGTCGATCATGCCGCAGCCTGCGCCTTCCAGATGCGCGGCCATGCCCAGAATTGCCGCGATGGTGACGACGCCGGTGCCTCCGACCCCGGTGACGACGACGCCATAAGGCTCGGAAGTGAGCTCCGGCCGCGCGGGTTCAACCACAGGCGGCGGCGCGGCGGCGGCGCCAACGCGCTTGCGGACCTTGGCGCCCGAAACCGTCACGAAAGACGGGCAGAAACCGTCGACGCAAGAAAAATCCTTATTGCAGCTTGATTGATCGATCACGCGCTTGCGGCCCAATTCCGTGTCCTTGGGTTGGATCGACACGCAGTTCGACTTGACGCCGCAATCGCCGCAGCCCTCGCACACGAGTTCGTTGATGAAGGCGCGTTTGTCAGGATCGGGGAAAGCGCCGCGTTTGCGACGGCGGCGTTTCTCCGCCGCGCAGGTCTGGTCGTAGATCAGAACTGTGGTTCCTGGAACCTGGGCCAGTTCCTCCTCCACCGCGAGCAAGTCCTCGCGCGGGTGGATGCGCATGCCGGCGGGCCAGGCTTCGTTGACCGCGTATTTGTCGGGTTCGTCGGTCACGACGACGACCTGACGCGCGCCCTCCGCCGCCGCCTGTCGCGCGATCATCGGCACGGTGAGGCCGCCCTCGTGGCGCTGGCCCCCCGTCATCGCCACCGCATCGTTGAACAGGATTTTGTAGGTGACGTTGGTCTTTGTGTCGATCGCCCAGCGCAGGGCGAGCGCGCCGGAATGGTTGTAGGTGCCGTCGCCGAGATTTTGGAACACGTGGCCGCGCTTCGAGAAGCGGGACTCACCGACCCAGTTGGCGCCCTCGCCCCCCATCTGCGTGTAGCCGTCGGTGCGCCGGTCCATGAACTGCGCCATGTAATGACAGCCGATGCCGGCGTAGGCGCGCGCGCCCTCGGGGATCACGGTGGAGCGATTGTGCGGGCAGCCCGAGCAGAAATAGGGCGTGCGCGTCGCCTCCTGTTTGATGTCGGCGGTCGCTGCGCTCGCCTGTTTGAGTCGGTCGAGCCGCGTGCGCACGGTTGAATCGTCATGGTAACGCAACAGCCGCTCGCCGACCGCAACCGCGATCTGGTTGGGATCGAGCGAGGCTTTGACGGGGAACAACCAGTCGCCGCGCTCGTCGCGCTTGCCCACGCAGACCGGCTGCGTCGGGGAGCCGTAAAGCTCCTCGCGCACTTGTGCTTCGATGAGCGATCGCTTTTCCTCCACGACGACGATGAGGTCGAGCCCCTCGGCGAAGGCATGTATCTCCGCAGGCACGACGGGCCATGTGCAGCCAAGCTTGAACAGCCGGACGCCCAGAGCGTCGCAGCGATCGGCGTCGAGCCCGAGATCGTCGAGCGCCTGACGCACGTCCAGATAGCTCTTGCCCGCCGTGACGATGCCGATCTTGGGTGAAGCTCCGCCCGAAAGCACCGTCTTGTTGATTTTATTGGCGGCGAGCCACGCGACCATAGCGTCGCGCTTGTGGTCCTGAAGCCGCGCCTCCTGTTCGAGGATGGGATCGGGCGTGCGGATGCCAAGGCCGCCGGGGGGCGGAGCGTAATCCGTCGGCGTGACGGGCGTGATGCGCTCAAGGCTGGCGTCCACCACGGCCGTCGATTCAATCGTATCCTTGATGCACTTGACTCCGACCCATACGCCCGCATAGCGGCTCAGAGCATAGCCGAGCGCGCCATAATCGAGGATCTCCTGCACCCCGGCGGGGGATAGGATCGGCATCATCACATCGACAAAGGCGAATTCGGACTGATGCGCGGTGGTGGAGGATTCCGCCGTGTGGTCGTCGCCCATCAGCGCCAGCACGCCGCCGTTCTTCGATGTGCCCGCCAGATTGGCGTGGCGCAGCACGTCGCCGGAGCGATCGACGCCGGGGCCCTTGCCGTACCAGAGGCCGAACACGCCATCGTAACGGCCTTCGCCGCGCATTTCGGCCTGCTGCGTTCCCCATAGGGCGGTCGCGGCCAGTTCCTCGTTGAGGCCGGGCTCGAACACCACGTCGGCGGCGGCGAATTCCTTTTTGAGCCGAGCGAATTGCAGATCGAGTCCGCCCACCGGCGAGCCGCGATAGCCCGACACGAAACCGCCGGTGTTGATCCCGGCGCGGCGGTCGCGCTCCTTCTGCATCAGCAGGAGCCGCGCCACGGCCTGTGCGCCGTTGAGCAGCACATGGGTCTTTGCGAGGTCGAATCGGTCGCTCAGGGCGACCTCAGCCAACGGACGGCCCGACATGTCGTTCATGCTCCGCGCCTCCCGGACGTGGTTTCGTATAACGCCCAATGTGGGCCGCGCGCGCGCCGCTGACAAGCGCGCTTCACGCGTCAAGCCATGCGCAAGCCGCCAGCGCCTCGCGCATGTGCGGGGGAACCGGGGCTTGCACGACGATGGGCGGCCCGTCTTTTTTAAGCGGAATTTCGATGCGGTGGGCCAGAAGATGCAATTGGGGTCCGTCGAGCGCGCGGGCGCCATAGACCGAATCGCCCAATATCGGCCAGCCTTCGCTTTCCGCATGGACGCGCAACTGGTGGGTGCGGCCGGTCAGCGGCGACATTTCCAGCCACGTCAGCGCCTTGTCGGCGAGCCGCCCGCGTCCGCGCACGCGCCAGCCGGTCTGCGAGGGCTGGCCCTGCGCGTCCACCTTCATCCACCATCCCCGGTCAGGATCGCGGCGGCCGAGCGGTTTGTCGATCCGACCTTCGTCGGCTTCGGGCCCGCCCTCGACGATCGCCCAATAGGTCTTGGCGACCGCGCCTTGCTTGAACAGTTTGCCGAGCTTTTCGAGCGCCTTGTGGTGGCGCCCGAGCACGAGGCAGCCCGAAGTCTCGCGGTCCAGCCGGTGCGCCAGCGCCGGGTTGCGCGGCAGGCCGTAGCGAAGATGCTCGAAAGAATCTTCCAGGCTCTCGCCGCCCTTGGGGCCGCGATGCACGGCGATCCCGTAGGGCTTGTCGATGACGAGGATAAGCCCGTCGCGGTAGAGGACGCGGGCGAGGATGTCGTCGGGGCTCATGCGGCCCTATATAGCGCCTTTACGAATAGGCCGCCTGAGCGGCCGGGCGAGGCGGGACGTTGAGCGAAGACAGCCGAGATAAACCCAAGGCCGGATTATTCCGGCGTCTGTTCGGCCTCGGCGGCCCGGAGGCCGCGCCCGCGACGTCCGAACCCGAAATATCGCCGCCCGTAACGCCCCCGCCGGCCCCCGCTGTCACGCTGGAGGGAAGCCCGGCGGAGATCGCCGAGCGCGAACGTCAATCCGCTCCGCCCAAGCTTGAACCCCCCGTGGCCTTCCGGCCGACGCCCGAGACTGCGCCGCCTCCCGAAGTTCCTGGCCTGACCGAGACGCCCGCGAAAGCGCCGGACGCCATTACGGACGAGACGCCTGCGATGGCGGCGGCGCCGACCGGGACGGCTCTATATCCCGCGCGGGGCGTCCTTGGCCGCCTGTTTAGCCGCGACGCCTCACCTGTCGCCCTCCCGCCCGACCCCGAGGCCGACGATTTTCCAGCGCCCGAGGCGCCGACGCAGGACGCTGGCGAAGCGACGCCTGCGCGCAGCGTCCTCGGCCGTCTGTTCGGGCGCGGCGAAGTTGAGGCGACCGAACCCGCGCAAGCCGTTCCCGAGGCCCCCAAACGGTCGTGGCTGTCGCGCCTCACCTTCGGCCTGTCGCGCTCGTCGGCCGCCCTCGGGCGCGGCATCGTCGATATATTCACCAAGCGGAAGCTCGACGAGACCTCGCTCGACGATCTCGAAGACATTCTGTTGCAGGCCGATCTCGGCCTCGGCCCGGCGACCCGCATCCGCGAGGCCATCGGCAAGGGGCGCTATGAGAAGGGCATCGACCCGGACGAGGTCAAGCGGCTGCTGGCCGAGGAGGTGGAGCGCACCCTAAAGCCCGTCGCCCGGCCGCTCGTGGTCGATTCTTCGCACAAGCCGTTCGTCATCCTCGTGGTCGGCGTCAACGGCTCCGGCAAGACGACGACCATTGGCAAGCTCGCCGCCAAGTTTCACGCCGAGGGCGCTAAGGTGATGCTGGCGGCGGGCGACACGTTCCGCGCCGCCGCCATCGAGCAATTGAAGATCTGGGCGGGCCGCGCCAAGGCGGAAATTTTCGCGCGCGAGCAAGGCGGCGACGCGGCGGGCCTCGCCTTCGACGCGCTGACGCGCGCGAAAGCCGACGGCGCCGACGTCTTGCTGATGGACACGGCGGGGCGTCTGCAAAACCGCGCGGAGCTGATGAAGGAGCTGGAAAAGATCGTGCGCGTGATGAAGAAGGTCGATCCGACCGCGCCGCATGCGACGCTGCTGGTGCTCGACGCGACCGTGGGGCAAAACGCGCTCTCGCAGGTCGAGATTTTCGGACGCGTCGCGGGGGTGACGGGGCTGGTGATGACCAAGCTCGACGGGACGGCGAGGGGCGGGATTCTCGTCGCCATCGCCGACAAGCACAAGCTGCCCGTGCATTTCATCGGGGTGGGCGAACAGCTGGAGGATCTGGAGCCATTCGAGGCGCGCGATTTCGCGCACGCCATTGCGGGAATGACGTAACCGTCAACCGTTGACGTCCGTGCGTGCGAAATCGTCGCCCGTGTAGAGCAGCGTCAGGCCGAGGTGTCTCGCGGCGGCGTAGGACAGGCAGTCGCCCATGTTGAGGCCCTTACGGCCGCGCCCGTAACGCTCGCGCGCGGAGACGGCATGAGGTGGACTTTCGGGCGTGTAGGGGATGACGGCTATTTTCAGTCGCTCAACAAGCCTCGAAACTCGCTCGTGTGCGTCGGTCGGCGGGGTCGCTGCAAGTTTCGCGAGCGCCAAAACGGTCTCAAAGATATGGATAGAGGGCGTCCCGTATTTTGCCTCGACGATGTCGTCGGTGAATTCTTCCCACTCCGGTTCTTCGAAAAGGATCGCGACGAGCGCCGAGGTTTCCACAAGCAGTTCTAATTGATCGGATGACGAGACGGGCGCCCTCAATCGTTCTCGCCCTATAATTCGTCGAAGAAGGCCTTGTCAGCTTTCTGGCCGGTTTTCGGAAGGGCGCGAATCCTCGCGTGGATATCGGCGAGGAGTTTCTCCGGCGAGACCTTGCGCCGGTACCTCGCCAGTTTTTCCGCGCACGCGATCCGCACCGCTTCGGTCAAGCTGGTCCCTGGAGATCGCACCAGTTCACGCACCAACTCCTCGGCCTTCGCGTCCTTGATGTGCAGCGCCACCGCCGCCTCCCATGTACATTCTGGTCCATCAAGATGTACGTCGCCCCGCTCGCGCCCGCAGCCCTTGCGCCTCCGCCGCCCCCCGCCTACATCCGCGCCTCCCCTGCGGAGCGCCCCATGAGCAACGACCCCAGCTTTCCCGGCTGGCACGCCACGACGATCCTGATGGTCCGCAAGGGCGGGCGCACCGTGATCGGCGGGGACGGGCAGGTGAGTCTCGGGCAGACCATCATCAAGGGCAACGCGCGCAAAGTGCGCCGGCTCGCCAAGGGCGACGTGATCGCGGGGTTCGCGGGCTCCACGGCGGATGCGCTGACGCTGTTCGAGCGGCTGGAGGGCCGAATCGAGCAATATCCAGGCCAGCTCGCGCGGGCCTGCGTGGAACTGGGCAAGGACTGGCGAATGGACCGCTATCTGCGCAAGCTGGAGGCGATGCTGCTGGTGGCGGACAAGACCATCGGCCTCGTGCTGTCGGGCTCGGGCGACGTGCTGGAGCCGGAGGGCGACGCGCACGGCGCGAGTGCGGCGATCGGCTCGGGCGGCAATTATGCGCTGGCGGCGGCGCGCGCGCTGATCCCCTTTGAACTCGACGCGGAGGAGATCGTGCGGCGGTCGATGAGAATCGCGGGCGAGATCTGCGTCTACACCAACCAATCACTGACGCTGGAAAGCCTATGACCGACCTTTCCCCGCGCGAGATCGTCTCCGAACTCGACCGCCATATCGTCGGGCAGGCGGCGGCGAAGCGCTCGGTCGCCATCGCGCTGCGCAACCGCTGGCGCCGGCTCAAGCTGGTCTCGCCGATGCGCGAGGAGGTGATGCCCAAGAACATCCTGATGATCGGCCCGACGGGATGCGGCAAGACGGAAATCGCGCGGCGTCTGGCCAGGCTCGCCGGGGCGCCGTTCCTCAAAGTCGAGGCGACCAAATTCACCGAGGTCGGCTATGTCGGGCGAGACGTCGAAACAATCATTCGCGATCTCGTGGAGATCGCCATTGCGCTGGTGAAGGCGAGGAAGCGGCGCGAGGTCGAGGCGCGCGCGGAAGTCTCCGCCGAGGACCGCATCCTCGATGCGCTGGTGGGCGCGTCGTCGAGCGTGGGGACGCGCGACTCGTTTCGCCGCAAGCTGCGCGCGGGCGAGCTTGAGGACAAGGAAATCGAAGTCGAACTGCCGCAGGGTCAGACGGGCTTGCCGATGTTCGAACTGCCCAACATGCCGGGCGCTTCGGTCGGCGCGCTCAATCTGGGCGACCTGTTCGGCAAGGCGGGGCGCACGCAGCGTAAGCGCACGACCGTTGGCGAGGCTCGGGAGCCGCTGACGGCGGCGGAAGTCGACAAGATGCTGGATCAGGACGCCGTGGTCCGCGAAGCCGTCAGCGAGGTCGAGAGCAAGGGCATCGTGTTTCTCGACGAACTCGACAAGATTTGCGCAAAAGATGGACGCTCGGGGGCGGACGTTTCGCGCGAAGGCGTGCAGCGCGATCTGCTGCCGTTGATCGAGGGCACGACGGTTTCAACCAAACATGGGGCGGTCAAGACCGATCATATCCTGTTCATTGCGTCGGGGGCGTTCCATGTCGCCAAGCCGTCCGACCTGCTGCCCGAATTGCAGGGGCGGCTGCCGATCCGTGTGGAGCTTTCGTCGCTGACGGAGGACGATTTTCGTCGCATTCTGACCGATACGGAAGCGAGCCTCATCAAGCAATATGTCGCGCTGATGCAGGCGGAGGGAGTCGAGCTATCGTTCACCGACGACGCGATTGCGGCGGTGGCGCGGGTGGCGGCGAAGGTCAACGCGAACGTCGAAAACATCGGTGCGCGGCGGTTGCAGACGGTGATGGAGCGCGTGCTCGACGACGTGAGCTTCACCGCGCCCGACCGGGGCGGCGAGCGCATCGAAATTACGGGGGCTTTCGTCGACGAGCATGTCGGCGACCTTGCCGACAATGTGGATTTGAGCCGGTTTATCCTATAGCGCGATGGTGACCCAAGAAGGCGGCAGGAACTTGCGCGCCATCCGCACAATTTCCCCTTCTTGAACTGCTTTCAGTCGGCGGGGACGAACGAGCCTTGTAGCTGAATAAAAGTTCCGTCCGGCAATGTTAGGTTGGTATAGATCGCTTTCTTCGTGTAATCTTGTATCTGAACAACAGTCGCTTTGTTGGCCTCCTGCCAACTCACCATAAACACAGACTTCGCCAGTTCTTGTGTCTTCACCTTCACTGTTCCGCTCGCGCCGCGACCGCCATCAGAATTGATGGCGGTATAAGTGAGCATCGAGTCGGGTGTGTAGATCTGCTCGAATTTGAACTTGGTGAAATCCGCCGTGAACTTGTGTCCAGCACCAGGAAATTCGTCAGCTGTCACGTATGTCGTCGTCGCGGCCCATATGAGGCCCACCACGCCCATCTTCACGCACGCGCACATCAGATTTTTGCAGCCGAGACGCTTCTGAAATCCCCTTGCTTGAGTGCTCATGCTTCTCTCCCGCTGAGAATACGCCGTTTGGGAACGGATACGTCCTGCCAACTGTTTAAACCATCTATCTGAGTACACTTGCGCAGCATGTTTGCGCTGTCAAATTTGGTTAAAAAGATCTCGCGGGTGCGCTTGATCTGCCTTCACGAGCGCAGGGGATAACTCTGTCACTACGAAATAAAAAGGCCGCCCCATTTGGAGCGGCCTTAAGTGTTTTCGTTGTAACGGTTATTTCACGTCATAACGATCCAGATTCATCACCTTTGTCCATGCTGCGACAAACTGATCGACGAACAGCGCCTTTGCGTCGTCGGCGGCGTAAACCTCCGCCGTGCCGCGCAACTGGCTGTTGGAGCCAAACACCAGATCGACGCGCGTCGCCGTCCACTGAACCTGACCCGTCTCCCGGCTGCGCGCCTCATAGACGCCCTTTTGCGCGCCCGACGGCGCCCAGGTCACGCCCATGTCGAACAGGTTGACGAACACGTCGTTGGTCAACACGCCCGGCGTCTTGGTCAGCACGCCGTGCTTGGCGCCCGCGACGTTGATGTTGATGGCGCGCAGGCCGCCAAACAGGACGATCACTTCCGGAATCGTCAGGGTCAGCAATTGCGCGCGGTCGATCAGCGATTCGTCGGGCGGCGTGCCGGTGTTTGCGGGATACCAGTTGCGAAACGCGTCGGCCTTGGGCTTCAACCATTTGAAGCTGTCGGCGTCCGTCTCGTCCTGCGTCGCGTCGGTGCGGCCCGGCGTGAACGCGACCTTCACGTCATGCCCGCCCGCCTTCGCCGCCGTCTCGACGCCGAAATTCCCCGCCAGCACGATGAGATCGGCGAGCGAGACTTTTTTGCCCGAGGTCTCGAAATCGGCCTTCACCGCTTCGAGCGTGGCCAACACGGGACCAAGTTCGGCGGGCTCGTTGACGTCCCAATCCTTCTGGGGGCTGAGACGGATACGCGCGCCATTGGCGCCGCCGCGCTTGTCCGAACCCCTGAAGGTCGAGGCCGAAGCCCAGGCGGTTTTCACCAACTGAGAGGCGCTGAGGCCGGTTGCGGCGATCTTCTGCTTGAGAGCGGCGATGTCAGCGTCGCCGATCAGGGGATGATCGACGGCGGGGACGGGGTCCTGCCACAGCAGAACTTCTTTGGGCACGTATTTCCCGAGATAGCGCGGCAGTGGCCCCATGTCGCGATGCGTCAGCTTGAACCAGGCGCGCGCGAAGGCGTCGTCAAGCTCCTCCGGATGCGCGAGCCAGCGCTTGGTGATCTCGGCGTAGGCGGGGTCGAAGCGCAGCGCGAGGTCGGAGGTCAGCATGGTCGGCTGGTGCTTGACGTTGGGATCGTGCGCGTCGGGCACCGTGCCGGCGGCGGCCCCGTCCTTGGGCTTCCACTGAAAGGCGCCGGCGGGGCTCTTGGTCAGATCCCAATCGAAATTCCAGAGGTTCCGAATGTATTCGTGGCCCCATTTCGCAGGCGTCGAAGTCCACGCTCCTTCCAGCCCTGAGCCGATGGTGTGGATGCCGAAGCCTGTGCCATTTTTGTTTTTCCAGCCCAGTCCAAGCTCCTCGACGTCGGCGCCCTCCGGCTCGTTGCCGACATGCTCCTTGGGGTTGGCCGCGCCGTGAGTCTTGCCGAAGGCGTGGCCGCCTGCGATCAAGGCCGCCGTCTCCACGTCGTTCATCGCCATGCGCATGAAGGTGTCGCGGATGTCGCGCGCCGAAGCGGCCGGGTCGGGCTTGCCGTCGGGGCCTTCCGGGTTGACGTAGATCAGGCCCATCTGCACGGCGCCGAGGTCGCCGGCGAGTTCGCGGTCGCCGCTGTAACGCTCGTTGGCGAGCCACTCGCCTTCCGGCCCCCAGACGATGTCCATCTCGGGCTCCCACACGTCCTCGCGCCCGCCCGCAAAGCCGAAGGTCTTGAAGCCCATCGTCTCCAGCGCGACGTTGCCGGTGAGGATCATCAGGTCGGCCCACGAGATCGCGCGGCCGTATTTCTTCTTGATCGGCCACAACAGGCGGCGCGCCTTGTCGAGATTGACGTTATCGGGCCAGGAGTTGAGCGGCGCGAAGCGCTGCGAACCCGAAGAGGCGCCGCCGCGCCCGTCGCCCACGCGATAGGTGCCCGCCGAATGCCACGCCATCCGGATGAAGAAGGGGCCGTAATGGCCATAGTCCGCCGGCCACCAGGACTGCGAGTCGGTCATCAGCGCGGTGAGGTCGGCGATGACGGCGTCGAGGTTGAGTTGTCGGAACTCGGCGGCGTAGTCGAACTTGGGCAGGGGATTGGTGAGTTCGGAGTGTTGCGCGAGCATCGCGAGGTTTAGCTGGTTAGGCCACCAGCCCTGATTGTGCTTGGGCCGGCCGCCGCCATGCACCACGGGGCACTTGGCCTGTTCTGTCGGGGTATCGTTCATCGGGGTCTCCTCGTCGGGCGGCCTCGTCCCGCCGAAAGCGCGGCGTAGCACGGGTGGGCCATCGTAAAAATTTGCATTTTTTGATCGCAGCGATAGGCTGAGCCTATGCTAAATCTCACCATGCGCCAATTGCGCTATTTCGACGCTCTCGCCCGGCTCAAGCATTTCGGCCGCGCGGCGGAATCTTGCGCGATCTCGCAGCCCGCTTTGTCCGAGCAGATCA
>JAYVYJ010000250.1:0-6840 GCA_043784465.1 Hyphomicrobiales bacterium
CGCGGCTTTCAATCAAACATTCGGGATCGTGTGAAATGAGGGGATGGCTGAGGGCCCACCCCACATTTAGTGGGTGTGGGTAACAACCGGATAGGCAAGCCTCAATCCATTTTTTATAACGCAACTGGGCGCCGGCGTCGTGTTCTCGGGGACCGACTCTTCCGCAGCCGGCAATAACGGACTTTGGCTGACCGACGGCACGCAGGCAGGCTCCTCGGAGTTGTTGGCGGGGACCCAAGGCGCCACCAACCTTTATCCGTTTTATCTTACGCGCGTGAATGGCTACGTCGTGTTCTACGGCGGCGACGGCAACGCCAAATACGGCCTGTGGTCCACGGACGGAACCGCGCTCCATACCCAGGAGATCGTTCCGGGTGCGCAGGGACTACAAACCCTGAGTCCTTACAGTTTCTTTAGCCTGGGGAACTACGCGCTGTTCGCCGGCACGGATTCGAGCGGCAGCACGGGACTTTGGAGCACCAACGGCACACAGGCCGGCACAAGCGAAATCGTGCCTGGCGCACAAGGTACGCATAATCTTACTCCGGACAATTACGCAAAACTGGGCGCGAAGGTGTTGTTCTCCGGTCAGGATTCTGGGGGTGGCGCCGGGCGGGGCGTGTGGATCACCGACGGCGCGACCGCCAGCCTTTTAGAAACCGGCGCGCAGGGCGCCGCGCTTCTTTTTCCGGGGAATTACGTCGTCAATGGCTCGCGCGCGATCTTCGCCGGCAACGATTCCGGCGGCAATCGCGGGATGTGGGTGACCAACGGCGCGGGTTCGGGGACCTTCGAGATCGTCTCCGGCACGCAAGGCGCCAAGAACCTAAATCCCTACGCTCTCGCGGCCCTAGGCTCGTTATGGGTATTCGGGGGCGCCGACAGCACGGGCAACTACGGACTTTGGGCGACGAACGGAACGGTCGCAGGCTCCAGCGAAATTCTGCCGGGAACCCAGGGCGCCTTCAGTCTCAATCTCAACAACACTGCTCTGCTCGGCGGCGCGGAGTTGTTCTCGGGCAACGACAGCACGGGCAAGAACGGCTTGTGGGTCACGGACGGAACGGCCGGCGGGACGCAGGAGATCGAGGCGGGGACGCAAGGCGCCTACGGCCTTAACCCCGGAGCGTTCACATTCCTGGCCGGACGCGAATATTTCGCCGGCACGGACGCAACGGGAAAACGCGGCCTATGGGCGACCGACGGCACGGCCGGCGGCACCCACGAGCTCATCACCGGCCAGCAGGGCGCGAATTCGCTGTCGCCCTATTCCCTGACGCTGTTCGGGTCGAAATTAATGTTCGTCGGAGGGGATTCCAGCGGGAACACCGGAGTGTGGATCACCGACGGAACCACGACCACCGAGATCGCGTCGGGCACGCAGGGCGCGTACAACCTGTCGCCCAACTACCTGCAGACCGCCGGCACGAAGCTACTGTTCGCTGGCGCGGATTCGGCTGGCAATGTAGCGGAATTTTCGAGCGACGGCACCGCCGCCGGCACGACGGAAATCTCCCCCTTCGGCCAGAGCGGCACGCAGACCTTGGTCCTGACGCATGTCTCCGGCGACTTCAACGCCGACTCGAACAGCGATCTGCTGTTCGAGAACGCCGCCGGAACCTTCGCCACCTGGCAGATCAGCGGCGCGACCAACATCGGCGGCGCCAATATCGGCGCGCCGGGATCGGCCTGGACGGCCGTCGCGACGGGCGATCTCAACGGCGACGGCTATGCCGACATCGTGTTCGAGAACGCTTCGACCGGACAGATCGCCGCCTGGCAGATGTTTGGACCCTCCGTCGCCTGGGCCTTCGGCATCGCCGCGCCGGGGGGAAGCTACAAGGTGGTGGGATCGGGCGATTTCAACAGCGACGGCAATGCCGACATCCTGTTCCGCGACGCCACCGGCACTCTCGTCACCTGGGACATGAGGAACGGGCGGATCGTCGGCGGCGGGACGATAGGCAACCCCGGCGCAGGCTGGACCTATGTAGGGACCGGCGACTTCAACGGCGACGGCAACAGCGATCTGATGTTCGAGAACGCCAGCGGCGTCTACGCGACGTGGCTGTTGAGCGACACCGCCGTCATCGGCGGCGCGACTTTGGGCGCGCCGGGGGCGGGCTGGGTGCTGAAAGGCGTCAGCGACAACATCTCGGACGGGTCCAGCAACACTGTCTTCCTCAACGAGAACACCGGCGCCGTAGCGACATGGAAAATCCAACACGACGCGCTGGTCGGCGGCGGCAACGTCGGCAGTGTCAGTTCGCAATGGACGATCAAGGGGTTGGGCGACTACAACGGGGACGGCAACAGCGACATCCTGTTCTACAACGTAGGCACGGGTCAATACGCCAACTGGCAGTTGAATCAGGCCGAGACAGGGATCGTCGCGTCCGGCGGCATCGGGACGCCGGGTTCGCCATGGTCGGTGCAAGGCGCGGCGCCCGCCGCCCGGCAGGAACTGCCGGCGACGATCTTTTTCCAGAACGCGGGCGGAACGATCGCGACGTGGAACGTCGCGGGCGGGGTCAACGGCGGCGGGCCGACCTATGGCTCGCCGGGGGGGACCTTCGCACTGGTTGGCGTCGGCGATTTTCAGGGCGATCTGCAAGCCGATATGCTGTTTCGCGACGGTAACGGCAATTACGCGACGTGGCAGACCAACGGGACTGCGATCAACGGCGGCGGGACCGTCGGCAATCCGGGCGGGACGTTCGTCTATCAGGGGCTTGGCGACTTCAACGGCGATGGGACCAGCGACATCCTGTTCAGGGATTCGGGCGGCAATTATGCGACCTGGGACCTGCACGGGACGTCCATCGTCGGCGGCGGGAACATCGGCAATCCCGGAGGCGGCTTCACCTTCGCCGCGATTGGCGATTTCAACGGCGACGGGACCAGCGACATTCTCTTCAAGAAGGGGGGCGTCTATTCGAGCTGGGACATAGGAAACAACCAGGTGGTCGGCGGCGGCGCCATCGGCGCGCCCGGCGGAAGCTGGGGGTTGCAGGGGGTCGGCGATTTCAACGGCGACGGCAAGTCGGACCTGTTGTTCAAGGACGGAGCGGGCAATTACGCGACCTGGGATTTGGGCGACACGTCCGTCATCGGGGGCGCGAGCATCGGCAATCCGGGCGCGGCCTGGGCCTTTGCGGGGATCGCCGACATTTTCGGCAATCACCAGTCCTCGATTCTGTTCTTCAACGCCTCGACCGGCGCCTATGCGACGTGGGACATGAACGACAGCGCCGTGCGAAGCGTCTCCAACCTTGGAGCGCCGGGGGCTGCGTGGACGGTGAAGGCGTTCGTGTGATGAGGCGTCAATCGGCGTGGGGCAAACGCCGCGCCAGCGCTTCCAGAACCGCCATGCGCACGGCCACCCCCATCTCGACCTGCTCGCGAATGCGCGATTGCGCGCCGTCGGCGACGAGCGAGTCGATTTCCACGCCGCGGTTCATCGGACCTGGATGCATGACCAGCGCGCCGGGTTTCGCGTAGGCCAGTTTCTCCTGATCCAGCCCGAAGAAGCGGAAATATTCGCGTGTCGACGGCACGAACGATCCTGCCATGCGCTCGCGTTGCAGCCGCAACATCATTACGATGTCCGCGCCCTCCAGCCCCGACTTCATGTCGGTGTACGCCTCGACGCCAAGATCCGTGACGCCCGCCGGCAGCAGCGTCGAGGGCGCCACCAGACGGACCCGGGCGCCGAGCGCGCTCAGCGCGATGAGGTTCGAGCGGGCGACGCGGGAATGGAGGATGTCGCCGCAGATGGCGACCGTCAGCCCTTCGACGCGGCCGAAATTGCGGCGGATAGTCAGCGCGTCCAGCAAAGCCTGGGTGGGGTGCTCGTGGGCGCCGTCGCCGGCGTTGACGACGGAGCAATCGACCTTGCGCGCCAAGAGATGAGCGGCCCCGGCCTGATGATGGCGCACGACGATGATGTCGGGACGCATGGCGTTGAGCGTGATCGCGGTGTCGATCAGCGTCTCGCCCTTCTTCACCGACGACGCGGCGACCGACATGTTCATCACGTCGGCGCCAAGCCGTTTGCCCGCCAGTTCGAACGAGGATTGCGTGCGGGTGGAGGCCTCGAAGAACAGGTTGATGAGCGTGCGGCCGCGTAAGGTCGCGCGCTTCTTCTCGACCTGACGCGACACGTCGACGGCGGCGTCGGCGAGGTCCAGAAGGTTCTCGATCTCGGGGCGCTCCAGTCCCTCGATGCCGAGGAGATGGCGGCGGGCGAAAGTTTCTGCGGGCATGGATTTAAAGCCTATATTTAGCCAACCCCCAACCCGCAACGGTCGCGGGACAAATTTGACCGACCGCCCCCTTGAGTGCGGCCGCAAAATAGTTTACATGTGAACGAAATCCAGAGCGGCGCCCCGAGGAGGATTCCATGCCCGTTTACAAAGCTCCCGTCGAGGACACGCTGTTTCTGCTGACGGACGTGTTCGATCTCCACCGCTATGCGAACCTGCCCCGCTTCGCGGAAGCCCCACTCGACACGGTGGAGGCTGTGCTGAGCGAGGCCGGCAAATTCGCGGAAGAGGTGTTGCAGCCGCTCAATCTTTCGGGCGACCGCGAAGGCTGCACGCGCCATGCGGACGGGTCGGTGACCACGCCCAAGGGGTTCAAGGCCGCCTACAAGGCGTTCGTCGAGGGCGGCTGGGTCGGCATCACAGGGCCGCAGGAATTTGGCGGCCAGGGCCTGCCGCATTATGTCGGCGTGCTGACGAGCGAATATCTGTCGGCCGCCAATATGGCGTTCTCGATGTATCCCGGCCTCACCAACGGCGCGGCGGCGGCGTTGATGGTTCATGCGAACGACGAGATCAAGCAGACTTATCTGCCCAAGCTGACGTCAGGCGAGTGGACCGGCACGATGAACCTGACCGAGCCGCATTGCGGGACAGACCTCGGCCTCATCAAGACCAAAGCGACGCACGACCCCGACGGCTCCTTCGCGATCACGGGGCAGAAGATTTTCATCTCGTCGGGCGAGCACGATCTGGCCGACAACATCGTGCATCTGGTGCTCGCGCGCATCGAGGGCGCGCCGGCGGGCGTGAAAGGCATTTCGCTGTTCGTCGCGCCGAAGTTCCTGCCCGACACGGGCGCGCGCAATCCGCTGTCCTGCGGCGCCATCGAGCACAAGATGGGCATTCACGCCAATTCGACATGCGTGATGAACTACGACGGCGCCAAGGGCTGGCTGGTCGGCGAGGAGAATCGCGGCCTCAACGCCATGTTCGTGATGATGAACGGCGCACGGCTCGGCGTCGCCGTGCAGGGTCTCGCGCAATCGGAGGCCGCCTACCAGAACGCGGCGGCCTATGCGAAGGACCGTCTTCAGGGCCGCGCGCTGACGGGGGCCAAGGCCCCGGAGAAGGCCGCCGATCCGTTGCTGGTGCATCCCGACGTGCGCCGCATGTTGCTGGAAATCCGCAGCTTCAACGAGGCCGCGCGGGCGCTGGTTGTCTCCGTCGCTTTGTCGGAGGACGAGGCGCTGGGCTCGCCTGACGAGGCTGCGCGCAAGGCGGCGGACGACCGCATCGGCCTGCTGACGCCGGTGCTGAAGGGCGTCTTGTCCGACATCGGCTTCGCCAACGCCGTCAAGGCGCAGCAGGTGCTGGGCGGGCACGGCTATGTCGCCGAATGGGGGCTGGAGCAGTTCGTGCGCGATGCGCGCATCGCCATGATCTACGAAGGCGCCAACGGCATTCAGGCGCTGGACCTCGTGGGCCGCAAGCTGGCCAAGGACGGCGGGCGCGCGCTGACCGCGTTCCTCGCGGAGATCAATGGGTTCCTTGGTGAAAACAAGGACAACGAAGCCCTTGCGCCCTATCTGGCGCCGGTGAAGGCAGCTTCGAGCCAGTTGCAGCAGGCCACGATGTGGTTGATGCAGAACGCTATGAAGAACCCTGACAATGCGGGCGCCGCCTCGACCGACTACATGCACCTGTTCGGGCTGGTCGCGCTGTCCTATATGTGGGCGCGCATCGCGAAGGCGGTGCTGGCGCGCCAGGCGGCGGGGACTTCGACGCCCGCGCTCGAAACAAAGCTATGGCTCGCGCGGTTCTTCAACGCGCGCGTGCTGCCCGAAGCGGCGGCGCATGTCGCGCGCATCGCCAGCGGCGCCGAGCCGCTGATGGGACTGGCGGCGGAAGCGTTCTAGAAAGCCCGCGCAAGGAGCGCCCGATGGGAGAGAAACTGACGGGCGGCTGCCAATGCGGCGCGGTGCGCTTTGCGCTCAGCGCCGCGCCCCACCCGGTGACGCTTTGTCACTGTCGCATGTGCCAGAAGGCCAGCGGCGGGCCGTTCATGGCCTTCGCCCCGGTCGCCGCCACGGATTTCGCGATCACGCGCGGCGCGCTTTCGCGGTACCGAAGCTCCGACATCGCGGAGCGCGGGTTTTGCAACCTCTGCGGCACGCCACTGACCTATCGCGACGTGGACAGGGACCGGATCAGCGTGACGGTGGGCTCGCTCGACAACCCGGGCGCCGTAACGCCGATGGGGCAACTGGGCGCCGAAACCGCCCCGCCCTGGCTCGAAGCCGCGCTCAAAACGCCGAACCTGTCTGTGGCAGACTGGTTGAAACAACGACGACGAACCGACGTCGGCGCCCATCAGCATCCCGACCACGATTGATCCGGAGACGTCCATGACCGAGGCCTATATCTACGACCACGCGCGCACGCCGCGCGGCAAAGGAAAGCCGGACGGCGCGCTACACACCGTCTCGACCCTGCATCTGGCGGCGGCGTCGCTAAAGGCCATCAAGGAGCGCAACCACCTCAAGGAGAACGAGATCGACGACGTGGTGATGGGCTG
>JAYVYJ010000251.1:0-5728 GCA_043784465.1 Hyphomicrobiales bacterium
CGGTTGCCCAATCAACCAGAACCATACCGCAAAGGTGGTAACTCCGATTACGATCGCGGCAATTACCAGCCACTGCGCAGCCTTGTCGGCAAGCAGTTGCGCCGGCGCTTTCGAGTTCTGCGCCTGCTGCACCAGTTTGACGATCTGCGCCAGCGCTGAATCGGCCCCAACCTTGGTCGCCTTGTAGCGAAAGCTCCCGCTCTTGTTGATGGTCGCGCCGATCACAGTGGCCCCCGGCCCCTTCTTCACCGGCATCGACTCGCCGGTGAGCATGGATTCATCGATGAGCGACTCGCCCGTCTCCACAGTTCCGTCGACTGGGATCTTGTTGCCTGGCCTGATTACAACGACCTCGCCGGCCAATACCTCCGCCGTGGGCACTTCGATCTCGGCGCCGTTACGGATGACGGAGGCCTTCGCGGGAGTGAGGTTCATCAGCGCCTTGATGGCCGAGGACGCGCCGGCGCGGGCGCGCATTTCCAACCAATGCCCGAGCAAAATAAAGACCAGCAGAACGGAGGCCGCCTCATAAAACTGTCCGCCTCCCTTAAAGAAAAATGTGCTGCCAACGCTGAAGAGGTACCCAGTGCCAACACTCAGCACGATCAACAGCGCCATACCGAATTTGCCCTTCATGAGCCCACGCCAGGCGGAGACGAAGAACGGCCAGCTCGGATAAAGGATCGCGGCGCTCGCCAGGAAGAAAAGCCACAAGTTAAGGTCCAACCCGAATGGCGGCGCCGGCGGTGTAAAGAACCCTCCCATCGGGGCGAAAGCGAAGATGGGGATCGTGAAGACAAGGCAGATCCAAAAGCGGTTGCGCATGTCGCTGACCATGGCCTGCAGGTCCGAGCCGCTGTGACCCATCTCGTGCGCCATATCCGACGACATCACGGGTTGGTCTGCTGCCGAGGCATGACCTTTGTGTCCTGCATCGTCGCCAGCGGCTGGGGTAGGCTGCTCAGCGGCGGACTTAGGCGGGGGCGCGGATTCGGGCGTCCGGGAAGGCGGCGTCGGCGCGGGAATGTCATTGTCCTTGTGCGTTGGGGCGTTGACGCCCGTGGGCCCGGCGGCGAGCCGTTGCCCCACGTCGCCCGTCCGTCCATGTGCTGGATTATGCGTGACAGGCGTCGCGTGGCCCTGCTCTCCCAGAGCCGCAGAAGCAGGCGCAGGACCGCCGGACGCTTCGCTATTCCGACGTAAATGCGGCAGGATATCTTCGATATTCAGCCGGGTCTCGTCGTAGCGCACAGTGGCGCTTCCAGCGCCCTGATGGAGTGTGACGCCTTCGACTCCCGGCACCGCGCTAATTCGTTCTTTAATTGCCGGCGTGTTTGAGGCCGACACCATGTCGCCGATTTCAATAACACCCGTCTTCATGTGCCGCTCCCTGAATGAACCGTACAAAAAGCGCTCGGTTCGCGGACGCCTGCGATCAGGCTATCGACCTCACGCTCCGAACATGCGGGCCGCTCAAGCGATTCGCACGGGCCCAAATCAATCTAAGTTCCGAAGATTCAACGACCTCGGCGCCCACGACTTCAAGGCGGTCCTTAGGCTGCGACTCTAAAACGGCGGAAAGCCCGCCGGATCATTACGGAACCGAGACGTCTGCGGTAGAGTCGGAAACTACTCATTCAAAAGGGGGGGCGCGCTTGCAAACGATTTGACAGACTATGGGTTGATCCGCGTCAGCAAGCTCTCGCTGATGGCTGTCGCCGCACGTATGCACGGGATGACCCCGAATGGCTTCCGAAATACGCGCCCCAACTCAACGATATTGAAGTGGCCTCTCGCGACATGAAGGCGCATCATTTCGCGGAAAAAACTTTCTCCGACGTTGCCGCGCTCGACCGCGCCACACAACCGCCGTCGAAGATCTCATCCCAGCGCGCAGTTAGTTCTATTGTTCGCCACGACATTTCCGCGGTTTGCAAGGTATTTTTAAAGGCAAGTACGTTGAGACGTCAACGAATGTTCTTGTTGCATCTCATAGGGCTTACGCACCTTTAGCCAGCAGGGCGATCGCGTCGCGTGGGGGCGGTTCGCGCGACACCTTGGGGTCTGGGTTGGATTCGGATCACGTGGTGGCGCCGCAAGATGAGCGTACGACCAGCGTGGTGGGGCACAGGATGGCTTCGGGTTCAAAGTTTCCGCTCGCCAGATGCCGCATAAGAAGCTGGGCCGCGCGTGAGCCCAGGTTGCGGCCATTTACGGCGACGCTGGTCAGCGCGGGATAGGTGTGCTTGGCTTCGTCAATATCGTCGAAGCCTATGACGGCAAAGTCCTTACCTACAAGGACGCCCGTCGCCGCAAAAGCGCGGATCACGCCAATCGCGACGACGTCGTTGAAGCATAGCGCCGCCGTGGCCGATCTCGCGCGGCCAAGCAAGTGCGGGACGACGGCCGCCCCGCCCGAGTAATTGATGAGGCTCTCGATGACGAGCGACCCGTCAAATGCGATGTCGGCTTCCTCGAGCGCGAGACGATAGCCCGACAGCCGCTCGTCGCGCACGACCATCGAGGCCAGCCCCCCGACGAAAGCGATCCGGGTGTGCCCAAGCGCGACGAAATGCGCCGTCGCCTTTCGCGCGCCCTCCTTGTTCTCGGGGGAAACCAGCGACGCCTTGAGGCCGGGGAGGCGTCGCATCACCTGCACGACCGGCATGCCCGCGACCAAAGCCCGAAGTTCGTCCACTGACGTGCCGATGGCCGGCGACAGCACCAGGCCCGCCGCTCCATGTTCACGCATCGATCTCACGACCTGAAGCTGGCGAACAGGATTTTCGACGGCGTTGGCGAGGAAAGGAATGAACGCGCCGTTTTGACAGGCCTCCTCGATGCCAATGGCGAGTTCGACGAAAAAGGGATTTGCAAGGTCGTTGATCACCATGCCGATGACGCCCGATTTGGCGCCCCGGAGCGTCGCCGCGCCGCGATGATATATGTAGCCAAGCTCAACCATAGCCTCGGAGACGCGCTCGCGCGTCGAGGGGGCGACGAGCGAACTGCCCGACAGCACCAGCGAGACGGTCGATTTCGAGACGCCCGCCAGGCGTGCGACGTCGACGATCGTGATGCGCCCACCCGCATCTGCGCCGCGCAGATCGTGGGTCATGCGGCGCGCGGCAAGGCGTAAAATTGCGCGCACATGGCCGTTAGGTCGCCCAATAATCGACGACCAGCGCCTTCTCCACGAGGGGGCGGATCCAGGCGACGAACGCCTGATGATGGGGATGTGGGAGATAGGCGTCCCGGGCGCTCTGGGAGGCGAAGGTCAGCAGAAAACAATGGGTATAGCCTTGCGAGAGTCCCTCGGGGCTGACGTCGGTACCACATTCGAACGCCTCGACGCCGGAGACGAGATCCTTGAGGGCGCGGAAACGGGCCATGAGTTCGGCGATCTGCGCTTCCGATACGTCAAGCTTAAAGCAGAACAGCACCATATGGCGCAATTTCCCCGGGCTGCTCAAGGTCGGTCTCCCAGTTCGGCGGGCGGCGGAGGCGCTCGGCCAAGGATCAGATCCGCGCCTTTCTCCGCCACCATGATGGTCGGCGCGTTCGTGTTGCAAGACGGTGCGAACGGCATGACGGAGGCGTCGACGACGCGCAGACCCATGATCCCGCGCAGCTTCAGGTCCGGCGTCGTCACCGCGTCCGGGCCGCTTCCCATTGCGCACGTGCCCACAGGATGATGATCCGTCTTGCAGGAGCGATAAGCGTATTGCATCAGATCTTCGTCGCTCTCAAGCCCGTCGCCGGGCAGGCGTTCGGCGGCCACGAAGGGTTTCAGCGCGGGTTGGCGCAGGATTTCGCGGGCAAGCCGCAGGCCCTTGAGCGAGATCTCGCGATCATAGGGGTCGTCCCAGTAATTGGGATCGATCAAGGGCGCGGCGGCAGGATCCGCGCTCGCCAGACGCAAGGCGCCGCGCGAGCGGGGGCGCAGAAACGCGGAATTTACGGTCACGCCCGGGTTCTTCATCCGCTCGACGCCCGCCTCGATGCCCGAGCCTAGGCCGAGATGGAACTGGATGTCGGGCGAACGCGCCTGTTTATCCGCGTACCAAAAGCCGCCGGTTTCAAACAAGGTCGAGGCCGCCGGTCCCGTTTTGAACAGCAGATATTGCAGGCCCGCCCATAGGGTGCGATGCGGCCGGGCGACGCGATCATAAGTGTGGTCGCCGGTGCATTCGGCGATAGCATAGAGATCGAGATGGTCCTGCAGGTTCGAGCCGACGCCGGGCAGATCATGCCTGACCTCCACGCCCGCCTTCTTGAGCGCGTCGGCAGGTCCTATCCCGGAGAGTTGCAAGAGGCGCGGCGAGCCCAGGGCGCCGCTGGAAAGCAGGACTTCACGTTCGCAATGCAGCGTCTCGACGCCCTGGGAGCCTGCGACCTGCACGCCGACAGCACGCCCGTTCTCCACGACGATCTTCAGCGTCCGGGTATTCAGCCGAACCGTCAAATTTGGCCGACTCAGGACGGGTTTGAGGAACGCGCTTGACGTCGAAGACCGCTCGGCGTTGCGCGTCGACAGTTGATAATGGCCGATGCCGTCTTGCCGTGCGCCGTTGAAGTCGTCGTTGAAGGGCATGCCCGCTTCCTGAGCCGCGCGCAGAAAGGCGAAGCTGATGGGAATCGGATTGACGGGCCAAGAAACGCCGAGCGGTCCGCCGTAGCTATGATAGGCGTTGACAAGCTTCTGGTTGTCCTCGGACCGTTTGAAATAGGGCAGCACCTCTTTGTAGGACCATCCCTGGCAGCCCGCCTCGTTGACCCAGGAATCGTAATCCTTCGCATTTCCCCGCGTATAAAGCTGCGCGTTGATCGAAGATCCGCCACCGATGACCCGAGCCTGCGTGAACCGGATGCTGCGGCCGTTGAGATGCTTTTGCGGCACGGTGCTCCAGCCCCAGCTCGCGACGCCCTTGGTCATCTTGGCGAAGCCGGCGGGCATGCGAAACAGCGGGTTCCCATCGCCGCCGCCCGCCTCAAGCAAAAGCACCTTGATCGAGGGATCCGAACTCAAACGGTTGGCGAGAACGCAGCCGGCCGAGCCGCCTCCGACGATGATATAATCAAAGGCCACGGGACGTCTCCACGCGAAGTTCGCTGCGGGCGATATGGTCGGCGACGCGCAAGGCCTGCGCCGCGATTGTCAGCGAAGGATTGACCGCCGCCGAGGTGGGCAGAAACGAGGCGTCGACGACAAACAGGTTGGGATGATCGTAAGCGCGGCACCACGGGTCGAGCGGCGCGGTGGCGGGATCGACGCCGATCCGAACCGTGCCGCACTGATGCGAGGGCGTGCGACGATCGAAGGCGCGGGACAGTACGAGCGGGTAGCCCGCCGCGCGCAGCCGCTCGCGCAATTTCGCGACCAGCGCGAGATGCGACGCCCAGTTACTGCGCTTCCAATCGAGGCGGATTCCCTCGCCGTCGAGCGTCACTCGGCTGCCGGGATGGGGAAGGTCTTCGCTCATCGCATACCAGTCGACGGAATGCCGGCTGAGCCGGTCGAGCGCAAATTGCGGCGCCCAGCGCATTTGCGCCTTCAGGACGTCGCCGGTGACGCGCCCCAGCAATTGAATGTTACCCAGCGGCGGTCCCCCAGCGCCGTCGTCGAGATAGAAATCGTTGATGCCCAGCGTCTTTTGATGCACGCTGTCGTTTATCGCGCCAGGGTCGAGGGCGAGGACCGCCGAGGCGTTGTGGTTCATGAAATGGC
>JAYVYJ010000252.1:0-2459 GCA_043784465.1 Hyphomicrobiales bacterium
TGCGCCGACGTGAAGCGCGCGGAGCCTGATAGGGTGCGCGTAGATGTCCACTCTCCGACGCCGGCGCCGGCTCGAAACGGACGCTAAACCTCCACCACCTGCCCTTCGCGCAAGGTGACCCGTCGGTCCATGCGGCCCGCAATCTCCATGTTGTGGGTCGCGATCAGCGCCGCCACGCGGCTCGCCTTCACCAACTCCGCGAGCGTCGAGAACACGTGGTCCGCCGTGCGCGGGTCGAGGTTGCCGGTGGGTTCGTCGGCGAGCAGCACGCGCGGGGCGTTGGCGAGCGCGCGGGCGATGGCGACGCGTTGTTGTTCGCCGCCCGACAGTTCTGCGGGGCGGTGACGCATGCGCGCCTCCAGACCCAGATAGGCCAGCAATTCCCGAGCGCGGCGGCCCGCTTCGGCACGAGACAACCCCGCCACCATCTGCGGCAGCGCGATATTCTCCTCCGCCGTGAATTCCGGCAGCAGATGATGAAACTGGTAGACGAAGCCGATGTGGGTGCGGCGAAGCGCCGTGCGAGCGGCGTCGCTCATCATCGACGTCGCGGAACCCGCGACGAACACCTCGCCCTCGTCAGGCTGCTCCAGCAGGCCCGCCAGATGCAGCAGCGTCGATTTGCCGGCCCCGGAGGGCGCCACCAGCGCGACGGATTCGCCGGGGCGCAAGATAAGACTGGCGCCGGACAACACCGTCAGCGCGTTTTCGCCGGCGCCGTAGCGGCGACCGATATTCTCCAGATAGAGCGAGGGCGTCTCACTCATACCGCAGCGCCTCGATGGGATCGAGCCGCGCGGCGCGCCAGGATGGATAGATCGTCGCCAGCAGCGACAGCACCAGCGCCATGCCCACCACCGCCATCACGTCGGTCGACTGGATGCGGCTCGGCAAACCCGGGAGATTATAAATCTCGGCGGGAAACAGGTTGACGCCCGTAACCCAACTGAGCGCTTTTCGCAGCGGCTCGACGTTGTAGGCGACGATCAGGCCCGCGATCAGGCCGACGAACGTGCCCGCGAAACCAATCGCGGCGCCGGTGATGAGGAAGATGCGCAGGATCGCGCCGCGCGTCGCCCCCATCGTGCGCAGGATCGCCACCGCGCGCGCCTTGTCCTGCACCAGCATGATGAGGCCCGAAATGATGTTGAGCGCCGCCACGAGCACGATCAGCGACAGGATGACGAACATCACCGAGGCTTCCACCGCGAGCACGTCGAAGAAGGTGCGGTTGGTCTCGCGCCAGTCGGTGTCGATCATCGGGCGCGCTTCGGCCGCCGTGATTGCGGGCTTGAGCGCATCGATGCGGTCGGGGTCCTCGACATAGACCTCGATGACGTTGGCCTGTCCGTCGAGGTTGAAGAACGCCTGAGCCTCGGCGAGCGGCATGAAGATGAAGGCGCCGTCGAAATTGGCCATGCCGACCTTGAACACCGCCGCGACATTATAGGCTTTCAGGCGCGGCGTGACGCCGAACGGGGTTTGCGCGCCATGCGGCGTGACGAGGGTTATCTGGTCGCCGACGCGCAGGCTCAGATGCTCGGCGAGCTTGGCGCCGACCGCGACGCTCTCGCCCTTGTCGAAACCCTCCAGCGCGCCTTGCGTGATATTGCCCGCCACCCCCGGCAGGCGCTTGAGGTCCGCCTCGCGCACGCCACGCGCCAGGCCGCCGGATTGGCCAAAAGGGGTCGAGGCGAACACCTGACCCTCGACGATGGGCAGCGCGAGCCGGACGCCGGGCACCTTGCCGACGCGGTCGGCGACGGCCTCGTAATCGGTCAGCGGCGTCTCCACGCCTTGCAGAAACATGTGGCCGTTGAGGCCGATGATCTTGTCCATCAGGTCGAGACGGAAGCCGTTCATCACCGCCATGACGACGATCAAAGCGGCGACGCCCAGCGCGATGCCGGCGAAAGAGAAGCCGGCGATGACGGAAATCGAGCGCTGCGTGCGGCGCGCGCGCAGATAGCGGAATGCGACCATCCATTCGAAAGGCGAGAAGGGGCGCGTCGGCGACGCGGCGCGCAAAGCGGGCGCAGCGTCCGTCAAGCGCGGCGCCTCACGCCGCGCCGCCGACGCGGGCGAGGGCGGCGGCGACGCTCATGGTCTCGCGCTCGCCCGAGCGGCGGTGCTTGACCTCGACCTTGCCCTCGGCGAGCGCCTTGGGGCCGACGATCACCTGCCACGGCAGGCCGACGAGGTCGGCGGTCGCGAATTTCGCGCCGGGGCGGTCGTCGCGGTCGTCGTAGAGCGCCTCGCGGCCGGTCTGGGCGAGACCGGCGATGATCTCGGCGCAGGCGCCGTCGCAGCCGGCGTCGCCGACCTTGAGATTGATCACGCTGACGTCGAAGGGCGCCACGGCGTCGGGCCAGATCATGCCGGCTTCGTCATGATTGGCCTCGATCAGCGCCGCCGCGAGGCGGCTTGGACCGATGCCGTAGGAGCCCATATGGACAAAA
>JAYVYJ010000253.1:0-6505 GCA_043784465.1 Hyphomicrobiales bacterium
TCGCCCTTGATCGCGGCTAACGCCACCTTCGCCTTGAAGGTCGGCGTGTGGTTCCTGCGAGCCCGTTTTGTCATTTGCGCTCCTGAATTGCGGCCATTCTGGCCGCTGTCAGGCAGAAAATCCACTTATCGCCCCGTCCAGTTTCGCGGAGCCGGCTCTGTCCTTCAATACGACGAACAGCATGGGGCGGCTGACGCTGAACATGCTGTTGTCCTTCGCGCAGTTCGAGAGGGAGATCACGGGCGAGCGCATCCGCGACAAGGTCGCCGCCTCCAAGCGCAAGGGCATCTGGATGGGAGGCCCGGTTCCCTTGGGGTATAGCGTAGAGAACCGGGCGCTCCATATTGTGGAAAAGTAAGCCGAGTTCACCCGGGGCCTGTTCGAGCGGCACCTCGAAATCGGAAGCGTCATCCGGCTTAAGGCCGCTCTCGACGAAGAGACGGCGACGACGCCCGTCCGCGTCAGCCGTACCGGACGAAGTTCGGGCGGACGTCCCTTCTCCCGGGGGCATCTTTATTGGGTCCTCTCGAACCCCATCTACATCGGCCGGCTCAGCCCTAAGGGACAGGTGCACGACGGATTGCATGCCGCCATTGTTGAGCCCGAAGTTTGGGAAGCCGTTCAGGAGTGGCTTCAGAAGCAAACAGTCGCGCGGCGGGATCCACAGCCGGACCAGCATTCTTTTCTGGTGGGCAAGCTCTATGATGACAAGGGCAATCGCATGGCCGCGAGCTATACCCGCAAGGGCGCGAAACGCTGGCGCTATCACGTTTCGCGCGCTCTGTTGGTGGGCGACGCCAGGCTTGCCGGATCATGCCCCCGCCTTTCGGCGCCCGAAATCGAAAACGAGGTCGTCAGCGCCGTTCAGCGCCACTTGACCTCCCGTGTGCGACCCGGCGGCGACCCTAGTTTCAAGCCTGACCTTCAAACGCAACAATCGTCGCTGACGTCTTCGAGCTTAGCGATGAGCAAAACCTCCTTGGACAGGGGACAACAGATCGCGACAATCCTCGCCGTCGTCGAGCGCGTGACTGTCCATGCGTCGAAAGTCGAGATCGCCCTAAACGAGCCCTATTCGGGCGAAGGGGAGGTCCGATCGCTGAACTTTCCCTTTGCGAGAACGCCAACGCGACGAAACAGACAAGTGATCGCGTTCCGAGAGCTCTGAAGAGTCGTCGCGTGCGATGCGCACTCATGCGCGCGCGCATTTCAGGGTCGCCATGAGCAATGCCCGGCGATGGCTGGACGAGCTGATTCCGGATCCCGCACAGACGATTGAATCAATCGCCGCACGCGAAAACAGGAGCCCCCGGTCCCTCCGCATGACGCTCTCGCTCGCCTTTCTCTCGCCCGAGTTGGTCAAGGCCGCCCTCGAAGGACCCCTTCCTCGCGGCCTCCACGCCACGCGAATGACCGAAATGCCGATCCTCTGGTCGGACCAATGGGGCGGACTCGGACTTCAAGCTCCCTCTGCGGCCTCCGCATAAAAGGGCTCATGTCTCCATTGAGTCTCGCGCAACCGCCGCCAAGCGGAAACCCGCGCCGCCCGACATCGCCCCATCCAGGAAACCGAATTCCGCGCGCAGAGACTTTCGGTTCAATGCGCCTGCGAAGTCTCGAAATCTCTCCTTGTTTCCCTTCGGAGACCCGAATGGCAGTCGATAAACTTCGAGAATGTCGAGATTTTTCAGGTGGTGGGAAACCCACGAGGTTTGCCCCGACTGCGTGGTGGTGGACGCAGTCCACCCAAACAGGTCTCCACGCGTCGATTTCCCTGCTAACAGGGAATTAACAGGGAATTTCTCGCCGATTCCCCGTTTTGGGCCGTTTTCGACCGGAAATCTGGCTTAATAAACAGTCGCTTACGCCAAAATTCCCTACTCAAGGTAACAGGGAATTATTTCTCGCTTGCAGGGAATTGGCGATAAATAATAGGGATTAAAGTGCCGCTTCGCGCACGCGCGAAGGCGCGACCAGAATACGCTCCGGAGCCGGCGAGCGCCGTCGCAGAAGTCCTCGTGCAGGTGCTTCGCGCGATGAAGTCGTTCCGTGCTCCGGCGGTAAACGCGCGTGAAACGCATCTGGAAAATCCCGCTTGAAGCCGACAAAAAATCCGAGATGAACCTCGCCCGGACGTAGTTGCCCTAGGCCGCCCAGTTCCCGGTTTCCACCGAGCCCGGCTCGCCGACGACCAAGCCTTTGCTGGCGAGGCGGCAATTGCAAGTTTCGAGGCAACCTTGTCCTCCTGCGGAGCGCGCTTGTCTTGCAGTGCGAGTCTTGCAGTGCGAGTCTGGCCAAGCTTGGGGCCGAAATAGCGAAGCGGGGACGTACGTTGTCGAGCGGCGACGGCGGCTTTCCGGCGGAGTTCATGAGTGCGCACGGAGTCTTCGACTGAAAACATTCCCCTGCCGCTGAGACTCGAGGCGTGGAGCGAGTTTTTCGCTGCACAGGTTTCCCGCGGCGCACGCGGCTTTCGCGCAACATGGTGCGCAAATATCTGCGCACGGACAGCGTCGAGCCGAAGTTTAACGCAGCCGATAGGCCGAGCCGGCTCGATCCTTTCGCCGACAAACTGGCGCACATGCTGCGACACGAGGCCGGAAGTCGCGCAAGCAGAAGCGCACAGTCAAGCAGCTGCGTGCCGACCAGGTGGCGCTCGGCTACGACAGCTTCCACAACCGCGTGGCGGCGTTCGCGCGCGAGTGGAAGGCTGACTCCGCCTCCTCGGTATTCCCCTCGGGCGCAATCGGCCTAAACTAATGGCATGCGAATCGTCACCTACCGCGACTTGCGCCCCGGCCGGTTCGGGAAGTCGCTCGAACGCTTGCGCGCCGCCTTGGCGCGCGGCGATTTCGCCGCGGCCGGGCTGAAGAAGTTGACGCCGACGCCCTTCTGGCGCGCCAAGCTGAGCGACGAGGCGCGCCTGCTGTTGCATTTCGTTCGCTTCCAGGGCGAAACCGTCTGCCTGTTTCTGGAGGTGATCGCGGATCACGCTTACGAAAAGTCGCGTTTCCTGCGCGGCGCGGCGGTGGAGCGCGACAAGATCGAAGCCGGCCCGGACCACGTCAAGCCCGAACCGGAGACGCGGCCGGGGTGGGAATTCAAGTGGCTGCCGCCGCAGGCGGTCACGTTCGATCTGCTCGACAAGCCGCTCGTTCTCGACAGCGCGCAGGAGGCGGTGCGCGACCACGCGCCGCCGCTGGTGATCATCGGCCCCGCCGGTTCGGGCAAGACAGCCGTGACGCTCGCCAAGATGCGCGAGGCGACCGGCGATGTTCTCTACGTCACTCTGTCGGCCTATCTGGCGCAGACCGCGCGCCGGCTCTACGGCGCGCACGGCTATGAGAATCCGCAGCAGAACGCGCAGTTCATGAGTTTTCGCGAATTCGTCGACACTATCGCGATTCCCGAGGGCGAAGCGGTGAGCTTCTCCGCCTTCCGCGCATGGTTCGAGCGACGGCGCGGCGGGCTCAAGGGCGATCTCAAGCAGGCGGACACGCATGCGTTGTTCGAAGAGTTCCGCGGCGTGCTCGGCGCGCCAGCGCAAGCCGCGCTGACGCAGGAGGAATATCAAGCGCTGGGGTTGCGCCAGTCGCTCTATTCCGCCGGCGAGGCGCGCGCCGCCGTCTACGACCTGTTCGACAAGTATCTGGAGTGGATGAAAGCGGAAAAGCGCTTCGACCTCAACCTCGTTTCGCACGCCTGGCGCGCCAAGGCGGAGCCGACTTACGACTTCGTCGTCGTCGACGAGGTGCAGGATTTCACCAACGCCGAACTCGCCTTGGTTCTGGACACGCTCAAGACCAAGGACTGTTTCCTGCTCTGCGGCGATACGCATCAGATCGTGCATCCAAACTTCTTCTCCTGGGCGGCGTTGCGCGCGTTGTTCTGGCGCGAGCGCCGGGGCGGCGAGGCGCCGGCGTCGCGCGAGATTTCGGTTCTGCAAACCAATTTCCGCAACACCCAGGCCGTCACCGGCATTGCCAACCGGCTGCTCAAGATCAAACAGGCGCGGTTCGGCTCAGTCGACCGTGAAAGCAGTTTTCTCGTCCGATGCAGGTCTGAGGCGCCGGGCACGGTCCAACTCGTGAAGGGCGACGACAAGGCGCTGCGAATGCTCGACGCCGCCTCGCGCGCGTCCGTGCGCTACGCCGTGATCGTGCTGCGCGACGAGGACAAGGCGGCCGCGCGCGCGCATTTCAAGACGCCGCTCGTGTTCTCGGTCCACGAGGCGAAGGGGCTCGAATATCCGAATGTCATCCTGTTCCAGATGATCTCCTCGAACCGCGCGGCCTACGCCGAAGTCTGTCGCGACGTGAGCCCGAACGATCTCGACGGCGAGGATCTTGAATTCCGGCGCCAGCGCGACAAGACCGACAAGTCGCTCGAACTCAACAAGTTTTACGTCAATGCGCTCTATGTTTCGATGACGCGCGCCATCGAGGCCCTGACGATCGTCGAGAGCGACGTGGAGCACCCGCTGCTGCGGCTGCTTGATGTCCAGTCGGCCACGGAAGCAACCGCGGCGTCTGCGCCCGCCTCCAGCAAGGAGGAGTGGGCGCAGGAGGCGCGCAAGCTCGAACTGCAAGGCAAGCAGGAGCAGGCGCGCGGGATCCGCGAAACCTTCCTCACTGCCAAGCCGACACCGTGGACGCCCTGGTCGTTAGCGAGGCTCGCGGAATGGACGCCCAAGGCACTCGACCCGAAAAATCCGTCGGCCAGGAT
Source organism: Hyphomicrobiales bacterium (assembly GCA_043784465.1). Taxonomy (GTDB): domain Bacteria; phylum Pseudomonadota; class Alphaproteobacteria; order Rhizobiales; family Beijerinckiaceae; genus Roseiarcus. The sequence goes on from JAYVYJ010000253.1 coordinate 4,726, forward strand.
CAAACAGACGCTGCTCGACTACGCGCTTTGGCACGGGCAAGGCGCGTATGTCGAAAAGCTGGCGCGGGCGAATTTTGCGCCGGCGCTGACTTTGACTCACCGTGGCGAGTTGCTGGCGCGAGCGGCAAACATTATCGACGACGGTAAGTTCGTCAATCCGGCGACTATCCCAGGTTTCTCTGAAGATCCTAACAATCCGATGGGCCGCGCGACACGCGCCGCAGCGGCGATGCGCGAGCGGCAACTGCGGCCCTATCTAGAACGCTCCGCGAAACCCGTGCTGCAAGACTGTGACCTCTACGGGGTCGACCACCGGGCTTACTGCGGCGCGACGCCGCTGATGCTTGCAGCGAAGGCCGGCAATGTCGCACTGGTCGAAACGCTGCTGGCGCGGGGCGCAGACCCGGAACGCGCCGACGATTACGGCCACACCGCCTGGATGGTCGCGCTCAACCGGGCAATCGACGATCCCGACTTCGCCCGCGCTCATCTCGGTGACCTGTTCGAACCTTTGGGTCCCGAGACGCTCGACGTGCGGACCAGCGGGCGGCTCGTCAGGCTGGAACGCAACCAGGGCGAGTTTTGGCTGCTCGGTTTGATGCTGGCGGGTCTCAAGACCCACTGTGGTGGCCTTCTCGCCCGGCCACTTGGAGCTGGACGCTACAGGCGCGGCTTTTTTGCCGACGCGCTGCGGGACACCCTGGAATGCCTGCCGGAGCACTTGTGGTCGAAGGCGCGGCGAAAGAAAGACTACGTCAATAGCGTGCTGGCGCGGGCCGAAGTCGAATCGAGTTACCGACCCGCGCGTAAGCTCTGGAAACGGCGGGAAATCGGTTACTATGTGCCGACGCCCGATATGAAATTGCGGCGAAAGACATTGGACGGCGATATTTGGCATCCTGTCGCGGACGCGCTTTGTCTGACAATGGTCTGCAACGGGAGTGAAGGCTGGCTCTTTGAAGAGTACGGCTTTGCGCCATAGGCGCAGGAAACGTTCTTCTTCTAGTTGCTGTTTGGTTGGATAGTAGTTCAGATAAACGGGAGGGACGGCGCCGTCGCAATCGGTGTTGGAATTGGCCTGAGGCGATCTCTAGCCGCTTTATGCCAGGACTTATTGATCAGTACCTGTGCGCCCAGTCGCGCAGTCCGATGGACATGATGCGCCATGGGGGGATGTCCCGCCCGCTGTTGAAAAGCGCTCGGGCGGCGTCGCTCGTTGATGAAGCTATGCAGCCTTGCGGGCGGGGTCAAGATCACCGCCGACGGCGAACTTGGCCTGATGCGCGAGAAGCGCGGCGCGCAGGCTCGGCAACTGAACTGAACCGCCCCTGGTTTGCCGGAGGCCCCAACTCCTGAGAGGATGGGGTCATGACGAGCAAGACGACGAACAAGCTTTCGCCTGAGGTGCGCGCGCGAGCGGTGCGAATGGTGCTGGATCACGAGGCGGAGCATTCGTCCCGGTGGGCGGCGGTCCTCTCGATTGCCGGCAAGATCGGCTGTACGGCGCAGACGCTGAACGAGTGGACGAAGAAGGCGGAAATCGACGCCGGTCGCAAGCCCGGCGTGACGAGCGACATGAGGGCGAAGCTGAAAGCCCTCGAACGGGAGAACAGGAAGCTTCGCCAAGCCAACGAGATATTGCGCAAGGCGTCCGCATATTTTGCGCGAGGTGAGAGCTCGACCCCTCCGTGCCAATAGCGATGAGACACAGACGCGCCGGGAGTTTACCCTTGAGGGCATAGGCGCCAGGTCCCCATGGTTATGTCTGCATTTCAACAAA
>JAYVYJ010000254.1:0-4305 GCA_043784465.1 Hyphomicrobiales bacterium
AAGGCGATGGTGTTGAGCGGCACGAACACGAAGCCCAGACCCACCCCTTGTCCGATGCTGTCGATGGCGATCGTCCAGGCCGGCTCTTCCGGCGTCCAGCCGACCATCAGATACAGCGTGGCGGTCGCCAACGTCAGGCCGACGAACACCATCAGGCGCGGATCGACTTTGCCCGAGAGACGCCCCACCATCATCATCGCGAAGAACGTTCCGATGCCGCGCGTGCCCAGTAGATAGCCGGACGTCAAAACCGGATAGCCCATAAGGTTCTGGATATAGGGCGTGACGAGCGCCATCGTCGCCAGCAGGATGATGCCGATAAGGAACATGAAAATCAGCGCGATTGAGAAATTCCAGTCTTTGAAGATGCGCAGCGGAATGAAAGGACGGTCGCCCGTCAGCGCGTCCGACAGAAAGAAATAGAAGCCGAGGACGGCCAGGACCGCTTCCGTGATGATCTCGGGCGATTCGAACCAGTTCTGCTCCTGCCCCCGGTCCAGCATCATCTGCAACGCGCCGATGCCCAGCGAAAGCGTGAGGAAGCCGAACCAGGAAAACGGCACGTCGGCGCGGGTCGGCGTCTCGCGAAGGAAGGCCGCGAGGCCCAGAACTGTTAGGATGCCGAACGGCAGATTGACGAAGAACACCCAGCGCCACGTGTAGGCGTCCGTCAGATAGCCGCCCAGCGTCGGCCCCATGATCGGCCCCAGCATCACGCCCATGCCCCAGATCGCCATGGCCGAGCCTCGCCTTTCGGGCGGATAGATGTCGAGCATCACCGCCTGGCTCAGCGGCACCAGCGCCGCGCCGAAAACGCCCTGCAACAGCCGGAACGCCACCATCTGCTCGATGCTCTGCGCGATCCCGCACAGCATGGAGGCGACCGTGAACCCCGCCGTGCAGACAATGAACAGCTTCTTGCGGCCGAACCGCATCGCCGTCCAGCCCAGCGGCGAAGTCATGATCGCGGCGGCGACGATGTAGGATGTCAACACCCAGTTGACCTGATCCTGCGTCGTCGACAGCGAACCCTGCATGTAGGGCAGGGCGACGTTGGCGATGGTCGTGTCGAGCGCCTGCATGATGGTGGCCATCATCACGCAAACGGTGATCAACGCCCGTTGCGCGGGCGAAATTTCGGTCGTTGCGCTCATGGACGAAAAATCGGGTTCATCTGACCGTCGCCGCACGGGCCGGCTCGACCCACGATCGGCCCCAGGCGACGAGCGAATCTTTCAAGCCGTTGAGCGAGCGCACCCGGCCCGTATCGACCGCCACCACCGAACTCATGCCCGCGCGCAATCCCGCCATGTCCTGATCGGCGTCGAAACAGAAGCGCAGCGGCACGCGCTGCACCACCTTGACCCAGTTGCCGCTGGCGTTCTGCGGCGGCAGGATCGCGAATTGCGCGCCCGTTCCCGGCGCGATGGAGCAGACCACGCCCTTCCATTGCCGGTCCGGGAAAGTGTCGATGGTGACGGTCGCAGGTTGGCCCTGCTTGACAAAGGTGAGGTCGGATTCCTTGGGGTTGGCGTCGACCCAGAGGCCCTTGTCGGAGACGATGGCGAACACCGCCTGACCGGCGGGAGCGACGCGGCCCAACTCGATATTGGCGACCTGCGTCGCGACGCCGTCGATGGGCGCCTTGACCTCGGCGTAGCTCAGGTTGCGCGCGGCGTCGTCGACCCCGGCCTTGGCCTGAATGTAGTCGGGGAACTGGTCGATGGGCATGTCCGGGCCGCCGCCGAGCTTGACCTTGGCGGTCTCCAGTTGCGAGCGCACGAATTCGAGGATCTGCTTGGCCTGCACGAGCGCGGCGGCGGAGATGTCTTCGTCGGCGCGGGTGCCGGAATGGCTGTCGACCAGCGACTTTTTGCGGTCGAATTCCGCCTGCCGCAGCCGGACGGACTCTTCGCCCATTCTGAACTGGTCCGTATTGGACAGATAGGCTTGACGCAGATTGGCGAACTCGACCTTCGCCGCCGAAAGCCGGCCCTTGGCCAGCGCGAGCGCCGTCCTGTAGGGGGCGGGATCAAGGTCGAACAGCGGATCGCCCTTCTTCAAATGCTGGCCCTCGGTCACATGCACGGTGAGGATCGGACCGGTCACATATGGCGTGACGAGGGCCTTGTCGGCGCCGACATAGGCGTTGTCGGTCGACACGTAACGCCCGCCATTCACCCACCACGCGAGCCCGCCTGCGACCGCGAGCGCCGGCACGACGACCAGCAGCGCGAAGCGCCGGCCGCCGTGGCTCCTTTTTCGCGCGGCTCCCGGGGCGGCGGCGGAAATCGCCGCCGGACTGGTTTGCGGCGCGGCCGGTTGGGGGGCGCTCTCACGAAGGGCGGTCGCCTGACTCAAGGGTTCAACCTCCGGCTTGCAGTTCGGGTTTGGCTTGAAGTTCGGTCTTCAGATTGCATCGGATGCGCTCCAGACTTTGCTTGAGCGTCTCCACCGCCGCGGGCGTGAGCCCGTCGAGCGCGCGGCCCATCAGTTGTTCGCCGAGCGCGCCGAGTTGTTTGAGCGCGGGCGCCGCCTTGTCGGTGAGGAACAGCCGATGGGCGCGCCGGTCGTTGGCGTCGTCGCGCCGCTCGACCAGCCCCGCCGCCGTCAGCTTGTCGATCAGACGGCCCAGCGTAATCGGCGCGAGATCGAGCGAATCCGCCAGTTCCGCCTGCTTGACGCCCTCGCAACGTTGCAACTTCACCAGCACGGCCCATTGGGCGCGCGTCGTGTTGAGATCGCGCGCGCGCTGGTCTGCGTAGGTGCGCAGCAAGCGCGCCACGTCGTTGAGGGCGAAGCCGATTTCGCGAGAGGGTGAGAAGGGCATGGGTCCGTGACTTATTATATGCGGGCTTATAATAAGGTCGAATGGCTTACGCAAGGGGATTTGGGAGGGCGGAAGGTCGCAAATCGCTGGTCAAATTTCCAACCGGGGACTAGCGTCGGACCGCTGATGGGGAAGGGCGCCATGATCTAGAAAGTTCGTGTAGGCTTTGACGAAGCGCTACATCGGTATGTCGTTCTCGACTCCGACATCCCGGACATAATGTAGAGACCGACGATTTCGAGTCGCTGCGGAAAATCGTGCGCGACGTTGCCCCCGATCTGTTGGGGTCGCCCCTTGCCGGCGCAAGCATTGCATTTGAACGCCAGATCGCGCTCGTATAGCGCTTCGCCTCGCCAAAGGTTCGCACGCGATTTGGGGCGGTCCTGTCAGCGGTCGAAATTTTGCGGTGCCGCGAAACACCCGCAAGGCTCAGACGGCAAATCAAGTTCTCAAGGATGCCGGACTACCGAAGGCTTTCCGACCAACGGTCAGCCCTCCGGCAGCCTCACCGTCGCCAGCGCCATGCAGGCGACCCCCTCGCCTCGTCCCACAAATCCTAACTTCTCCGCCGTTGTCGCCTTCACGCCGACCCGGTCCACCGAAATCCCGGCGATCTCCGCGATCCTCGCCCGCATCGCGTCACGGTGCGGGCCCACGCGCGGCGCTTCGCACACGAGATTGACGTCGAGATGCGCGAGCACCCCGCCGCGCGCCCGCACCCGCGCCGCCGCATGTTCGAGAAAGATCGACGACGCCGCGCCGCGCCATTTTTCTTCGGACGGGGGGAAATGCGCGCCGATATCGCCGTCGCCAAGCGCGCCGTAGATCGCGTCGCACAGGGCGTGGAGCACCACGTCGGCGTCGGAATGGCCGTCGAGCTTGTGGGTGTGCGGGATTTTCATGCCGCCCAGCCATACCGCGTCGCCCTCCGCGAAGGCGTGGACGTCGAAGCCCTGGCCGACGCGCACGTCGGTCAAAACCGGAGCGAAGCGACGGGCGGCGGCTTCGAGATCGCGCATCGTCGTCACCTTCAGATTGTCGGGCTCGCCCTCGAAAATATGGACCGCATGGCCCGCCGCCTCCGCAACGCCCGCGTCGTCGGTCATATCGATCCGGGGCGCGGCACGATGGGCGGCGAGTATCAGATCAAAGCGGAACGCCTGCGGCGTCTGCACCGCGCGCAAAGCCGCACGGTCGGGCGAACCGACGATGCGGGTCTCCTCGACCTGCTTGACCGTGTCGGTGACTGGCACGCCGGGAACGGCGGCGCCATGCGCCTGCGCCGCCGCAATGGCGCGGGCGACGAGACCGAAACTCACGAACGGCCGGGCGCCGTCGTGGATCAGCACGATATCGGGCTTCAGGCCCGCCAGAGCCTCCAACCCATAGCGGACGCTGAGCTGCCGGGTCTCTCCGCCAAGGGCGGGGGGCGGCGCCTTTGCGCCGGCGCCGCTGGCGGCGAGCGCCACATCGTA
>JAYVYJ010000255.1:0-7173 GCA_043784465.1 Hyphomicrobiales bacterium
CTTGCCTTCGTCAATAAAAAGCGCAAGCGGCGCAATGTGTCAGAAGGAGCGAAAGATCGCGCCAGCCTCACCCCCGCTCGCGCCGGTTCAGGAAGGCCAGCCGTTCGAACAAATGCACGTCCTGTTCGTTCTTCAACAAGGCCCCATGCAGCGGCGGGATCAGCTTGCGCGGGTCGCGCTCGCGCAAAGTCTCCTCGTCTATGTCCTCCGACACCAATAGTTTGATCCAGTCGAGCAATTCCGACGTCGTCGGCTTTTTCTTGAGACCCGGCGTCTCGCGCAAAAGGAAGAACGACGTGAGCGCCTCTTCGATCAGACGCGGCTTCAACCCGGGAAAATGCGCTTCGACGATCCGGCCCATCGTCTCGGAATCGGGGAAGCGGATGTAATGGAAGAAACAGCGGCGCAGGAAAGCGTCCGGCAATTCCTTCTCGTTGTTGGACGTGATGACGACGATCGGGCGCACTTTCGCCTTCACCGTCTCGCCGGTTTCGTAGACGTGAAACTCCATGCGGTCGAGTTCGAGCAGCAGATCGTTGGGAAACTCGATGTCGGCCTTATCGATCTCGTCGATCAGCAGCACGGGACGGGGTTCGTGGACGAACGCCTCCCACACCTTGCCGCGGCGGATGTAATTGCGGATGTCCGATACGCGGGCGTCGCCGAGTTGACTGTCGCGAAGCCGCGATACGGCGTCATATTCGTAGAGACCCTGTTGCGCGCGGGTCGTCGACTTGATGTGCCAGGAGATCAGCGGCGCATGAAGCGCGGCCGCGATCTCCTGAGCGAGCAGCGTCTTTCCGGTGCCGGGTTCACCCTTGATGAGCAGGGGCCTTTCCAGCGCGATGGCCGCGTTGACGGCCGTCTTGAGTTCGTCGCTGGCGATATAGGTCTGGGTGCCGGTAAAGCGCATGCGGTCCTCAAAGGGGCGCCGGCGCATGGCCGGCGACCGTTCATCGCGCCTTTCTGAGGCCGGATCAACCTTGCGGCGGGACCGGCGGCGTGGGCTCGGCGTCGCGGCGGCGGCGATCGGCCATGAACGCGTCAAACTCCGCCCGGTCCTTGGCTGCGCGCAACTGGTCCAGAAACCCGTGGAACTCGCGCTGCTCGTCCTCAAGACGCTTCAGCGTCGCCTCACGATATTCGTCGAAAGCGTGGTTGCCGCTGGTCGGGGTCCGGTTCATCGGCCCGCCGCAATAGCGTTCCGCCCGCGCTATTGCGCGGCCGACCTTCTCCTGCGCGCGGGCGACCCGGCGCTCCATACGATCCCCGTTTGCATTTGCCCAACCGAACATTTCCGATCCTCCCGAATAAGCCATGCGACGCCATGCCCTCCGACGCAGGATCGCGAACGCGAGCGCCGCGAGCCCCAGAGGCCACCAAAAGTGAAACGCCAGAACCACCAACAGGATATGCAGCACGACGGCCTCCCGTGTGAATGTAAAATACATTTACATGAGCCGTCACAGGCCTGTCAAGCGCACCCGGTCGGTGGAGCGCAAAAGTGCGGGGCGAACATGTGGTGAGCGAGGGTCCGGCGAAAGCGGGGGACTTCGCGTCCCCCGCGCCCCCTGCGGGATATTTGGAGCAACATAATGGGGAAGGGCGCTCAGACGCCCTCGACTCCAAGCCCCTTGAGATAGACCAGCGCCTGCGCCTCCAGCAGTTCGGCGGGGCTCATCGGCAGCGCTCGCCGCGCGCCGTCGCCGCGCCCGAACAGAGCGGCGACGCCATGCGCCATCGACCAGATATGCAACGCCACCATCAGCGCGGGCGGGCGCCCCGCGACCGGCGTCAGCGCGCAGACGGCCTCCGCCGCGCGACGCAGCACGCCGAACGCGCGCTCGCTCGCTTCCCGAAGGTCCGCGTCGCCCACCGCCACGCCCGCTTCGAACATCGCGGCGTAAAACGCCGGCTCGGCGCGCGCGAAATCGAGATAGGCGATCCCGAGCCGGTCGAGGGCCGCAAGCGCCCCGCCGCGCCCCTCGTCCCAGCCCCGCGCCAGCGCCGCCTCGAACCGCACGAAGCCCTGCAACGCCACATTGGCCAGCAGATGCTCGCGGTCGCGAAAATGCCGGTAAGGAGCGGCGGGGCTGACGCCCGCCGAGCGGGCGGCTTCCGCGAAAGTCAGGCCCGCCGGGCCTTTCTTGGCGATCAGGTCCAGCGCGGCGCGGATCAGAGCCTCGCGCAGATTGCCGTGGTGATAGCCGCGCGGTTCGTCCTTGTCCGTGTTCATGTGAAAAGGCTTTACATATTTTGGCGGCTTCGTCGATGCGAAGGCGCGGTTGAGGCGAGTCTGTCTTGTTGCGCGCGAAAAATCGTCGCTATAGCGTCAGCGTCAGAATCGGGGGTGAACATGAAGAGCTATAACGCGGTTGGCCTCGCGATCATCCTAAGCTACGCCCTGGCCTGCGCGTACGCCGCGCCCGCGGCGATCGGCCCCTGGGGGGGCCTCGCCATCGGCGCCGTCTACGGCCTCGCCTGCTGGTTCGTTGCCGGAATCTATCTCGCCGACGTGCTGCATCTGGGCGTCGCGCATCGTGCGCTCGATTTCAAACCCTGGTTCATCAAGACGATCACCATTCTCAACAACCTGTTCGGCATCTATGTCGGGCCGACCGATTGGGTGAACCGCCACCGCCTGCATCACAAGCATTCCGACCATGAGGGCGACCCCAACAAGCTCGCCGACGACGGCTTGTGGGGCACGCTGTACCTCTGCATCTTCCCCTATCGCTGCAAGGAGAATGTGGCGAACGATCCGATATGCCAATCGCTGACGTTTCGAGTGACGTCGCACTGGCTGTTCATCCTGCCGTCGCAGATTTTCAATTATGCGCTGCTGTCGTGGCTGGTCGGCGGATGGGCCTTCGCCGCCGTGCTGTTCTTAGGGATTCGGGTTTTCGCGATCTGGGTCAACATGATCCAGAATTACTGGACCCACACCCGAACCTTCGGCTACCGCCGTTACGAGGACGAGCGCGACAATGCGATGAACATCGGCGAATGGCTGCCGGTGACCGCGACGTTCAGCGCGTGCCTCCAGAACAACCATCACCATTATCCCAACTTGCTGCGGCTGAGCCACAGTGACAGCGAATACGATTTCGGCCTGCTGACGATCAAGGCGATGAAGGCGCTTGGCCTCGTCACCGCGACCCCTAAGGGCGTGATGATCCCGGCGGACGTCTCACTCAGCCGCCTTGGCTTTTGAAACGCGGCGGTTGGGACGAAAGAACGGCTCGTAGGTCTGGCGGATGAACCCGTTGGGGATTTCCTCGCCGACGATGCCGTAGCGCTCCGGCCAGCTTTCAGGAAAATAATAGGTGCCGAGCAGGCGGTCGATCCACGGGAAGTGGATGGCGAAGTTCTTGTCGATGGCTTCCCGCTGCGACGAATGATGCCAGTGGTGATAGCGCGGCATCACCAAAAAGCGCTCCAGCCATTTGGCGTTGGGACCGAAATTGCAATGCGTCCATGTCGCGTGCAGCGTGACGAACACCAGATAGGCGAGGATGACCGGCTGCGAAAACGCCAGCATCAGCGGCGCCAGCACCGCCCCGCGCACCAACGTATCGTCGAAGAAATGCGAGCGCGATCCCGCGATCCAGTCGAGCGCCTGCGAGGAATGGTGGATCGAGTGGAAGCGCCACAGGAACGGGACCTTGTGAAGCGCGAAATGGATGCCCCATTCGGCGAAATCCGCCACGAGGACCGCCAGCACGAATTGCACGAGCAAAGGCAGTTCGGCGATAAAATGCGCGAGGGGGGGGATCGCCAGGTAGCGCGTCGCGAAGGTCGCGGGCAGCAGCACGAAATAGGAAAGCCCTTGAATGGGCAGATGCGTCGATAAAAAATATACGACGTCGAGCGTCCATTGCGGCCGGAACGTGCTTTGGCTCGGGTCTTGCGGCCAGAACCGCTCCAGCGGCACATAGATCAGCGCCGTCGCCAGCAGGTCAAGCAGGAACCAGTCGAGCCCGATGGCCGGCCCGTCCTTTAGCGGCTGGTCAATCGGCACGCTCCACCCGCCAAAAGCGAGCGCGGCGATCGCCAGGACCACGCCGGTGGCCGCGAGCGCCTTCTTCTTGCGCAGCATCGCCGACACCGCGCCCATCACGAGGGCCGCAAGAATCGTCGCCTCGAGGGTCATGCGGATGACGGGCAGCGAATAATGCGCGCGCAATTCCGGCGAACTCAGCCATTGCGGGAAATGCAGGCAGACCACGCCGCCCAGCCCGAGCACGCCAAAGAACGTCGCCAACACGCCCGCCCACCAGCCGGTGCCCAGACCCTTGGGCTGACCGTCGTCGAAAAAGGCGTTGATCTTCTGCTCGTTCATCCCGCTTCGCTCTATGTGCGATTGGCAGCGCCAAGATTGGACGTCCACGCAAGACTGGACGACAAAAATTGCCAAATTGCCGTCAACGCTTCCTCAACGCCGCGCGCACCCGCTTCACCCCATCGCGCCTTTCACCGTCTCGATCAATTGCTTGAGCGAGAACGGTTTTTGTAAAAACTGGAACTCCATCCCGTCGGGCAATGAGCGCGCGAAGGCGTCGTCCGCGTAGCCTGATACGAACACGACCTTGGCCATCACGCCTCGATTGCGCAATTCCATCAGCATCGAGGGACCGTCCATTTCCGGCATGATGACGTCGGAGACGATGAGATCGAGCTTACCTTCCATCTCCTCGACGACGCGTAAGCCGTCGAGGCCGCTGTCGGCCTCCAGCACCGTGTAGCCGCGCGACACCAGCGCGCGCGCGGCGAAGGCGCGCACCGCCTCCTCGTCCTCCACCAGCAGGATCGAGCCTTGCCCGGTCAGGTCGGCGGCGGGTTTGACCTCCGGCTTTTTCGGAACCTCGACGACGGGTTCGGCGATGTGGCGCGGCAGCAGGATGCGGAAGGTCGCGCCCTTCCCGGGCGCGCTGTGGCAGAACACGTAGCCGCCGGTCTGCTTAACGATGCCATAGACCATCGAGAGGCCAAGGCCCGTGCCCTTGCCGACCTCCTTGGTCGTAAAGAACGGCTCGAAAATCTTGGCCATCACGTCGGGCGGGATGCCCGTGCCGGTGTCCTGCACCTCGACCAGAACATATTCGGCGGGCAGAAGCGATTTCTCTTCGAAGGCGGCGCAATCGGGCGGCGCGACGTTGCGGGTGCGCAGCGTGATGCGCCCGCCTTCGGGCATCGCGTCGCGCGCGTTGACCACGAGATTGACGACGACCTGTTCGAACTGGTTGAGATCGGCCTTGACCAGCCACAGGTCGCGCCCGTGGTTGACGTCGAGTTCGACTTTTTCGCCCACCAGTCGCCGCAGCATCATTTGCAGTTCCGAAAGCACGTCCGCCAGTTGCAGCACTTGCGGGCGCAGCGTCTGGCGGCGCGAGAAGGCGAGCAACTGGCGCACCAGACCCGCCGCGCGATTGGCGTTCTGGCGGATTTGCATGATGTCCTGGAACGAGGGATCGGTCGGCCTGTGGTTGACCAGCAGCAGGTCGGAATAGCCGATGATCGCCGTAAGCACGTTGTTAAAATCATGTGCGACGCCGCCGGCCAACTGGCCTACCGCCTGCATCTTCTGGCTCTGCGCGAAACTCTCTTGAAGCGTGCGCTGCTCGGTCATGTCGAGCGCGATGACGTTGGCGCCCCCGTCCGCTTCCGCCGCCGAGATGAAGAAGCGCGCCGCGCGCTGGGCCTGACCCGCCAGCGTCGCGTCGACAGGGAGAATGTCGGCCTTGCCCTGCGCGGCGGAGGTGAGCGCGGCGCGCAATTCGGGTAGGTCGCGCTCCGCCACCGCGGCGGGGAGGCCCGCCTTCATCGCGGCGGGCGCGAGCTTGGCGAAGGCCCCGTTGGCGCGGCGCACGACCCCTTCCGCCGACAGCGTCGCCAGCGGCAGGGGCGTGGCGTTGAACATACGCGAGAAGCGGGATTCCGCCGCCTCCGCGCTATGCGGCCCGGCTTCGCCGGCTCCCGCCTCCAGCACCAGCGTACGCGAGGGCGATGGCTTGCCGTCCGCGCCGAACTCGACCCGGTGGATCAACCGCGCGGGCTTGGACAACCCATGCCGTCGCTTGAGATCGACGACCGCCTCCATCGTCTTGACCTCGCCCGGCCCGCCGACGCCGACGTCGAGCAGCGCCGATCCGTCGGCCGCCAGCAGATCGGAGAGCGTGAGCTGGCCGGGCGCAAATTCGGCGATGTCGTAATCCAGCCAGCCCGCCAGCGTCGCGTTCATGTACGCGACCGAGCCGTCCGCCTCCGCCGAGAAGAAGCCGGCGGGGGCGTGATCGAGATAATCGATGGCGTGCTGGAGGTCCTGGAAAAAAGTCTCGTGGCGTTCGCGCTCGGGGGTGATGTCGCTCACCGTCCACAGCGCGGTCTGGCCGTGCGCGGCGCCGACGAGCGGGCGCACGCGGATTCTGTACCACGCCGCTTCGCCCGTACCCGAAAGCGGCGGCGACAGACGCACTTCCTCGACCGCCGCGCCGCCCGAGCGCGCCGCCTGACTCAGCCGGTAAATCGCCTGCGAAATTTCAGGGGCTCCGGAAAACAGCCGCTCGACGTTGCGCGCCGGCCCGCTTTGCCCGCCGCCGAGCGCCCGATAGGCCGGGTTGGCGTAGAGCACGCGCGAGGCTCCCGAGGTGACCAGATAGCCGTCCTCGCCGCTTTCCGCGATATCGCGCGCGAGATCGTATTCCCCGCTTCGCCCGATGAAACGCACCAGCCCCGAGGCATACATGATGACGGCGAAGGCCCCGAACATCGCGAGGCCCGCAATGGTCATCGAGACCGCGCGGCGCCCGAGGTCGCCGGGCGCGAATACGAGCGCCAACGCGGAAGCGACTACGGCCACCAGCATCAGAACAATGAGGCCGGGGCGAACGAATCGTTCCAGTCCCCGGCCGCCGGGCGTCGTGGAAAGGGACGTCATGAGCGGAATTGGCCTCCCATCGGCGGCGGCGAAGCTCTGCGGCGCCACGCGGATCCCGCCGACGCCCAGCCTGCGTCGTGCGCGCGGAATTATCAATGTTTTGGCCGCCGTCTACAAAATTCGCTTATCCGCCACAGCAATAACGAATTTATGCGATTTTCAGGATATCGGCGTTTTGTTAACGATATGCCGGGCTAAAATGAAATTGGGTGCTTCCTTGCTGAGCCCATCGAAAC
>JAYVYJ010000256.1:0-15826 GCA_043784465.1 Hyphomicrobiales bacterium
ACCGCCGCCGGCGCATCAAAGAAAGTGCTAAGCGGCCATTCCGACGGGCTGATCACGCTCAATATTGCAGAGGCCGACGACGGAGAGCGCGAGACCCGCCGAGCCGCGATGGGCGAACCCTATCGCACGCTGATCGGCCATTTTCGCCACGAGGTTGGGCATTATTATTGGGACCTGCTGGTGCGAGACGGCGGCAAGCTCGACAGCTTCCGCGCGATTTTCGGCGACGAGCGCGCCGACTATGGCGAGGCGCTGAAGCGGCACTACCGGTACGGGCCGCCGGGAACTTGGCAGATGCACTTCATCAGCGCGTATGCGACCGCTCACCCTTGGGAGGATTTCGCAGAGACCTGGGCCCATTATCTGCATATCGTGGACGCGCTGGAAACGGCGCGCGGCTATGGGGTGAACGTGCGCGCGCAATTCATGCCGGAGCAGACCGGCTCCCAGATCGATTTCAACCCCTATGCCGCGCCGAACGCCGAGAGGCTCATCGATGCCTGGACGCCATTGACCATCGCGCTGAACGGCGTCAACCGCAGCATGGGCCAGCCGGACCTTTATCCGTTCGTGCTGAACATTGACGTGATGCGCAAGCTGGAGTTCATCCACGACGTGATCGGCGACGTGCGCGGGGTTTCGACCTCATCGGCGATCGCGGCGTGAAAAAGGCGGACCCTATCCCCCCTTCACCACCCGCTCGTATCGCTTCCCCAGCCCCGTCAGCATGTTGTAGCCGATCGTCCCCGCCTTGCCCGCAAACGTGTCGAGCGCGGCGTGCGGTCCAAACACCTCGGCGCGGCTTCCCGGCCCCACCGCCCCTTCGGGCAGGTAGGTCACATCCGCGAGGCTAAGATCCATCGAGATTCGTCCGACAAGTGGACACATGCGCCCTGCGATCCGCACCTCCGGCCCCGGCGCGGCGTCCGTCGCCCCGGCTCCGAACGGCAGGCCATCGGCATAGCCCATCGGCAGCACCGCCAGCCGCGCGCGCCGCCTCGCCGTCCATCGCCCGTTGTAGCCTGCGGTCTCGCCCGGCTCTATCCAGCGCACTTGCTGGACGCTCACCTCCAGCGTCGCCACCGTCTTCATCGGATTTTCGCGCCCCGGCGTCGGGTTGCCGCCATAGAGCGCATAGCCGGGGCGCACGAGGTCGAAATGCGGGCGCTGGGCAAGGAACACGCCCGAGGAATTGGCGAGCGACGCCGGCACGCCGGGAAACAGCGCGCGCGCAGAATCGAAGGCGGCGATTTGGCGCGCGTTGACCGGCGAAAGCGGCTCCTCCGCCGAAATCAGATGGCTCATCAGCAGCGCCGGTCCCTTGAGCCTGGCGGGGTCCAGATCGGCGAGCGCAAATCCGAGCCGGTTCATGCCGGTGTCGACATGCAGCGCAAACGGACCCGACCCGGCCCAGCGCCCATATTCGCCTAAGCTGCCGATCACAGGCGCGAGGCCGTGTTCGATATAGTCCCCCGCCTCGGCCCCCGTCTCCAATCCGTTGAGCACATAAAGGCGCGCATGCGGCCCCAGCGCCGCCCTGGCCCGCACGCCCTCCGACGCGTGGGCGAGGAAGAAAATGCGCGCGCCCGCACGGTAGAGCGCAGGCGCGGCGTGTTCGACGCCAATCCCGTACGCGTCGGCCTTGATGACGGCGGCGCAGGCCGCCGGGGCGACTTCGCGGGCGAGGCGGCGCCAATTGTCGGCGAGCGCGTCGAGGTCGAGGGTCAGGCGTCCGGGCGGGGTCACGCAAAACTCCGTCGCTGGGCGTTGGACGGCCCGGCTTGGCTTTGGTATGGCGGGAAAAGCCCTATCAGCTTGGCGGATTCAAGGCATGCAGAAATTCGAGACCCTCACCGGCGTCGCGGCGCCGCTGCCCATCGAAAATATCGACACCGACATGATCATCCCCAAGCAGTACCTCAAGACGATCCATCGCACGGGTCTCGGCAAGGGGCTGTTTTCCGAGATGCGTTATCAGGACGACAGCTCGCCCAACCCGGATTTCGTGCTCAATAAGCCTGCTTACAAGGACGTCAAAATCCTCGTCGCGGGCGATAATTTCGGATGTGGTTCTTCACGGGAACATGCGCCCTGGGCATTGCTGGACTACGGCATCCGTTGCGTGATCTCCACGGACTTCGCCGACATTTTTTACAACAACTGCTTCAAGAACGGCGTTCTTCCGATTCGCGTGAGCCCGGATGTCCTCGCCATGCTGATGGACGACGCGGGGCGGGGCGCCAACGCGATTCTTTCCATCGATCTGCCCAATCAGGAGATTCGCGGACCTGACGGCGGCGTGGTGAAGTTCGAGATCGATCCGTTCCGCAAGCATTGCCTGCTGGAGGGGCTCGACGACATCGGCCTGACGCTGGTCGAAACGCCCGCCATAGACAGTTTCGAGGCTAGATCGAAAACCTCGCATCCGTGGCTGTGACTTATTGACGACGCGCGGAAATGGGCTTATCGGCAGCCACGAAGAAGGCTGGGCGCGTCCCGGCCTGATTGGATTTGGCGCGTGATGCACGCGCCGTTTGTTTAGTCGCGTGACGCACGCGCAGGAGAGGGCGAATGGCGAATACGAAATCGGCGCAAAAGGCGGTCCGCAAGATCGCCCGCCGGACGGAAGTCAACAAGAGCCGCCGCACCCAGATGCGCACCTTCGTCAAGCGGGTCGAGGCCGCCCTCGACTCCAAGGACGCCGCCGCCGCCGCCGAAGCGCTCAAGATCGCCGAGCCGAAACTCGCCCGCGCCGCGCAGAAGGGCATCGTCCACAAGAACGCTGCGTCGCGCAAGATTTCGCGCTTGACCAAGCGCGTGAAGGCGCTCGCGAGCTAAGTCGCTCGCATCGAGATGGTTGCGACATGAGCGAGACGCCCCCAGATCGGCTCTGCATCGATCCCAAGAGCCCGTTCTACGACGAAGCCGTGCTCGCGCGCGGCGTCGGCATCCGCTTCAAGGGGCAGGAGCGGTTCGACGTGGAGGAATATTGCCGTAGTGAAGGGTGGGTGCGCGCTCCGGTCGGCAAAACGCGCGACCGTAAAGGCAATCTGCTGACGCTCAAGCTGACGGGCGAAGTCGAGGCTTACTACACAAGCCCGCCGGCGACGGATGGAGCGGGATCGTAGGGCTCAACGGGCGCGCATGGCCGGTTTGCCGCTGGAGAACCCCGAGTTTCAGTGGCTAATCCGTCATTGCGAACGAAGCGAAGCGGTCGAGCCCCTCCGCTCCCGCTTGGCAGGCTGCAACCAAACCGAAGTGCGCCCGGGTCGACGGAAATCCGGCGACTCCATCCAGGTGCGGCGTGCTTTAAAGCCAAGTGCAAATGAGATGAAACGTCTTTACGGGGGGCGTAGCGACGGATCCATCCAGAGGCCGAAATTCCGTCGTTGCCTTTCGATCACGCAGAGAGGCATTACTTTGCCGCGCTCACAATGGTTGCTTGTCTCGTAAAACTCCCTCGCTTGGCGAAACCCCCTGCTTTGGCGGCGGTTCGAAGCAAAGCGAGACGGGGCGACCCCTCCCTGCGCAGCCGTCGCCTACCCGCCGACCTCCTGTCGCGGCGCGTGGGGCCGCAGCCCCACCGCCCTGGACAGTTCCTCTTCGCTCCATCCAATCCGGTCATAAGTCCCGCGCCAGTTCAGCAGCGCCCCGCCCTCCGCGCGCGGCCGCGCCAGCTTCACGCGGCCGAGCAGGATCGCCTGCGCATGCCGCTCGATCACGTCCTCCGCCTCGCAGATGAAGACGGCGAGCGCATCGTGCAACTGCGGCACGCCGTCCGGCGCCGTCCGCCAATCGCCCTCCTGGAACCGGTCGTCGCCCTCAAGGTCCGCGTGGCTCTCAAAGCGTTCGGCGATTTCCGCGTGCTGCGCGCCCAGCACATTGACGCCGAAGAGGTCGCCCTTCCCCAGTCGGGCATACAACGAGGCCGAACGATGGACGCAAACGATCAGCGTCGGCGGCTCCGCCGTCAGCGACGTGACTGAGGTCGCCGTCACCCCGGTAATGTGCGCTCCGGACGCGTGGGTGATCACCGACACGCCGCTCGCGAGTTGTCGCATCGCGCGCTTGAACGCCAGCACGGGCGACTCCGTCGGCCCCGCGAACCCATAAGTCCCGAGCTTCATTTCGGTCTCCTGACATGGGCGCGCTGGAACACGGCGCCGTCGTCGTCGAAGGCGTCGGTTTCAAGGGGTCCGGGTTCTGCGAGGACGGCGCGAAGCGCGCGCGCAAGCGCGCCGAGGCGGCGGCTGAGGATATGCAGGATCGCTCTCATGTCGGCCTCCTTAGATGCCCGCGCCATGGTCGAACGATTCCTGGCGGGGCGTGGCTTGCGTGATGTGGCTTCCCGCCGGCGCGCTCTGGGTCAGCCAGACGCCGCCGCCGATGATCGAGCCGCGCCCGATGGTCAGGCGCCCCAGCAGCGTCGCGCCGGCGTAGATCACCACGTCGTCCTCGACGATGGGGTGGCGCGGATAGTTCTTACGCAAACTCCCGTCTTCGTCGGTCTCGAAGCGTTTCGCGCCCAAGGTCACGCCCTGGTAGAGCCGGACGTTGCGCCCGATGATCGTCGTCTCGCCGATTACGACGCCCGTGCCGTGGTCGATGAAAAACCTCTCGCCGATCTCCGCTCCGGGGTGAATGTCGATGCCGGTGCGCCCGTGCGCCTCCTCGGAGGCGATGCGCGCCAGCACGGGGGCGCCGAGCCGGTAGAACAGATGCGCCAGACGATGCCGCAACACCGCAGCGAAGCCCGGAAACGAAAAGATCACTTCGTCCATGCTGGTGGCGGAAGGGTCGCCGTGAAAGCCCGCGAAGGCGTCGGTGTCGGCGAGCGCCCGCACCACCGGGAGGTCAGCGGCGAAACCTTGCGCAATCTCCGCCGCCCGGCCCGGCGGCGGCGCTGTCTCCGCGTCCAGCGCCAGTTCGATCCGGATCTGGCCCTGCAACGACCGCAAAGCGGAGCGCAGCGTTTTGGCGACGAACGCGTCGAGTTCGTCCGCCGTCAAGCGCTGCGGGCCGAAATGGCGGGGATAGAGCGCGCAGACGAGGTCGTCGAAGGCGGCGATGATCGTCTGGCGCGACGGCAGGTTGGGAGTGGCTCCGCGATAGCGCCGGCGCTGCGAGAGCGAGCGAAGGTCGCGCAGGCGACCAACGAGACCGCCGACGTCGAAGCCGTCGTCGACAAGATGAGGCGTCAGCGCATTCATGCGGCGATCCCCTTGGCGTCGAACCGCCCCTCGAACAGCACCGTCGAGAGATAGCGCTCGCCCGAATCGGGCAGCCCCACAACGATGGTCTTGCCCGCGTTCTCGGGACGCTTGGCGAGCCGCACGGCGGCGGCGGCCGCGGCGCCGCAGGAGATGCCGCACAAAATGCCTTCCTCCGCCGCCAACCGGCGTGCAGACAGCACCGCCTCTTCGTTGGACACCTGCTCGACTGCGTCGATCAACGAAAGGTCGAGCACGCCGGGCACGAAACCCGCGCCGATCCGGCATCTGACGGAATAGGCGGGGTTGCGGCCCTCGATCTTGGCCAGCACCGTCGCTCCCGCCCCCTCGGTCACGCGGTTGAGCCGCACCAGCGGCATGCGCCCGATGGACGGGGCATTGTCGGCGGACCAACGCGACATGGGCGGCTCCATAATTTGATAATTTAGGTAGACATAGTAGAAAGATTAGATCATGACAAGCGCCGAATGCCGCCAAGGCGGCGCCCTCCACCCAAGGTTGTCATGGACCGCCGTCAGTTTCTGTTGGGAGCCGCCGCCCTGGCCGCGCCTTCGCCCGCCCGCGCCGCTGCGATCACGGAGTTGCGCATCGGCTATCAGAAGACCGCTGTCCTGCTGGTGGTGAAGGCGCAGAAGCTGCTGGAGCAACATTTCGACCCCAGGGGCGTGACGGTGAAATGGGTCGAGTTCGCCTTCGGCCCGCCGCTGCTGGAGGCCGTCAACGCCGGCGCCGTCGATTACGGCTACACCGGCGATGCGCCGCCGATCTTCGCGCAAGCCGCCAAGTCGCGCATAACCTACGCCGCCGTCATTCCCGCGCGCGGCTACGGGCAGGCCATCGTCGTGCCGGACGCCTCGCCCATCCACACGCTTGCCGACCTCAAAAGCAAAAAGATCGGCGTCGCGAAGGGCTCCAGCGCCCAAAATTTGCTTGTCTCGGCGCTGGAGAGCGCCGACATCGCGTGGAGCGAGATCACGCCTGTCTATCTGGCGCCCGCCGACGCCGCCTCCGCCTTCGCGCGCGGCGCCATCGACGCCTGGTCGATCTGGGACCCGTTCTTCGCCCTCGCCGAAATCAAGCAGAAGGCGCGGGCCCTTGCCATTGATCGCAAGGCGACGGTGCAGAACTCGTTCTTCCTCGTCAACAGCGACTTCGTAAAAGCCCACCCGGACATCGTCGGCGAAATCAACACGCAGGTCGCAAACGCCACGGACTGGGCGGGCGCCCACCACGATCAGGTCGCTCAACTTTTCGCCGAAGCGAGCGGCGTCGACCTTTCCGTACAGAAGCGCGCGGTCGACCGGGCCGAATTTGGCTTTGGCCCGATGAACGATAAGACCATCGCCGAACAACAGGCGGTGGCCGACCGGTTCCAGCGTCTGAGCCTGATCCCCGCGCCGATCGTCGTGCGCGACATCGTCTGGGTGTGGAAGCCCGAGGCGTAAGAGGAAGCATCTTATGAGTGCGCCAACCAAGCCTCTCGACATGTTCTGGTTCATCCCCGTCAGCGGGGACGGAACCTATCTGGGCACCGACAAAGGCAACCGCTCCGCCGATTTCCGATATCTAAAACAGACCGCGCAGGCCGCCGACAATCTGGGCTTCAAGGGCGCGCTGATCCCCGTCGGCTCGCATTGCGAGGACCCGTTCATCGTCGCTTCCGCCCTGGCGACGGTCACCCAGCGTCTTAAGTTTCTGGTCGCGCTGCGTCCCGGGCTTTCGACCGCCACGCAGTTTGCGCGTCAATCCGCGGCGATAGACCGCATCAGCGACGGCCGGTTCATCGTCAATCTCGTCTCGGGGGGCGACGCGCGCGAGTTGGCGGGCGACGGCATCTTCCTCGACCACGACGCGCGCTACGCGCAGGCAAACGAATTCCTCACCGTCTACCGCAAGCTGCTCGCTCACGAGACGGTGACGTTCCACGGCAAGCACGTTCGGGTAGAGGGCGCCCGGCTGCTGTTCCCGCCGGTTCAACAACCCGTGCCGATCTGGTTTGGCGGCTCTTCCGATCCCGCACTCGATCTCGCCGCCGCGCAGACCGACGTTTATCTGACCTGGGGCGAACCGCTCGATCTCGTGGCGGAAAAGATCGAGGCTGTCCGCCGGCGCGCCCGCGCCCTCGGGCGCGAAGTCAAGTTCGGTCTGCGCATGCACCTGATCGTGCGCGACACGGATGACGAAGCGTGGGCGGTCGCCAACAAACTTATCGCGCATCTGTCGGACGAGGCCATCGCCGCAGCGCAGCAGAAATTCTCCCAAGAGTCCGATTCCGTCGGGCAGAAGCGCATGAGCGCTTTGCACGGCGGCAGCCGCGACAGGCTGGTGATCGCGCCCAACCTATGGACCGGCATCGGCCTCGTGCGGCGCGGCGCGGGCACGGCTTTGGTTGGCGACGCCGCCACGGTCGCCAAACGTCTGCGCGAATATCAGGCGCTGGGGATCGAGACGATCATCGCGTCGGGCTATCCGCATCTGGAGGAAGCCTACAAGGTCGCTGAATTGCTGTTCCCCGAACTGGGGATCGACGTCCACGGCGGCCGCTCGCACGGCACGGCGCCGGGCGAGTTCGGCGTCGGAGCCTTCAAGCCCGGCGCGGCGGCGGAATGATTTAGGCGTTGGTTGATCGTACGCCCTTTAACTCACGCGAAATATGCCCCTCCCCCCATGCGGGAGGGGGAGTCCGGGCGGGGCGTCGGCTTCTGCGAAGTCGACCAAACGCCGCCTTGGGCCGCTTCCTGGAAACTTCTTCATGACGCAAACCTTGATCCAGCCGGGCCTGAGCCTAATACGACCGCTGTTTCGGGCCCCAACGCTAAGGGCGGGCGCCGGCTGGTTGATCCCCGCCGCTCTGGTCGTCCTCTGGCAGGCGCTCTCCTGGGCGGGCGCGATCTCCGACAACCTGCTGCCCTCCCCGGTCGCCGTTCTCGCCGCCGCGTGGCGGCTGACGCTGACGGGCGAATTGCCGCGCAACGTCGGCGTCAGCTTTCTTCGCGCGATGGCGGGTCTGCTCGTGGGCGGCGGCGTCGGTTTTGGCCTCGGCCTCGCCAACGGCCTCTCCCGACTGAGCGAGAACCTCACGGATTCGACGTTGCAGATGGCGCGCAACATCCCGCATCTGGCCCTGATCCCGCTGGTGATCCTGTGGTTCGGCATCGAAGAGGAGGCCAAGCTGTTTCTGGTCTCGCTCGGCGTGTTCTTTCCAGTCTACGCCAACACGCTGCATGGCGTCCGCTCGGTTGATCCGCAGTTGATCGAGATGGCGCGCAGCTACCGCCTGACACGCGCGCAATTGTTCGCCCGCGTGATCCTGCCTGGCGCGCTGCCCTCGATATTCGTGGGCCTGCGGTATGCGCTCGGCGTCATGTGGTTGACGCTGATCGTCGCCGAGACCATCGCCGCGCAATCGGGCGTCGGCTACATGGCGATGCAGGCGCGCGAGTTCTTCGCCGTCGACGTGGTGGTTCTGTCCATCGTCATCTATGCGCTTCTCGGCAAGCTCGCCGACGCGATCGCGCGCGCGCTTGAGCGGCATTTTCTCGCATGGAACCCGGCTTACGGGCGGGGCGCCTGATGTTACGGGCGTCAGAGCAAACAGCGAGGGGCGCGGTGGCGACCGTGCGGGGTTTGGGCAAACGCTTTGGCGAGCGGCGCGTGCTGGAGGGGCTGGACCTGCACATTCCGGCGGGCCAGTTCGTCGCCATCGTCGGGCGCAGCGGCTGCGGCAAGAGCACGCTGCTTCGGTTGATCGCCGGGCTCGACGCGCCCGACGCCGGGCATGTGAGCGTGGAAGGCGAGGCGCGCGTGATGTTTCAGGAACCGCGCCTGCTGCCCTGGGCGCGCGTGCTCGCCAATGTCGAAGTTGGGCTTGGGCCGGGCGGCGCCAACGACCCCCGCGCTCGGGCGCTCGAAGCGCTGGCGGCGGTCGGCCTTTCCGACCGCGCCAACGCGTGGCCCGCGGTGCTGTCGGGCGGCCAGAAGAGCCGCGTCGCGTTGGCGCGAGCCTTGGTGAGCCGCCCCCAGCTGCTCGCGCTGGACGAGCCGCTGGGCGCGCTCGACGCGCTGACGCGCATCGAGATGCAGCGTTTGGTTGAGACGGTCTGGCGGCATGAGGGTTTCACGGCGGTTCTAGTGACGCACGATGTCGGCGAAGCGGTGGCGCTCGCCGACCGCATCGTGCTGATCGAGGACGGCGCCATCACGCTCGACCTCGATGTGCCCCTGCCCCGCCCGCGCCGCCACGGCGACCCGGAGGGCGCCGCTTTGGCGACGTGGATTTTGGAACGGCTTCTGGGGAGGGTGTAGACGCGCGGCGTCGTGCAAGCGATCAATTGGATTTCCAGATGGTGTCGAGATCCGCACGTATCGCGTGCGCGAGATCGAGCGTCGCAGTCTCGGCGCCCATTCGCTGCGCTTCCTCCCCGGTTTTTTGATAGTTGAAGAGCGCCTGTCCGAGAGCGACCATTGCATTTTCGACGCCCTTCGATTCGACTATGGACAGCTCGCTCCAATAGAGTTGCGCAAATCGAACGTTCTTTTCCTGCCACGCCGCCTCTGACGGCTTGTGAGTCACCAGGAAGCCGCCGACGCTCGCCACCTCGATATACAACTTTAATTGCTGATCGAGGAACGGCCTGCGAACCTCGAAGCTTCGCGCTTTCTGAGCCGCCTCGTCCTGCCTATTCAGGGTGGCGGACTGTTCCTTTTCGTGCGCGAAAAATGTAACGAGGGCCCAAACCGCGCCAGCGACGACGGTGGCGACGGGAAGCCAGTCCTTGACGATGTCGACAATCGTCGTGGCTCGACCTGTTTTAATCTGTTGCGCTTCGGACATATTCGCCCCCATGATTTGATAAAATATGGGATTTGGCTTGCTCCGTCACCGCGCAGCGAGCGCCAGCGCCAGAATCGCGAACAGCAGCGTCGCCAGCTTCCACACCATGAGCGGGTTGCGCTCGTAGAGCGGGGGGCGCGGTCCAGGCAAGGGCCGCGCCCGCCTTAAGCCCGCCTCCAGTTCATGGGCGAATTCAATCACGTCGCCGAACCTCTGCGACGCCTTCGGCGCCACCGCGCGCAGAAGCACGGAATCCAGCCACGCCGGCAGGTCGGGCCGCCGCAGGCCCAGCGGCGCATAGCGCTCGAAGCGCGGCGTCATGAACGGCTCCACTTCGCCGTAGGGATAGCCCTGCGTGAACACACGATAGACGCTGACCCCCAGCGCGTACAGATCGCTCGCCTCGTCGCCGGCCTTTCCCTCAAACAACTCCGGCGCCATGAAGCTCGGCGTGCCCGGCGCGTCGGCGTCGGGGAAATCGTCGAACGCGGCCGCGCGGGCGACGCCCAGATCGACCAGCCGCAGCGCGCCGTCGGGGCCCAGGATCACGTTGTCGGGTTTCACGTCGCGATGCACGATTCCGACCCTGTGCAACGCATCAAGCGCGCGGGCGAGCCGAACGGCGACAGCGACCCCCTCCTTCAACGAAAGCGGCGCGCGCTTCAGCCGCCGCTCCAGCGTCTCGCCGTCGTAGAACGGCATGACCGCGTAGAGACGGCTGCGCCGCCCGGGCGGCAGTTCATACACTTCGCCCACAAAGGGGCTGCGGACCCGCGCCGACACCCACGCCTCGCGCACGAAGGCGAGGCGATAGCTGGTCTCCGCCGCCACGCGCGGATGAGGAAATTTGAGCGCCAGCGCCGGCCCGCCGGCTGCGTCCGCGCCTATGAACACGCGGCTGTAGCGCCCGTCCGAAATCGCCTCGCCAAGCCGGAACCCATCGATCACGTCGCCGGGCTTGGGCAGCGGTAGGATCGGCAGATCGGCGGCTTCGATCTCAAGTTCGCCGGCGTCGGCGTTGGGCAGGTCGATGACGTCCAGCACCAACGCGGTCGCGTTGTCGCCGCCGCCCGCCGCGAGCGCGGCCTCGACGATCGCCCTCGCGCTCGCCTCCGGCGCGGCCCGCTCCCCCATCAGCGCCGCCAGTCGCACGTCCGGCAGAGGTCCATGCACGCCGTCCGAGCACAGCAGGAAACGGTCGTGCTGGCTCATGGCGATCGCGCGATGATCGAGCCGCACGGACGGCTCCAGCCCCACGGCCCGCGTGAGCACGTGGGCGAAATCGCCGCGTCCCATC
Organism: Hyphomicrobiales bacterium; assembly: GCA_043784465.1. Lineage (GTDB taxonomy): Bacteria > Pseudomonadota > Alphaproteobacteria > Rhizobiales > Beijerinckiaceae > Roseiarcus. The sequence continues at coordinate 11,363 of JAYVYJ010000256.1, forward strand.
ACGTGGTCCTCGGTTAAGCGCTCCCACCCGTTTTCGGACAGCCTGTAGACCCGGCTGTCGCCGACGTGGGCGACATGGGCGAAGCGGCGCCGCAGGATCAGCGCCGAGAACGTGCAGGCCATGCCTTCCAGGTTCGCGTCGCGCCGCCCCTGCGCGTGTATCCATTGGTTGACCGGCTCCAGCGCGCGCGAGGCGGCGCCGGGCACGCCGAGCGTCTCCGGCTGGGCCAGATAGGCGTCGAAGAAAGCGCGCACCGTCGTCTCCGCCGCCTCGCGCCCGCCCTTGTGGCCGCCTACGCCGTCAGCGATCGCCGCGATCACGTCGCCCCCGGTCCAGGCGGCGACATAGTCCTGATTGTCCGCCCTCGGCCCCTTTTCGGAAGCGAAGCCGAGCCGCACTCGCAACGCCCGGCGGTCGACGCTCACGTGGCGAAGCCGGCGAGATAGGCGTCCATGGCGTCGGGGTCGAACAGGCGCCCATCAAAGAACCCGTCGGGGCCCAGCGTCAGCCCGCCGAGCCGCGAGGCGACAGGGGTTTCCCGGCCGAGTGCGCCTTCCACCTTGGCGTCCGCCCGAGGGAGGTCCACGCCGAGCGGCGCCAGCGCGGCGCGGTAAAGGTCAGGCCGATATACCGCCGCCGCCTTGGCGAATGTTTCGGGCGAAGCGGCGATCTGCCCCCAGCGCACCATCTGCGCGGCGAACCACAAGGCATGGCTGCGCCAGGGGAAGTTGGCCGCGTGGGCGTGGAATTCGAGAAAGCCGGGCAGCGCCGTTTCGGCCGCGCCCGCCCACAGCACCAACCGCCCGGCGAGCGCGCGCGCGAGGATCGGCGCGGGGGTCCCGATATAATCTTCGCGCGCCAGCAACGCGGCCAGCGCCTCGCGGTTGGCGAGGTCGCCCGCCCATCGCGCCGCCCCGTGCAGCGCGCGCAGCAGCGCCGGCAGGGCGAGCGGTCGTCGCTCGGGCCCGTCGGCCCGCAGGCCCAGAACCTTGTCGGGTCCCTGTCGCCACAGCGCCGACTTGACCGCGACGATGGCCCCGACGCCCGCCTCGACCGCCATCGACCCCCACGGCTCGCCCGCGCAAAACCCGTCGATGCGCTCCTCCGCCAACGCTTCGACCATCAACGGCGGCGGCAGCACGGAAATTTCGGCGTCGGCGTCGGGATCGAGTCCGGCGAAGGCGAGCCAATAGCGCAGCTCGTAATTATGCGCCGAGAACGGATGCACCACCGCCAGCCGCAGCGGCCCCGCCCGCGCTACGCCCGCCAGCGCCAGCGCCTGCGCGGCCGGAGGGTCGCCCAGCTTCGACGCCATCGCCTCGACCAGCCCGACCGACAGCGTGATGGCGTTGCCGCCGAAGCCGAAGGCGAACGGCGCGATCATCGGCGTCGCCAGCACGCCTAACCCCAACGTCGCGGCGATGGGCATGGGCGCAAGCATGGCCGCGCCATCGAAATGACCCAGCGTCACGCGGTCCCTGATATTCGCCCACGAGGTTTCCCGCACTAGCTTCAACCGCAGGCCCTCGGCTTCCGCAAACCCCAGCTCCTTCGCAACGATCAGCGGCGCTGCGTCGACCAACGGCAGGAAGCCCAGCGTAAGGGTCTCGACGGCCATCGCGCTCAGCCCAGCAACTTGGCGGCGGTGACGACCGCTTGCGCGACTTCCGCCAGCCGCCGGCTCTCACGCATGGCCGCTGCGCGCAGCGCCGCATGGGCGTCGTCCTCGTTCAACCCCTTCGCCTTCATCAGGACGCCTTTCGCGCGTTCGATCACTTTGCGGTCCTCCAGCGCCTGTTTGGTGCGGTCGAGTTCGTCGCGCAATTTGCGATAAGCGTTGTGGCGGCTGATCGCCATCTCGACGACGGGGCGGATGCGCTCCTTGCGCAATCCGTCCACCACATAGGCCGAAACCCCCGCTTCGATGGCGGCCTCGATGGAGGCGCGGTCGGACTGGTCGACGAACATCGCCACCGGACGCGGCACGCTGCGCGAGACCTGAAACATCTGCTCCAGCACATCGCGGCTGGGGTTCTCCAGATCGATCACGATCACATCCGGCGAAGCGTTCACGATCTGGCGCAACAGGTTGCGCATGTCGGAGATCACGCGGATCGCGCCAAAGCCCGACTCGCGCAGCCCCTCCTCGATGACGGCGGCGCGTTCGGGATTTTCGTCGATAACCAATATCGCGAGCGCCGCGTCCACCATGCGCCGACCTTGCCTGAGCCCCGCCGGTCTCGAATTCCATCTGCTTGCAAAATGCGCGCCGCCGCGCTCGTCCCTTCGGGCGCCCAAAGATGCGCCAATGTGGGGCGCGTTGTGCGCATTCCGCCCAATATATGGAGTTGCTCGACACGTGGCCCACGCGCATATGAGATGATGCGAGGGAAGAACTTCGCCTAGGCCGCCGGGATCAACGAAGGTCCCGTGAAGCGGAACCCCCTTTAACATGAGCGGATGTCGCCTTGCGACCTTGTGCGTTTGCGCCGGGGTTGGCGGCGCGCGCATTTCCGCCGAGTCAACCGGACGAGCCGATGAAACTGGATGATTTCAAGAAGGCCGGACACTGGCCGACGCTGCTGGCCGCCTTTCTCTATTTCGACATCGGCTTCATGGCCTGGACCTCGCTGGCCCCGCTGATGGTCTATCTGGGCAAGGAAATCGAACTGACAGTGGACGAAAAGTTCACGCTCGTCGCCATTCCCGTGCTTTCGGGCGCGCTGCTGCGCCTGCCGATGGGCCTGCTCGCCGACACGATCGGCGCCAAGCTGACGGGCGTCCTCGCGCAGATCGTCGTGATGGCGGGCGCGGCGCTGGTGTTCTGGTTCGGTCTGCCGTCCAAATTCATGATTGAAATCTTCGGCGTGCTGCTCGGCGTCGGCGGCGCCTCCTTCGCGGTCGCCTTGCCGCAGGCGAGCCGATGGTATCCCCCGCAATATCAGGGTCTCGTGCTGGGCATCGCGGGCGCGGGCAACATGGGCGTGGTCCTCGACACGCTATTTGCGCCCTCCATCGCCGCCAACTTTGGCTGGCGCGCCGTCTACGGCGTGCTGCTGATCCCGATGGTGGCGATCCTCGCTTACTACGTGCTCGCCGCCAAAGATGCGCCGGTCAAGACGCGTATGTCGCTCTCCTCCTACGCCGGCGCCTTCTCCGATCCCGACGCACGCTGGTTCATGTTCTTCTATTTCATCACCTTCGGCGGCTTCGTCGGTCTCGCCAACGCGCTGCCGCTGTATTTCACGGTGCAATATCACCTGTCCGGCGTCGCGGCGGGTGCGCTGGTCGCGTTGATCGTGGCGTTCGGCTCAGGGTTTCGCCCGGTCGGAGGACATCTGGCCGACCGCTTCGGCGGCGTAAAAGCCTTGTCGATCCTGTTTGGAATCGTCGGCCTCGCCTATCTCGCCGTCGCAATGTTGCCGGAAGGCGCGGCAGCCCCTTCGCCCGCCGGTTGGGCGTTGTTCACGATGCCCGGCTTCACCTGGATTCCCGTCGCCTTGTTCAGTGCGGGCGTGCTCGCTTTGGGCATGGGCAACGGCTCGGTGTTTCAGTTGATCCCACTGCGCTTTCGCAACGAGATCGGCGCGATGACCGGGCTGGTTGGCGCGGCCGGCGGCGTCGGAGGATATTTCCTGGCGCGCACGCTCGGCCTGTCAAAAGCCTACACGGGCGGCTTTTCGGCGGGCTTCGTGTTCTTTGCGGCGCTGGCGTTCCTGGGGCTGGTCGGCCTCCTCCGGGTGAAAGCGCGCTGGCGCACCACCTGGGGCGCGGTCTCCGGCGCTCGCGTCTGAGGAGGCGGATATGCTCGACTTCCCCACCAAACAGAAACTTGTCGTCATCGGCAACGGCATGGCGGGCTGCCGGACGCTCGAACATCTGCTGGAGCGCGCGCCCACTCTCTACGACATCACCGTGTTCGGCGCCGAGCCGCACGTCAACTACAACCGCATCCTGCTCTCGCCGGTGCTGGCGGGCGAAAAGACGCTCGAACAGATCGTGCTCAACCCGCGCGAATGGTACGACGACAACCGCATCCAACTGCGCTCGGGCGAGACGGTGGAAATGATCGACCGCCGCACGCGCGAGGTGGTCACCGCGAATGGCGACCGCGTGCCCTACGACCGCTTGCTGATCGCGACCGGCTCCCACCCTATCGTGCTGCCGGTGCCCGGCAAGGATCTCGAAGGCGTCGTCACCTACCGCGATATCCACGACGTCAACAAGATGATCGAGACGGCCCGCACCCACAAGCGCGCCGTCGTCATCGGCGGCGGGTTGCTGGGGCTGGAGGCGGCCTACGGGCTGATGAAGCAGGGCATGGAAGTGACGGTCGTTCACCTTGTCGAAACGCTAATGGAGCGTCAGCTCGACAAGACGGCGGGCGGCATGCTGAAAACTTCGCTCGAAGGGCGCGGCATGAAGTTCAAGATGCCCGCGCAGACGGCGGCGATCCTTGGCGAC
>JAYVYJ010000257.1:0-5925 GCA_043784465.1 Hyphomicrobiales bacterium
GCGTGCTGACGCTTCGCGAACTCGGCGTGCTGATTGTGTCGATCATGATCGCGGGTCGCTCGGGCAGCGCCTATACGGCGGAACTCGGCTCGATGAAAATGCGTGAGGAGATTGACGCGCTGCGCACGATGGGCCGCGACCCGCTGGAGATTCTGGTCCTGCCCCGCATCGTCGCGCTCGTGGTGGCCTTGCCCCTGCTCGCGCTGATCGGATCGATGGCGGCGCTGCTGGGCGGCGGCGTGGTCGCCTCCATCTATGGCATGGGGCCGAGCCTTTATCTCGCGCGCCTGAGAGAGGCGGTTTCGATCTCCGATTTCGAGGTCGGCATGATCAAAGCGCCGTTCATGGCGTTCGTGATCGGACTGGTGGCCTGCGCCCAGGGGATGCAGGTGCAGGGCAGCGCGCAATCGCTGGGCGCGCGCACCACAACTTCCGTCGTGCAGGCGATCTTTCTGGTCATCGCGCTCGACGGGGTGTTCGCGATGTTCTTTTCCTCCATAGGCATGTGACCGATGGCCGCTCCCGCCATCGAGGTCCGCGATCTCGTCGTCGGGTTCGGCGAAAGGATTGTGCTCGACCACGTGTCGCTTGAGGTGCGCGCCGGTGAAATTCTGGGTCTGGTTGGCGCTTCCGGCTCCGGCAAATCCGTGTTGCTGCGCGCGATGCTGGGCCTTGTGGCCAAGCGGCAGGGACGCATCGCCATTTCCGGCGTCGATCAGGACACGGCGATGGCGCGCGAACGCCAGGAGGGGGAGCGGCGACGCGGCGTGCTTTATCAGCAGGGCGCGCTGTTTTCCTCGTTGAGCGTGTTTCGCAACATCGAATTCCCGATCCGCGAATATCTGGACCTGCCGCCCCGGCTTTTGCGGGAGATCGCGACAGCGAAGCTGGAGATGGTGGGGTTGAAAGCCGAGGACGGCGACAAGACGCCTGCGGAACTGTCCGGCGGCATGACAAAGCGCGCCGCCCTCGCCCGCGCGCTGGCGCTCGATCCGGCCCTCGTGTTTCTGGACGAGCCGACGTCCGGCCTCGACCCCATCGCCGCGCGCGAATTCGGCGTGCTGATCCGCACGCTGCAACGCACGCTGGGTCTCACGGTGTTTATGGTCACTCACGATTTGCAGGCGCTGCGCACGACTTGCGACCGCATCGCGGCTTTGGCGGGCGGCAAAATCGTCGCGATCGGCGCTCTGTCCGACATGATCGCGAGCGCCGACCCCTGGGTGAAATCTTATTTCGGCGACGCCCGCCCCGCGCCGGCGACGCCCTGAACCCAAGGCTGTGTCATGGAAGCCCAAGCGCGTCACACCGTCGTCGGCCTATTCACGCTCTTCGTGGTCGCGGCCGGGTTCGGGTTCGTCTACTGGCTGCATGGCTTCGCAGACATGCGCACGTCGACGATCTATCGTGTGCGCTTCGAGGCGCCTGTCGTGGGGCTGCGGCCGGGCGTGGCGGTGCTGTTCAACGGGCTGCGCGTCGGCGAAGTCACCTCGGTGGCTTTCGACCCGAATATGCCGAGCATTCTGACGGCGCGGATCGCCGTCGCGCCGACGACGCCGGTCCGGTCCGATACGCGTGTGGGCGTCGATACCGAAAGCCTGCTGGCCGGCGCGACGGTGGCGTTGACGGGCGGCGCCTCGACGCAACCCCTCACCCCCGGACCCGACGGCGAACCGCCCTTGCTGATCGGCTCCGCCGATCAATCGCAAAGCGTGAGCGGCGCCGCAAAATCGGCGTTGGCCCGGCTCGACGGCATTTTGGCGGAGGACGCAAAGCCTCTGCGCGCCGTACTGGACAACCTGGCGGAGTTTTCAGGCGCCTTGCAGCGAAATGTTGGTCGGGTCGACAACATTTTGGCGGGTTTGGAGAAAATGACGGGCGCCGCCCCGCCGGCGCCATCGCCGATTTCCTACAAGCTCTCCGCTCCCGATTTCCCCGCACGCGAGACTTCGGCGGATACGGCGACACAGGGGCAGATCGCCCTGTCGGAGCCGACCGCGCTCGTCGTCTACGACACTCAGAAGGTTCTGTTCGCGCCCGGCCCCAATGAACTTAAACCCCTGCCCGAAGGGCAATGGGCGGACAGCGTACCCAAGCTCGTGCAGGCCGGGATCGTGGCTAGCCTGGGGAACGGCGGATTTCCGCATGTCGCAAAGGCGATGGACGGCTTTGTGTCCGAGGCGCAACTGCAACTTGAGATCAGAGCTTTTGAGCTTGGCGCGGGAACGCCCCCCGTCGCGCGGATCGAGATTTATGCGAGGCGGCTCGCGACGGAAGGCAAGATGACGGCGCAACGCCGTTTCGTTGCGACGGCGCCGGCGACGGCGGTGGACGGGGCCGCCGGCGCACGGGCGCTCAACGAAGCGTTTCAGACGATAGCTCGCGACATTGTCGCGTGGATGAGGGAGGCGGAGTAAGGCGTCTCGCGAAAGGGCGAGGGCCTATTTGTCCTGCGCTCCGCGTGCGCTGGGTTGTGGCGCACTTGTGACGGGCGCGGCGGCGCCGCCGCTCGAAGGCTCAGCGCCCCTTCGCACCGACCATTGCTGCCCGCAAATCGCCAGCAATGCGAGGATGAGCAAGCCCGCGATAGGCCAGAACAGATTCGACTTGGCCGCGACGACCGTGCTGCGCGTCCACACCTCGTCGGGCTTCGCCTTCGGCAGGAGCCGGATCAGGCGCACGATCGTGGCGGGCCCCGGGGCCTCCATCTGCGTGCTGGGCATCGAGGTCAAAAGGGAGGTCAGCCTCTCTGTCGCCGCCGTCGCCGGCAGCCGGCTCAGGCTTGCCGCCTCGCGCCAGGGGTCGAGGTCCAATCGCGCGAGAGCCGAAACCATGCTCAGCAGCATGCCGTTGCGCTCCTCGCCAATCTCCGAGAACAGAAACGGGTCGAACGAAGTGTCGCGGAAGAAGGGGGATAGCGCGGCGGCCATAAGTTTCACCAGCCCGTAGGTTGAAGGCGATCAATTCGTGCAGCGTAGACGGATATAAGGATCGCCGCTGGACTTCTACAAGCGCCTGCGGTCTCTATGCCCGCCCCGGCAGCTTCAGGTTCGATGGCCGCCGTAGGGCCGAGCGGAGTGGCCATGTCTGAACCCCTGCTTACCGCGCCACGGCGGCAAGACTATGTCCTTGTCCCCGGCTCGCGCGGACTGCGGCGAGATTTCCGCATCAGCGTCGGCCTGCGCGAGGGCTGGGACGCGGAGGGGCGGGTGTTCGACGTTTCGGAAGCCGCGCGCACGGCGCGCGCTTGGATGAAGCGGCGAGTCGAGGCGGGCCTGCCCGCGCTCTCGGGCATGTTCGCGCGGGCGGAAGTCGCCTATGCGTGGCCGCGCCCCGACGGCACGGCAGGCTCGGACCGCGAACCCGTCGCGCTGTTCTCGGGCGAGGCCGTACACGCCTATCTCGGCCATCTTCCCGACTCCGAGATCGAGACCATGCTCAACGAACTGGCGGCCGAACTCGGCGCCGCGCTCGGGCAGGAGCGTCTTTATGTCGCTTTCGGCGAGCGTACATGGATACTCGACGCGGGCGACCGCTCAGGGCTTTGAGCGTCAAAGCGCCTCGACGATGGTGACGTTGGCGATGCCGCCGCCCTCGCACATCGTCTGCAACCCGTAGCGCTTGCCGCGCGCCTTCAGCGCATGAATCAGCGTGGCCATCAGCTTCGCGCCCGAGGCGCCGAGCGGATGGCCGAGCGCGATGGCGCCGCCGTTGACGTTGAGTTTTGCGGGGTCCGCGCCCAAAGCTTGCAACCACGCCAGCGGGATCGGCGCGAAGGCTTCGTTGACCTCGAAAAGGTCGATGTCGTCAAGCGTAAGGCCTGATTTGGCCAGCGCCTTGCGCGTCGCGGCGATGGGCTCTTCCAGCATGATGACGGGATCGCCCGCCGTGACGGTCAGCCCGACGATGCGGGCGATGGGCGTCAGTCGATGCGCTTTCAGCGCCGCTTCGCTGACGATCAGCGCCGCCGAGGCGCCGTCGCACATCTGGCTCGCGTTGGCGGCGCTGATGACGCCGTCCTCCCTGAGCAATTTGACGGCGCCGATGGAGTCCAGCGTGGCGTCGGGGCGCACGCCTTCATCGCTCACATGCCAGCCGCCCTCGACCAAAACCGGCACGATCTCTTTTTCGAATGCGCCCGCTCGCATCGCCGCCGCCGCGCGCCGATGGCTTTCAAGCGCGAAGCGGTCGAGCGTGTCGCGGTCGAAGCCATATTTGCGCGCGATCATCTCGGCGCCTTCGAACTGGCTGAAGGAGGACACGCCGAAGCGCTGTTTGATGCGCTCGCTGAACGGGCCGACCCCCACGCCCGCCTTGTGATAGAGCGAGACGTTGGAGCCCATCGGCACGCGGCTCATGCTCTCCGCGCCCGCCGCGATCACGATGTCCTGCGTACCCGACATCACCGCCTGCGCGGCGAACTGAATCGCCTGCTGCGAAGAGCCGCACTGGCGGTCGATGGTTACGGCGGGGACGCTCTGCGGCAGCTTTGACGCCAGCACGGCGTTACGGGCGAAGGCGAAGGCTTGTTCGCCGCCTTGGGTGACGCAGCCCAGAATCACGTCCTCGATGGCTGAGGGATCGAGGCCAGTACGGTCCACAAGCGCGTTGAGGGTCTCCGCCGCAAGGTCGGCGGGGTGCCAGCCGGCCAGCCGGCCGTTGCGGCGCCCGCCTGCGGTGCGAACGGCTTCGACGATATAGGCTTCAGCCATGTCAGGACCCTCCTTGCGGATGCGCGGCCTTCCAGTCACGCTTGATCTTCTTGGCGAGCGACCATTTGTGCACTTCGGTCGGCCCGTCATAGATGCGGAACGCGCGCACCTCGCGGAACACCTGCTCGACAATCGTATCCTGCGTGACGCCCGAGCCGCCCATCGCCTGCACGCAGCGGTCGGCGATGCGAAACAGCGCCTCGCTCACCGCCACCTTGGCCATCGAGCTTTCCACCGTGCCTAACGAACCTGAATCGAGCACGCCCGCGCACCAATCGATCATCAGTTCCGCCTGTTGCAGGTCGATCATGTTTTCCGCCAGCATGAAGCCGACGCCCTCGTGGTCGATCAGCGGCTTGCCGAAGGCGTGGCGGCGATTGGCGTAATCGGTCGCGATTTCGTTGGCGCGGCGGCAGGCGCCCAACCAGCGCATGCAATGGGAGAGCCGCGCGGGGGACAGCCGCACCTGTGCGTATTTGAAGCCTTCGCCCGCCTCGCCGAGCATCTGGTCGGCGGGCACGCGCAGGTTTTCTATTGTCACTGTCGCGTGGCCGCCGGGCATGGAGCTGTCGATGGTGTTGGGCACGCGCTCGATTCGGATGGCGGGATCAGGCAGGTCGACGAGGAACATGCAGGCGCCCTGCTCGGCCTTGGCCATCACGATGCCAACCCTCGCGCCGTCGGCCCCCGTGATGAACGCCTTGCGGCCGTCGATCACCCAATGGTTGCCGTCGAGACGGCAGGTCGTCTTCATCATCGAAGGGTCGGAACCGGCGCCGCCGTCGGCGGCAGGTTCGGTCATGAAGAAGGCGGAGCGCGCGCGGCCCTCGACCAATTGATTGAGGAACCGTTCCTTGATCTCGGGCGAGCCGACCTTGCCGAGCAGATACATGTTGCCTTCGTCGGGCGCGGCCGTATTGCAGGCGAGCGGCCCCAGCGGCGAAAGGCCGGATTTGGCCAGCACGATGGCCGTCTCACGCTGCGAGAGATGCGCGCCGTCGGGCAGGATGTGGGGCGTCAGTACGCCCGCCGCCCGCGCCTTTTCGCGCATCTCCATGACCAGTTCGTCGGTGGGCGCGTCGTGATGGTCGCGGCGCGGGTCGCGCTCATAGGGCGCGATCACATCGCGCACGAAACGCTCGACGCGCCCCGCGATCTCGCGCGTCCTGTCGGGGCCGACGCCGCTCATCGGGGCGCCATGCGGATAGCGCCG
>JAYVYJ010000258.1:0-6437 GCA_043784465.1 Hyphomicrobiales bacterium
CACCAACACCCAGGTCAATCTCGCCTGGGCGCTGATGGCGGGCGTCGACATGAGCATCACCAGAAACCTCAAGTTGGAGCTCGGCTACCGTTACCTCAACTACGGCAGCTTCAAGTCCGGCACTTCGAACTGTCTGGCGGGCGGAGCGTCCAGCGGATCGTTCTCCAGCGCGAATTGCAGCGGCGGCGGCTATCGCATCGCCTCCACCAAACTCTCGTCCAACGACTTCCGCCTCGGCCTGCGCTATTACCTCGACGCGCCGACGCCCGTCCAGGATTTCCCGCTCGTGCGAAAATACTGAACGCGTTCGCACACCTGCCCCGAACGGCGCCTCCGGGCGCCGTTTTCATTGGCTGATCCCCGTCCGCCGAAGGGTGTCGCGCGCGCGCATCACGCAGACGAGATCGGCAAAGCGTTGCGTCGCAGGTCTTTGGCGTCTATGCCCCCGGCCCCGGGAGGACGCTTTGATCGAGATTGACGCCGCGAGCGCGGCCCCGATGCGTCTGTGGGACCGGCCGCTGTTGCTGCTGTCGCTGACGGCGCTGCTTTGGGCGGGTCATGCGGTGGTCGGCAAGCTCGCGGTCGGCGAGATCGGGCCGATGACGCTGACGTTCCTGCGCTGGGCCCTCGCCGTTCCACCGATTCTGTTCGCCGCGCGGGGTTCGCTTCGCCGCGATCTTCCCGCGTTGCGCGCGCGCTGGATCTATATCCTCAGCCTCGGCGCACTGGGCTACACAGTTTTCAACGCGCTGTTCTACCTGTCGGCCCATTACACCGGCGCGCTCAACATGGCGCTGATTCAGGCCTGCATCCCAGCGCTGGTGCTGGCGGGGGCGGCGCTCGGCTTCGGCGCACGGCCGACCCTGCCGCAGGCGCTTGGCGCCGTCGCAACGATGGCGGGCGTCATCGTCATCGCCGCGCAGGGCGACTGGCGACGGCTCGCCGGACTCGGCTTCAATTTCGGCGACATGCTGCTGCTGCTTTCGTGCTGCCTCTACGCTTACTACGCGCTGGCGCTGCGTCAACGCCCGGCGGTCAGCTCCATCAGCTTTCTGGCCGCGATGGCGCTCGCGGCGCTGCTCACCTCCATCCCTCCCTTTTTATGGGAGGCGACGCATGCGGGGCTGCGCTGGCCCACCGTCAGGGGGTATGAAGTGCTGCTTTACGCTGCGCTGGGCCCAGCGTTCGTTTCGCAGCTTTGCTTCATGCGCGGCGTCGAACTGATTGGCGCGGGTCGGGCGGGCGTATTCGTCAATCTGGTGCCGATTTTCGGCGCGTTCATGGCCGTGGTTTTTCTGGGCGAGCCGCTGGCGGCTTATCATCTCTTCGCTCTGACGCTGGTGATCGGCGGCATCGCGCTGGCCCAGCGCGGGCGGCGATGACACAATAACGTGAACGACTTGGGCGCCGGGATGCGCTAGAGGCGCGCCGACAAAGGGGAGAAAATTACATGGGCGAGTGGACAAATCTCACGGCCGCGGACGGTTTCGTGCTCAAGGCCTGGCGCTCGACGCCGCAGGGCGCCCCGAAAGGCGCCGTCGTGGTCATTCAGGAGATTTTCGGCGTCAACCACCACATCCGCTCGGTGACCGATCGCGTCGCGGAGGCGGGCTATCTCGCCATAGCCCCGGCGGTGTTCGATCGCGTCGAGAAAGACGTCGACTTGACCTACGACCAGGCCGGCATGGGAGCGGGCATGGGACTCGCGGGCAAGATGGACCGCGAAAAGGCGATGCTCGACATCGCCGCCGCCATCGAAGCCGTCAAGTCGGCGGGCAAGGTCGGGATCACCGGCTTCTGCATGGGCGGCACTTACGCCTGGGGCGCGGCGGCGACCCTGGCGGGCCTTTCGGCGGCGTCGGGCTATTACGGCGGCGGCATTCTCGGGCTCAAGGATTTGCAGCCCAAGGTTCCCACCATCCTGCATTTCGGCGAGAAAGACGCACATATCCCCGTCGCGGGCGTGCAAGAACTGGCCAAGAAGCACACCGACGTGCCGGTCTATATCTATCCCGCCGACCACGGCTTCCATTGCGACGAGCGCGCCAGCTACGACGCTCCGAGCGCCAAGCTGGCCTGGGAGCGCACTCTCGCCCATTTCGCCAAATATCTGGGATAAGCCTGCCGGGGTCGGCCTGGAGGCCGACCCTGCGAACCGGAGAGCGCGAGCATGTATTCTGCGGTGACTCAAAACATTCGCGTCACCGTGCGCCCGGACTTTTCGGACGAGCGCTCGACGCCCGAGGCGCATCGTTATTTCTGGACTTACGCCGTGGATATCGCCAATCGCGGCGAGCGTAAGGTTCAATTGCTGAGCCGGCGCTGGATCATCACGGACGCGCTCGGCCACGTCGAAACCGTCGAGGGACCCGGCGTGGTCGGAGAGCAGCCGACGCTCGCGCCGGGCGAGACGTTTTCCTACGTATCGGGCTGCCCTCTGAAAACGCCCAGCGGATCGATGGAGGGCGCCTATCGGATGATCGACGAGACGGGCGCCCTGTTCGAGGTCGAGATCCCCGCGTTTTCGCTCGACAGCCCTCACCTGCGTCGGACGCTGAACTAGCTCACTTCTGCGCGCCCGGCGCCCTCAAAAACGATCCCAGCACCGCCGCCGGACCCTCCAATCCGCCGCCCGCCACATAAACCTGCGGAAGCTTCAGATTGGCGACGAGTTCGGGATGCTGGGCCAGCAGTTCGAAGCCGAGCTTGAGCACCTGAAGCTGCAATACGCTGTCCTTGCCGAGTACGTTGGCCTGCGCGGTCTGGCCGGCCGCCTGCTCCTCCAGAAACAGCCGCTCGGCGTGGCCCTCGGCCTGCCGGCGGTCCTGCGCAAGCTGCGCAGTCTTGACGGCGATCTGCGCGGCGACGAGATCGTTCTGGCGGTCGGCGGTGGCGCGCGCCTGCTCGGTTTGCTGGCGCTGTTCCTGCGCGGCCTGCTCCTGAATATAGGCCGCGCGCAACTGGCCCGCGAGTTGTTCGCGCTGGCGGGCGAGCAGGAGTTCGGGCGGGATCGCGCTTTCGCCGAGCCGAATTTCCTTGATGTCGACGCCCGCGCGCTTGCCGTCCGCCTGCGCCCGCTCCAGAATCGCCTGCTCAAGCGCCGAACGGTTCTCGATGGTGTCGAGCACGCGGGTCGGCCGTGTGATGCGCTTCGTGGAGCCGTCTTGCTGGCGCTCGGGGACCACGATCTCGCCGCCGAAAACGTTGCGCACGATCGAGCGGATCGAGGGCACGACGATGCGCCGGTCCACAGCGTCCTGCCCGCCGACGGCGGCGACGACGATGGGCGCGTTCTCGGGCGTGATCTGCACCACCGCGCGCACTTCCTGCGGAATTTCCCAGCCCTCGACTTTGGTGTTGACCGCGTCGCTGGCGGTGTCGGCGGGCACGGGGAAGGCGGCCGAACGCTCGGACTGCTGGAAATCGCCCTTGGAATCGACCTTGAGGTCGATATATCGGCGCGTGAAGCCGCCCTTGAATTCCAGCGTGGTGACGCGGGTCGAGACCAGCGTGACGTCGTAAGCGTCGCGGTTCAGATAATAGTCGTTGGGCGGCAACGAAGTCTCCCAGACACCCTTGCAATTGCGCGGCACGAGTTCGGCGGTGAGGCCGCCGTCGTCGGTGCGCGCCGTGCGCGGCAGGCAATCGGCCCCCTTGACCTGCACGGAGGACCGCACGACGCCGACCGAGCCCGCCGGCACGCGCGTGATCGAGGTGTCGAGCGGCGAGGCCTCGCTCGTCAAGCCGCGCAGGTCGTAGATCTCGTCATTGTCGGAGGTGACGTCGCGACCGTTCTTCGTGTAGCCGATACGCACCTGGAACATTGCGAGATTGAGTGGATAGAAACCCGGTTTGAGGATCGAGAGTTGCAGGCCTTTCTGGCCGCCGTGGGTCAGGAAATATTCGGCGTCGAGATATTTTTCTTGCGCTTCGTCCGGCCAGGCCTCCGCCATGATCGTGCCCGTCGCCAGCGCCTCCCCGTCATTGGCGACGACGCGGCCGTAAAACCCCTGGGGAACGACGACGACAGGCAGCAAATCGACGCGGTTAAGCACGTTGAAGAAGATCGAGACCCGGAAGGTGCCGGGCGGAATGATTTCGGCCTGAAAACCGGTCTCGCCGCGCGATGCGATCAGATGGCCGGGAGGTAGACTGGCGAGGCCGTAAATCTTGCGCACGACGCCGACCTTGTCGGCGGGAATGACGATGAGGCTGGTCGCCAACACCGCGTAGAGCGCGACGAGGCCAAAAACCAGCCGCATCGCGGTCGCTGCGAGCGTCCGCTGGACCCCGGTCAGCGACCCCGGCAGAAAACTTGGCCCTGCCAAAAGAAGGACGATGGCGATAACGGCGACAACAAGCAGAATCATGACGGCCCCCAGACGACTTTCGTCCTAAGTGAAAATGTAAATGACGTCGCGTCGTGAACGGCGACCTAACGAAGATGCGTCAAATTTTCGGCGCGCGCGCACGCTCCCGCGGTAGAGACGCTGCGGCCCTCCCTCAACGACCGCGTCGCCGCCGCGTCCCCGGTTTATACGGTCTGGGCGGCGGCGAAATTTTATGATCGCCGGATTTCGGACCGGCCACGGCCGCGGCATTAACGACCGTTTGCTTTTTGACGGGATTTTGTGACGCCGATGCGCTAGTCGATATGGCGCCGGACCTTGAGGGAAAGTACCAAGACATGGGTCGCAAATATTTCGGCACCGACGGCATTCGCGGGCGCGCCAACGCCAAACTCACCGCCGAACTCGCGCTGAAGGTCGGCCAGGCGGCCGGACTGGTGTTCCAGCGCGGCGACCATCGCCACCGCGTCGTCATCGGCAAAGACACAAGGCTTTCGAGCTACATGATCGAATACGCGATGGTCGGCGGCTTCACATCCGTGGGCATGGACGTGCTGCTGCTCGGCCCCGTGCCCACCCCCGCCGTCGCCATGCTGACGCGTTCGATGCGCTGCGATCTCGGCGTGATGATCTCGGCCAGCCATAACCTCTACGAGGACAACGGAATAAAGCTTTTCGGCCCCGACGGCTTCAAGCTCTCCGACGAGATAGAGAAGCGGATCGAGGAGCTGATGGATTCCGACCTCAGCGCGCAATACGCCCGTTCGCCCGATATGGGCCGCGCCCGGCGCGTCGACGACGTCGTGGCGCGCTATATCGAATATGCCAAGCGCACGCTGCCGCGCGACGTGTCGCTGGACGGGCTGCGGATCGTCGTCGATTGCGCCAACGGCGCGGCTTACAAGGCCGCGCCCGAGGCTTTGTGGGAACTGGGCGCCGAGGTCATCAAGATCGGCGTCGAACCCAACGGGATCAACATCAACGACGG
Source organism: Hyphomicrobiales bacterium (assembly GCA_043784465.1). GTDB lineage: Bacteria > Pseudomonadota > Alphaproteobacteria > Rhizobiales > Beijerinckiaceae > Roseiarcus. The sequence goes on from JAYVYJ010000258.1 coordinate 5,338, forward strand.
CGTCGGCTCCACCTCCCCCGACCAGCTCGCCCGCAAGGTGCGCGAGATGCGCGCCGATGTCGGCGTGGCGCTCGACGGCGACGCCGACCGGGTGATCGTTATCGACGAAAAGGGCCACGTGATCGACGGCGACCAGATTCTCGCCGTCGTCGCCGAAAGCTGGAAGGCCGACGGGCGTCTGTCCAAGCCCGGCGTCGTCGCCACCGTCATGTCCAATCTGGGTCTTGAGCGGCATCTGCGCGGCGTCGGCCTCGCGCTGGAACGCACGGCGGTCGGCGACCGCTACGTTCTCGAACGCATGGTCGAGAAAGGTTACAATGTGGGGGGCGAGCAGTCGGGCCACATGATTCTGACCGATTACTCGACGACCGGCGACGGCCTCGTCGCGGCCATGCAAGTGCTGGCGACGATCAAGCGCCAAGGCAAGCCCGCCAGCGAAGTGTGCCGCCGCTTCGAGCCGCTGCCGCAACTTCTGCGCAACGTGCGGTTCAACGGCGGCCGGCCGCTGGAATCGGACAATGTCGTACGCACGATCCTGGCGGCGGAGGCCCGGTTGGGCGCCGCCGGCCGCCTTGTGATCCGCGCTTCGGGCACGGAGCCGGTGATCCGCGTGATGGCGGAGGCGGAGGATTCCGTGCTGGTCGATACGTTGGTAGCCGAAATCTGCGAGGCGGTGCGCAAGGCGGCCGCCTGAGAGATATCCTACATTCCGGCTATTCGTCGCAAGCGGGCGTCCACCCCCCCCTGCCAGCCGCCGAGAACGTTGAGCCGGACGCCGAAATGCGGGGCCGTAGCTCGCGGATGCCAACGAAACTGGCGCGAAGCCTGCGAAAAAGGCGCCGGGATAACGTTCTGGGCTTGGCGCCGGCAATTCCCGCGCTAAGCTATGATCGTCGTCAACAACCGAAAGGAGGTGATCCAGTGTCTCATTGTCTCTCGCCCAGCGAGTCGCGGACCTGGAGCCTCGCGCGGAGTCCACGCGGATAGAGATTCAGCCGCCGCCCTCGGGCGCGACAATGGAAGGGCCGGTGCCCACTGTGCAGTCGGCTTGGACGGCTGGAGCGCCATCACCCCACGGGGAGGATTCACGGTCGACCTAT
>JAYVYJ010000259.1:0-2835 GCA_043784465.1 Hyphomicrobiales bacterium
GGATTATGTCGAGCAAATGCAGGCTACGACCGACGCATATTTTGAAAGTGGTTTGTATAATAACGTTGTTATAGTTCGCTTTATTAAATACATTTGCTCCTATTAAAAATCCATTGTTTTCTTAATCTGATGTGAAGCGAGCGCGAGGCCGTGTAGTAGCAGCCCCAGGCGACGAGAATCAGGCCTGAACGCAGCGCGATGGAGCGCACATGTGCGGGGACGGCCAGCGTGCTCCAGTCGGGGCGGCGCAGGAAGCCTATGGAGATCGCGACGATCACGCAGGAACGCACGAACAGCACTTCGGGCACCGGCAGATCGACCACAAGGGATTTGACCAGCACGTCCTGAAGGCTGAACGCCGCCCAGGACGCCAGACATAGCGCCGCGCCGACGACGACGCGCGGGACGCGCGCCGCCCCGGCGACAGCTTCACCCATGTTCGTCTTCGAGATGGGCGCGGATGATGTCGTCGAAGTTGGTTTCCGCGCGAAAGCCCAAAGCCTCGGCGCGCTTGGCCTCAAAGCGTTGCGGCCAACCGGAGACGATGCGGCGGATGGTCTCGTCAGGCTCGCGCTTGATCAGCGCTACGGCCTTGTCGCCGCCGACGCGACGCAGCGCCTCGATCTGCTCGGCGACGGTGACGCAGACGCCGGGCATCGACAACGCACGCCGTCCGCCTAGCGCCGCCGTATCGAGCGTCGCCGCGTGCAGCAGGAAGCCGACCGCCGCGCGCGGGCTGGCGTGGTGGTGGCGCACGCTATCCTCCACCGGCAGGACGGCGGGCAGGCCGGCGAGCGGCTCGCGAATGATGTTGGAGAAGAAGCCCGAGGCGGCCTTGTTGGGCTTGCCCGGCCGCACGCAGATCGTCGGCAGGCGGATCGAGATCCCGTCGAGGAAGCCGCGCCGCGAATGGTCCGAGATCAGCAATTCGCAGATCGCCTTCTGCGTGCCGTAGCTGGTGAGCGGCGTCTGATGGAATTCGTCGCCGATGGATTCAGGGAAGGGCGCGCCGAACACCGCTATGGACGATGTGAACACGAGGCGGGGCCGCCAGACGCCGCCGCTCAGCGCCTGTTCGGCGCGGATGGCCTCCAGCAGGTACCGCGTGCCGTCGAGGTTGATCGCATATCCCTTGGCGAAATCCGCCTCCGCCTCGCCCGAGACGATGGAGGCGAGCCAGAAAATTACGTCGGGGCGCGAGGCGACCAGCTTGGGCGCGACGTAGGTCGCCGCGATGTCGACGGCCTCGGTCGCGATGGGGAAGGGCGCGGTCGGGGGGACGGGCGCAACCACGTCCACCGCGTCGAGCCGGGAGATCGCGGCGCCGCCAAGGGCGCCGTCACGCGCGAGGCGCTCGACAAGTTTGCGGCCGATCATGCCGGCCGCGCCGACGACGAGAATGTTCATGCACGCCTCCCTTGAGGCTTCCTCATAGCGCGCCCGCACGCCGTCCCGCCAGCGCAAGGGTTAGGACGGCGCGTCAAAAATGCGATCAAGCGGCGCAGGGACGGCGTGCAAGACCGGCTTCGTCAGAAAGGTGGCGGGGTTGTGAACAGTACGGTCGCTTTTTTGGCGCTTTTTTCCAGCAGAAGGCCGCCGCCAGACGAAATGGCCAAGGTAAGGAACATACGCATTGACGAAAAAAACGGTAGTAATGAAAGCGTTTATTTTAAGTTTGCTTGGCGTCGTGACTTTTCAGTCGGTCGCCTTCGCTGACGAGTACGGAATCGCAACTTACTATTTCCATCCGCGTTATCCAACCAGCATGATCGCAGCGCATAAATATCTGCCCATGGGTACTGTGGTTCGTGTCCACGATCTCGACAATGGCCGTTCGGTCGTCGTCACGATCCGCGATCGCGGCCCCTTCGCCGGCCCCAGCCGGATCATCGATCTGTCGACCGTAGCGGCGAACTCGCTCGGCATCCGCAGCGCGGGCATCGCCCATGTGCGTGTGGAGCGGCTCGGACAAACCCGCGTCGCCAGCCGGTCCTGACTCCTAAAGGCGGCGGATCGACGTGATCTCGCCCCCGCCGCTGGCCGCGATGCGCTCCTGCGCTTTGGCCAGCGGCTCGCTGACGACGGCCATGTGATAGCCGTTGGCGTGCAGCAGCGTGACGGCGTCGCGCATCAGGCCGATGTGGCCCCTCCAGAATACGAGATCGCCGCGCCGCAGCGTTTCGTCCCTCGCGACGGTCTCGCCCATTTTTTCCTGCATGTCGCTGTCGCGCGGCGCGGCGATTCCGGCCGCGCGCATCGCGGCCTGCGCCAGCCCCGAGCAATCGATCCCCGCGCTGGTGCGCCCGCCCCAGAGATAGGGGCTATGGACGAAGCGTTCGGCGACGGCGACGAAATCCGCTGCGGGTGGAGCGTCGAGCTTCGCCAGATGACGCGCCCAATAGGCTCGCCCCTCTCCATCTAAGAAAAAGTCTCCGCTCTCTTTGACGACCGCAACTTCCGCCCCCAGCGACAGCGCGAACAGGTGGGGCAGCTTCATGCTCGCCTCCGGATAGGCGTGGGTGCGCAAAGCCGTTACGCGATGGGTCGTCGGCTGCGCGGGGCCGAACGCCGCGCTTTCGAGATAGCCAACGTAGCCGTCGCGTTCGAGCTGAACCCATGCCCAGCCGTCGCATGTCTCGTAGACGGCGACGGCTTCGCCCCGCAGGACCTCGGTGTCCCACGACGCCAAAGCCTCGGGACGGCGACGCAGCGCGGTGGAGGGGGCGGCGAGGCGCGCAAGGGTGGGCTCGATGAAACGGGCGGCCTCGACCCGGCCGCGCAACGCGGCGGCGGCGAGATCGGCGCGGGCGGGCGTCAGGCGAGGGTCGAAGGTCA
>JAYVYJ010000260.1:0-19761 GCA_043784465.1 Hyphomicrobiales bacterium
GGCGGAGCGGGCGGCACGATCAAGCTCGTCGCTTCCGCGCTGAACGCCAAGGGCGCATTCGTCAACGCGGGCGGCGGGACGAGTCCGTCCAACGCGGGCCAGAATGGCCGCATCCTGTTCGTTTCGAACGTCGACGTCAGCGACAGCAACGGCACGCAGCCGACCGTACAGAACGCCGCAAACGTTTCGACGATCTACGGCGCCGGCAATGCAAACGCCGTCATCAGCGGGACGAACAGCTTCGTCGCCGCGTCTTACGGCAACCGCACGCCCGACATCGCCGATCTCGCCGGCGGCGCCGGTCTCTACGGCCTGCTCGGCGCGAACGCGCCGGTGCTGCCCAAATCCATCGGCGGCGTCGCGACCCTGCTCGCCAACCTCAAATCGGCGGCCGGCGCTTCGGATGTCGTGGCGGTGGCGCGCTTCAGCCTCGCCGACAGCCTCAACGGGGCGAGCGACATCTATCTGTCCAGCCTCGGCTCAAGCTACGATGTCGTCGTCTTCGCCAATCTGACGAGCATCAACCTCGCCACGCCGACGATCGGCATCGGCGTGACGGCCGCGCAGTTGAGCGCGGCCGGCGTGGGTACGTTGAGCGCGCTCAACGCCGGACAGGTCTGGGCGACGCTCGTGCCGCACAGCGCGGTCGTCACCATCAGCGCCGGGCTGGCCGGCAACTTCTCCCGCCTCAACGCGGTCTCGATCCAGGATCAGGTCGGCAACGGAATCGTCAGCGGCGCCAACACGTTGTTTCTGTCGGCGGTCGAACCGGCGGCCCCGCAGCCGGCCGCGCTGGCCGGTCTGGGCGGAGCGGTTCAGTCGGGCGGGCAGATTTACGGCGTCGACGCGGCCGACCATGCGCTCGTCGTCGTCAACGCCGCCGACATGAGCCAGCGTCAAGTGTTGAAGAACGGCGTCGCCGACGGCATTGCGCCGACGCTGTCGGGCATGGCGACGCCCACCGCCCTCGCCGCCAGCGCGGACGGCAAGAACGTTTATGTCGTGAGTTCCGCCGACAAGACGATCCTCCAGTTCAACCGCTCCGCGACAGGCGATCTCGCCTTTGTCAGACCCTACGGCGCCCAGGCTGGGGTGGACGCCGTCGCGCTCAGCGCCGACGGCAAGACCGTGTTCGTCGCGGGAACGGCCGGCGTGCAAAGCTTCGCGCGCGCGACCGACGGGAGCCTGACGCCCTTTGCGACGCTGGCGCGGACCGGCGCGGTGCGCGCGATCGCCGTTAGCGGGGACACCGTCTATGCGGTCAACCAAACCGGAAGCGCGCTCTACGAGACGCGCGGCGCCAAGCTCGTCGGCCTTGCCAGCCTCTCCGGCGCGGCGAACGGCCTCGGCGGCGCCAATTCCGTGGCGGTCTATAACAGCGGCGGCGTCGATTATATCTATGTGACGGGGACGACCTCGAACACCGTCGCGCTGTTCACCGAGAGCGGCTCGGGCTTGGCTTTCAGAAGCGTCCTGCAAAACGGCGTCGGCGGCGTGCGCGGCATGTCGGGGCCGAGCGCGGTCGCGGTCACGCCGAACGGGCGCTTCGTTATCGTCGCGGGCTCGGCGGGCAACAGCGTGGCCGTGTTTCAGCGCGGCGCCGAAGGGGCGCTCGTCTACGCGCAGACGCTGCGCAACAACGTCGGCGGCGCGGCGGGCCTCGTCGCGCCCTCGGCGATCATCGCGGGCGATACGATCGCCTATATCGCGAGCCTCGGCGGCGGCGGCGTCAGCGGCGGCCTGGGGAGCTTCTCCATCGCGGCCGTCACGCCGCCGCCGGTCTCGCTGTCGACCGCATTCTCCAACATGTCGGCGCTTACCGTGAGGACCGGCTCGGGCGCAGATTCGCTCGTGCTGGTCAACGCGCCAGACGCCAAGGTTCTGACGACGACGATCGTCACCGGCGATGGCGACGATTCCGTCACGTTGCAGGCTCTCAGCGCAAAGACCAACGTCAACCTGGGAACGGGCGCCGATCAGGTCTCAATCCGCGCGACGACGCCGAACGCCACGCTGGTCGTCGCCGGCGGCGCGGGCGGCCAGGTTTTCAATCTCGTGCAGTTGGGCGCCAACGACGTCGTAACGGTCAACGGCGGCGGCGGCGGCGACACGTTCAACGTCAACGGCAAGGGCCTGCCGACCTCCGCGAACACGTTCCTGCATGGCGGCGATCCGACAACCAGTCCCGGCGACACGCTCAACTTCGATCCACAGAACACGGGACTGGCGCCCAACTACAGCCCGACCAACCCGAATCCCAACCATGGGACCATCGGCGTCCTGGGCGCAGGGTTGGTGACCTACGATACGATGGAGGGCGTCAAAGTCCTCAGCGCGCCGGTCATTACGCTAAATGCGATCCAGACCTCCGAGGGGCAAGGCGTCACGCTGACGGCGACGGTTTTCTCGCCCGGTCAGGCGCTGACGGGGCCGGTGCTTTGGGATCTCGAAGGGAACGGCAATTTCGGCGTCGTCGCAGGCGCGTCGATTACGCTGACCTACGCCCAACTTGTCGATTTCGGCCTCGGCCTCGCCGGGACCTATCAGATCGCCGCCAAGGCGGCCAACGCCAGCGGTTCCTCGATCGCTACGACGACGCTGACCATCGCGCCGGTCGCGCCGACGATCGCGGCGACAGGTGCGGCGACCTCGCTCGTCGGCCAGAGCTACATCCTCGCCTTCTCCGCGGCTTCCCCCGCCAATATCCGCATCAAGCAATGGTCGGTCGATTGGGGCGACGGCGTGGTTTCGACCTATGGCGCAGGCTCAACGGGCGCGGTCCATGCGTTCAACGCGCCCGGCTTCGACAAGATCGTGGTCAGCGGCGTCGATTCCCGGTCGGGGCTCACCATTGCGGGGACGCCCATCGGCGTGACCGTCATCGCGACGACAAGCCAGATCGGCGCCGGCGGGCCCTACCAGATCATTGCGGGCGCCGATCTGACGCTCGCCGCCAGCGCTCCCGGAAACGTGGTCGCCTACGCCTGGAGCGTCAACGGCGACGGCTTTGGGGATGCGGCGGGACAGACGGCGACGCTCACCTGGGCGCAATTGCAGGGGCTCGCCAACAAGCCGGTGCAGAACGTCGGGGCGTACAGCGTCGTGGTGCGGGCGACCTATGCGAGCGGCGCGACGGTGACGAGCGCGCCGGCGACGCTGACCGTGCGCGATGCGCAGCCCACCGCGACGCTCATCAACAACGGCCCCGTGCCGGAAGGATCGCTGGCGTCGGTCACCTTCGCCGATCCCACCGATGTCGCGCTTGGGCAGGTCCAAGCCGGTTTCACCTACGGCTACGACTTCAACAACGACGGCGTGATCGACCTGAGTTCGACCTCGCCGACCGCCGCAATTCCCTCGTCTTTCGCCAACCTGCCCGGCAAGTTCGTCGTCCACGGAATCATCAAGGACAATGCGGGCGGCGCGACGGATCTGTTCACAACCGTGACCGTGACGGAAGTGCCGCCGACTCTCGTCATCGAGGGCGCCGCAACCGTCCCGTCCGGCCAGCCCTACACGTTGAGGCTCTCCGCCACCGATCCCGGCGCCGAGACGATCGCGTCCTGGGTGATCGACTGGAACGGCGACGGAACGGACGTGCAGACCGTCATCGGGCCGGACCAGAAGTTGGCCCACACCTACGCCAACGACGGCCCCTACACGATCGGCGTCACCGCCATCGACCCCTACACGACCGTGACGGGGTCGAAGGCGATCTCCGTCACCGACACGCCGCCGCTCATCCAGAGCCTCGCCGCCACGTCTTCGACCGAGGGCGGGCTCATGCATCTGACCGGCGCCGTCGTCGATCCCAGCACCCGCCACGTCTATGGCCTGGCCGTGCAATGGGGCGACGGCTCGTCCTCGACCTATGCGCTTGGTTCCGGCGCGTTCGACGCCACGCACAGCTATGCCGACAATCCGGCGGGCGGCGTCTACAATGTGACGGCGGTCGCCACCGACGAAGAGAACGTCGCCAGCCCGGCCGCGACGACGGCGGCGGCGGTGGCCAATGTCGCGCCGGTCGTCGCCGGTCTCGCCGTCTCGACGCCGCTGGCGCATCAGGGCGACAAGGTGAGCGTCACGGGCGCCGTCTCCGATCCGGGCCAGCTCGACGGCGAAAGCGTCGTCGTCGTCTGGGGCGACGGCGCGCAGACGGCGGCGAGCGTGGACGCGACCACGCGCACCTTCAGCGCCAACCATATCTATCTGGCCGAAAGCGGCGCGGCGGGCTTCACGATCCTCGCCACGCCGACCGACAGCGACCCCGCCGCCGGCCCCACGGCGTCGGCTCGCGTGGTCGTGGCCGCCTCGCAGCCGCTGGTGACGAGTTCGCAGTTGGTCTCCAAAATTGTAAACGAGGGCGATCTCGTCACGTTGAACGGCGCCTTCCTCGATCCGGGCGCGCAGAACGCTCATGCGGTGACGGTGGACTGGGGCGACGGGTTCGCCTCGCAGGCGACAATCGACGCGACGACCAACGCTTATGTCGCGACGCATGTTTATCGCGACGCCAATTACAATCAACAGGCGGGCGCCTTCACGATTGGGACGACGCTCACGGCGACGACCAACCTCAACAACGTCCTGATCGACACGGTCGTCAACGCGATCACGGTCAACAACGTCGTTCCGCAAGTGAGCGCGCTCAATGCGCCGGCCGTCGTCAACGAGGGCGACGTCGTCAACGTCGCCGGGATCTTCGCGGACCCCGGCTCGCTATCCGCCCACAGCGCCGTCATCGACTGGGGCGACGGCTCGACGTCGGCGGCGAGCCTCGACAATGTCTCGCAGACTTTCGCGGCGAGCCACGTCTATCTCGACGCCAATCTGGGCGGCAGGCTTGGCGCCTTCGCCATCACGGCGAGCGTGAGCGACGACAGCAACGCGACGGGCGCGCTGGTCAAGCCGATCATCGTCAACAATGTCGCGCCAGTCGTCACGTCGCTGGCGACGGACAAGGCCGGATACAACGAGGGCGACCTCGTCAGCTTAACGGGCGCTTTCGCCGATCCGGGAACGCTGAGCCCCCATGTCGCCAGCATCGACTGGGGCGACGGGACGACTTCTGTTGCGACCCTCGACAATGGCGCGCAGACTTTCACGGCGAACCATGTCTATCTCGACGCCAATTACAGCGCGCAGAACGGCGCTTTCGTCATCACGGCCAGCGTGGCCGACGACAGCGGCGCCAAGGGGTCGAAGACGACGGCGCTGGCGGTCGCCAATGTCGCGCCCAGGATTTCCGCGCTCAACGCGCCCGGCGTCGTCAACGAGGGCGACGCTGTCAACCTGACCGGCGCCTTCGCCGATCCGGGCACGCGGAGCCCGCATAGCGTCACGGTCGATTGGGGCGACGGCACGACGTCGGCGGCGACCGTCGGCAACGCCAGCCAGACGTTTGCGGCGACGCATGTCTATCTCGACGCCAATTATCACGGCCAGAACGGAGCGTTCTCGATCGCGGTGACGGTCGCCGACGACAGCAACGCCGCAGCCACGCAGACAAAGCCGATCACGGTCAACAACGTCGCGCCGGTGGTGACCAATTTGAGCCCCGACAGAAGCGCGATCAACGAGGGCGACACAATCGTCGTCAACGGCGCCTTCGCCGATCCGGGCAAGCAGAGCCCCCATAGCGCCGTCATCGACTGGGGCGACGGCACTAGCTCCGCCGCCACGCTCGACAACGGGGCGGCCACGTTCACCGCTTCGCACGCCTATCTCGACGCCAATTACAACGGCAAGCGGGGCGCCTTCGTCATCGCCGCGACGGTGACCGACGACAGCAACGCTTCGGGCGCGAAATCCGCCCCGCTCACCGTCAACAACGTCGCGCCCGTCATAACGGGCCTGACCAACACGGCCGCCGTCATCGGCTCCGTACTGCCGGGCCAGCCGATCACGCTCTCGGGCGCGTTCGCCGATCCCGGTCTCGCCGACGGCGAGACGCTCGTCATCAACTGGCAGGACGGCACAATCCAGTCGATCTCGCTGCCCATCGGCCTGCGGACGTTCTCGGCGACGCATACGATCAACCAGCCGGGCTTCTTCAACATCGCCGTTCAGGTGATCGACGACAGCGGCGCCGTCGGCTCGGCCAACACGCTGGCCCAACTCACCGGCGCGGCGCTGGTGAACGGGGAATTGCGCATCGCGGGCACGCCGGGCGCGGACAGCGTGAGCATCACGCGGCCGCTGGCCCCGCTGGCCTATTGGTCGATGAACGAGACGACCGGCGCGACGCTCGCCGACCAGACGATCATCGCGGAGAACGCGACTCTGTACACCGACGGCAGACCGGCGCTGGGACAAACCAGCCTGCCTGCGGCGGTCGCCCCCTTTGGCCCGGGAAGCGCGCTCATGCTCGACGGCTCGTCGAAAGATTACGCCGCCGCGCTCAGCAAGCCGGAACTTCAGGTCTCGGACGGGTCGGTCGCGTTCTGGTTCAACGCGGCTTCGACGCACGGACGTCAGGTTTTGTTTTCAAAGGCGGCGGCGGGAGACGCTTCCAGCCTCGTCATCGGCCTCGACGGCGAGCGTCTGGTGGCGAGCTTCGGCGGCGCAGGCTTTGACGACGATGGGGATCACGGCGGCGGCGCGAGGGTCGCTTCGGGCGAAATCGTCGAGGTCAATTCCTGGAACTTCGTCACGCTCACCTTTGGGCAGGGTGGCATGAAGCTTTATGTCAACGGTCGGCTGACAGCCGAGAACGGGTATACCGGGGGTCTTTCGACCAACAAGGACATCGTCGTCATCGGCGCCTCGGACGCCCGCGCGCCTTCGACGTCGAGCGATCTCGCCCGGCTCGCGGTCAGCCGCAACTTCAACGGCGCCATCGACGAGGTCGCGGTCTACGGCGTGGCGCTCAACGCGGCGCAACTCGCGCAAGTCCAGCAGGGCGGGCCGCTTGGCGCCAGCGATCCCAAGGGAGGGACGATCAGGCTCTCCGCAAGCTTCCTCACCGACCCCGGCCACGTGAAGACGTTCGACGCCGCCGCAGTGAAATCGATCTACGCGGTGCTCGGCGACGGCGACGACGTGATTCGCATAGATCCGACGATCCTCGTCCCCGCGACGATCCTCGAAGGCTCCGGCAACGACAGGATTTACGCAGGCGGCGGCGCGACGAAGATCACGGCGGGCGACGGTAACGATGTGGTGGTCGGCGGGCCGGGCGCCGACGTGATTACGCTGGGCAATGGCGACAACTATGTCGTGGGCGGCGGCGGCGCCGACAGGATTTCGGCGGGGACGGGCCACAATGTCTACGGACTGCCGCCGCTAGCGCCGGTCTCGTACTGGAACCTCAACGAGACCGCCGGGACGACGGTGCGCGACGCCTCCGGCGTACAGAACGGCGCCTATCAGGGCGCGTCCGCGCCCGCGCTTGGCCACGCCGGCCCCCCGGTGACGCAAGCGCCGTTCGGCGCGGGCGTCGCGGCGGATTTCGACGGCTCCGGCCGGAGCTATGTCTCCATCGCCGACAATGCGGCCTATCGGCTGTTGCAAGGCACGGTGCAGTTCTGGTTCGACGCGCGAACGACTTCGGGCGTGCAGACCCTGTTCGCCAAGGATGGCGGCACGGGGCGGGGCCTCGTGATCGGGCTCGACGGCGACCGGCTGTTCGCCGAAATGGGCACGGGCGACGATGGCGGCTGGGTGCGCAGCAACGTCACGGTCTCGGCGGGCGCCTGGCGTCAGGCTACGCTCGCTTTCGGCCCCGGCGGATTGCAACTTTATCTCGACGGCGTGCTCGTCGGGTCGAGCGGCTATGCGGGCGGCCTGACCGCCAACGCCGCGCCGATTACGCTGGGCGCGAACCCGTCCGCCCGGCGCGGCGACGGCTGGGGCTGGCGCCGGTGCGGCGGCGCCTTCGCCTTCAATGGCCTCGTCGACGAAGTCGCGCTGTTCGGTCAACTGCTTAACCCGCAGCAGATCGCGCAGAGCGCGGTCGACGGGCCGACGCGGATTTCGGGCGGGCCCGGGCTTACCGGGGGCCTAGGCGATTACACCTACGCCTACGTCGGCAACACGTTGCAGATCGTCGATACGCGCCCGCTGCTGCCGCAGGCCGTCGGCTTCTGGAGCTTCAACGCGCTGGCCAACGGCGTCGCCGCCAATCAGGCGGGCGCGGCGGGGGCGGCGACGTTCACGGCCGCTCGCGGCGTGGCGCTGACGACCGCCGGGCCGGGCGCGGCGCAGGCCGCCTACGGCGCGGGTTCGGCCGCCGCCTTCAACGGCGCGGATTACGCCACCGTGGCGGATGCGCCCGCGATGCAGTTGAAGGCGGGCACGATCCAGTTCTGGGTGAACGCCAACGCGACCCGGGGCTGGCAGACGCTGCTCAGCAAAGCCAGCGCGGGGGATGGCGCGAGCCTCCAGATCGGCCTCGACGGCGACAGTCTGAAAGTTGCGTTCGGGCAAGGCGGGGGCGCGACCGTGCTGTCCTCCAGCCAGCGGCTATCGGCGGGCGTCTGGTACAATGTCGCGGTCACCTTCGGCCCCGGCGGCGCGCAGCTTTACGTCAACGGCGCGCTGGCGGCGCAGACGCTGACGCCAGCGAGCCTTGTGGGCAATCACGACGCGCTCGTTTTCGGCGCTTCGCTGACCTTCGGCCGGTTCGGCCAGGCGACGATCAACAATGGCTTCAAGGGGGCGCTCGACGAAATGACGATCCTCGACGGCGTCCTGACGCCCGCGCAGATCGCCGCCGTAATCGCCGCCGGCCCCGCCGCCTATGTCGCGCAGGCCAAGGCGGCCGGCGGGATCGACGGCGCGGTGACGCTGAGCGGCTTCGGGCTGGTCGATTTCGGCGACGGGACGGTTGCATACGTGCTGGGCGCCGGGTCGTCGAACCTGCCGATTCTGTCGGCGGGGGAGGCGCGGAGTTTGGCGGGAGGCGGGCGCCTCACCGTTCTGGGCGACGGTTCGCAGACGCTGACATTGGCCGGACCCTGGACCTCGCAGGGGACGCAGACGATCGGCGCGACGACGTTCGCCGCCTACAGGAACGGCCCGGCGAGCGTACTGGTGGCGAGCGGCGTGCCGGTGACCGTCAACGCCGCGCTGACGATCCCGACGGTGCGCGCGCAGGTGTTGTCCACCCATACCGACAGGGCCACGGGCGCGTTTGGGCTGAGGACGCTGGCGACCGGGGCGGTGACGTTCGAGGCCGTCGATCCGACGCAACTCATCGCGCTCATAAGGAACAGTTCGGCCGCGCCCTCGCTGGCGACGCCCGCGGCCAAAACCCTGGTGTTCGACGAAGCGACGGGGACGCTGAGGGAAGCCGTTCCCGCCGCCGCAGGCGCCGGGGCCTCGCTGATGATTGACGGGTTCGGCGAAGAGTGGTTGTTCGTCGCGGGGGTCCTCAACCCGGGCGACACGACGCCGTCAAGGACGATCCGTATCTGAGACGTTCGAACCCGATGGAGCGAAGCGTGGATTCCCAGGAGAGCAATGTGGACGAAGCCAGCAAACCCGAAGCGCCGGAGGCGCGTGCGCGCGAGACGCAGATCAACTGGGACGACCGCAAGATGGCGACCTTTTTCGCCAACGTCGTCAATATTCAGTCGACGCGCGAGCAGGTGGACCTGTTCTTCGGCGCCAATCAGACCTGGAATATGACTGGCGACGCGCCGCTGACGGTCGAACTCAGCAACCGTGTGATCCTCTCGCCGTTCGCCGCCAAGCGGCTGCTGACGGCGCTGTCCGGCGTCATGCGCGAATACGAATCGCGCTACGGCGTCATCAATTTCTGAGGCGGTCAGGCGGGCGGCGGTTGCTTAGGGGCGAGAGCTAGACAAGATGGAAGGCCCTGTCGCGCGCGTCGTTGCGGAGGCGGACGCCGCCAATCCGCTGCGCGAAGAGCCCGCGCTGTGGCGCGAACTCTCCGCCACCGGCGAGAGCGAGTTCGGCGCCGCCTGGCTGCAACTGCTGTGCCGGATGATCTCGGGCGTCTCGGGCGCGGTGCTTGTGATGCCGCGTGGCGCGGATACGCTCGCGCCTGTGGCCGCCTGGCCCGCCGACCGGATCGGCGATGGGGAACTGCTGGCGGCGGCTCAAATTGCGGTCGCCCAGCGCCGGGGCGCGGTGCAACCGCCGCCGCCCGGCTCCGCCAGGCCGACGCAGATCTCCTATCCCATCCTGGACGGTGAAACGCTGGTGGGGGCCGTGGCGCTCGCCTTCGATCCTTCCGGCCTCGTCGAAACCCGGCGCTGCATGCGCCAGTTGCAATGGTCGGCGGCCTGGGTGCGCGAATTTGCGCGAAGGCGCGAGGACCGGGCGGCGACGGAGAAGACGCAAGCTGCGGGCGTCGCGCTCGACCTGCTCGCCGCCGTGCTGGAGGAGCCGACCTTCGCCGGGGCCGCGCGCGTCGCCGCCACCGAACTGGCGATCCGGCTGGGCTGCACGCGGGTCAGCTTCGGCTTCTTGCGCCGGGGCCGCTGCCATGTCGAGACGATCTCGCACAGCGCCCAATTCGGCAAGCAGATGAACCTCGTGAAGCTGCTCGCCGCCACGATGGACGAGGCCGTCGATCAGCAGGCCATCGTGCTGTACCCCGCTCTCAACGGCGACGATCCGGTGCTGACGCGCGCGCACGGCGAACTCGCCGCCGCTCACGGCGCCGGGCAGGTGCTGACCGCGCCCTTGTTCGTCAAAGATCGGTTCGTCGGCGCAGCCGTGTTCGAGCGTGCGGAGGGCTCCGCCCTCGACCAGGAAACGCTGGACATCGCGGACGCGGTGGTGGCGATCCTCGGCCCGGCGCTGGAGGACAAGCGCGAAAAGGATCGCTGGCTAATACTGCGCGCCGGGGATGCGCTGGGCGGCGGGCTGCGCGCGCTCCTCGGCCCCGGCTATTACCGCACGAAACTCGCCGCGCTGTCGCTCGCCGCGCTCGTCGCCTTCGGCTATTTCGCCCACGGAGATTATCGCATCGTCGCCGACGGCAAGGTCGAGGGCGCGGAGCAGCGCGTCATCGTCGCCCCGTTCGACGGCTATGTCAGCGAAGCGCCGGTTCGTTCGGGCGAGAACGTGAAAAAGGGCGAACTGATCGCCGCGCTCAACGACCGCGACCTGCTGCTTGAGCGGCTCAAATGGACGACCGAGCGCCAGCAGCATCTTTTCCAGTACGACAAGGACCTGTCGACCGGAGACCGCGCGGAGGCCAATCGGCATAAGGCCGAACTGGAGGAGGCGGAGGCCGAGATGCGTCTTGTCGACGAGGAGCTTGCGCGTGCGCGCATGACCGCGCCCTTCGACGGGCTCATCCTCTCGGGCGATCTGTCGCAATCTCTTGGCGCCTCGGTACGGCGAGGCGACACGCTGTTCCGCATGGCGCCGCTCGCAGGCTACCGCGCCGAGTTGCAGGTTTCGGAAAGCCAGATCGCCGACGTGGCGCTGGGCCAGACAGGCGACCTCGTCGTCGCCGCGCTGCCGGACACGAGCTTCCGGTTCCGCGTCGAGCGCATCACGCCGGTGGCGAGCGCCCGCGAAGGGGTCAACTATTTCCAGGTCGACGGGGCGCTGATGGAGATTTCGCCGCGGCTGCGGCCCGGCATGGACGGCGTCGGCAAGATCGAGAACGGGCGGCGGCGGCTGGTCTGGATCTGGTCGCGCTCGCTGCTCCATTGGCTGAGCGTCGCGTTGTGGAACTGGACGCCATGACGGCGACGGCGCTTTCGGAGAGCTGGTACCGCATCGCCCGCGCCCGCCCCCGGCTGCGCGCCCATGCCCGCATCTACCGCCAACGCCAGCGCGGACAATTGTGGTACGTCATGCAGGACGACCAGTCCGGGCGCTTCTTCCGCTTGTCGCCGGGCGCCAATCTGATGATTTGCCTGATGGACGGGCGGCGCACGGTCGAGGAAATCTGGGCGCTTGCGGGCAAGCGGTTCGGGCCGGAACGGCCGACCCGCGACGAAGTGACGAAGCTGCTCGCCCAACTCCACCACGCCGACCTCCTGTCCGGCGAGACCGCGCCGGACTTGAGCGAACTCAACCGCCGCGCCCGCCGGCAGCGCGTGCGCGACCTCATGAGCCGCGCGCGCAGCCCTCTCGCCATCCGGCTGCCGCTTCTCGATCCCGACCGCTTCCTGAACGCGACCGCTCCGCTGGCGCGCATGGCGTTCAGCCGCGTCGGTTTCGCAATCTGGGCGGCGCTCGTCGCTCTAGGGGCGATCCTGGCCGCTCAGCACGCAAGGGAACTTAGCGCCGACGGATTCGACCGCGCGCTGGCGACCGAAAACCTTCTGCTGCTGCTGCTCGTCTATCCGCTGGTCAAGAGCGTCCACGAACTCGCGCACGCCTACGCCGTCAAGACGGGCGGCGGCGAAGTGCACGAGATGGGCGTCATGATGCTGGCCCTCCTTCCCGTACCTTACGTCGACGCCTCCGCCTCCAGCGCCGACCCCGACCGCTGGCGCCGCGCTTTGGTCGGCGCGGCCGGCATCATGGCCGAACTCGCCCTCGCCTCCCTCGCGCTGATCGCGTGGCTGAACGTCGGGCACGGCGGCGTGCGCGCGGCTTTGTTCAGCGTCATGCTGATCGGCGGCGTCTCGACGCTGCTGTTCAACGGCAATCCGCTGCTGCGGTTCGACGGCTATTTCGTGCTGGCCGACCTCATCGAGATTCCCAACCTCGATGCGCGGGCGCGCAAATACCTGCTGTACCTCGTGCAGCGCTACGGGCTGGGCGTTGCGGAAGCGGAATCTCCGGTCCAGGCGGCAGGCGAGGCCGCGTGGTTCGTCGTCTACGGCCTCGCCTCGTTCGCCTATCGTACGGCCTTGCTGTTCGCGATCGCGCTGGTGATCGCCACCAAGCTGTTCGTGGTCGGCGTGGCCATAGCGCTCTGGTCGCTGGCGCAAATGTTCGTCGTGCCGCTGGCGCGCGCGACGAAATTCCTCATTTCTGACCCCAAGCTGCGGCGCGGGCGCCGCCGGGCCGTTCTGGCTGCCGCGGGACTGGCGGCGGCCGTGACCGCCCTAGTGTTCGTGCTGCCCCTGCCCTACGCCCTCGTCGCGCAAGGCGTCGTGAAGGCGGCGGACGACAATTCGATCCGCGCGCAAAGCGACGGGTTCGTCGAGGCGGTTCTCGCCGAGCCCGGCGCCGAGGTCGCCGCCGGCCAGCCGATCCTGTCGCTGCGCGATCCCATTCTCACGGCGGCGGTCGGCGTGAAGCGCGCCGCCTTGCAGGCGATGCGCACCCGTTTCGCCTCCGTCGACGTCATTGACCTCATGCAGACCAAGCTGGTCGACGCGCAACTTCGGCGCTCCGCCGGCGATCTCGCCCTCGCCGAAGCCCGGGAGCGCGGACTGACGGTGACGGCGCCGCGCGCCGGCCGGCTGGCCCTGCCCGACTCCCGCAAGCTGATCGGGCGTTTCTTCCAGCGCGGCGATCTCGTCGGCTACGCCGCCCAGCCGGAGGACATCACCGTTCACATCGTGGTGCCGCAGAACGAGATCGACCTCGTACGCCACCGGCTCAAGGGCGTCGCCGTCCGGTTGACGGAGGATCTCGACCGCGCCTATCCCGCGCGCATCCTGAGCCAGACGCCAACCGCGCTCGACCATGCGCCCGGCGCGGCGCTGACCAGCGAGGGCGGCGGGCCGATGCTGATGGACCCCGCTGACCCGCAGCACAAAAAGCCGCTGGAGAAGTTCTACGAGGTCGATCTGCGACTCGAAGGGGCGCCGCTGGAGCGCATCGGCGGGCGCGCTTATGCGCGCTTCGATCTCGGCCGGGAGCCTGTCGCCTGGCGGGCCTTGCGTGCGCTGCGGCAACTGTTCCTTCAGGCGGTGCATGTCTAGCCCGCTCATGGCGCTGCCGGAGCGGGTAGGCCCGCTCGAACGGCCCGCCCCGCCGGAGGACACGCTGGCCCGGGCGGTCCGGGCCGCCGCCGCGCGGCTGTTCTCGCCCTGGACGGGCTTTCGCGCCCGTCGCCTGTCGCGAATCCTCGCCGCCGTAACGGCCGCGTCCGGCGATCTGGCTGGCCTCGACGACGACGCTCTTGCGCAGGCGGGACGGCGCGCGGGTGCGGCGCTCCGGCTCGATCCCAACTGGAGCGCCGTGCATCTGGCGCGCGCGCTCGCGGTGGTGCGGGAGGCGGCGTCGCGCCGGCTCGGCCTTCGCGCGCATGACGTGCAGATCATCGGCGCGTACACGCTGCTGCGCGGGATGGTGGCGGAAATGGCGACCGGCGAAGGCAAGACGCTGACCGCAGGACTCGCCGCGGCGACGGCGGCGCTGGCGGGCGTTCCCGTCCATGTCGTCACCGTCAACAGCTATCTGGCTAAGCGCGACGCCGAGGGACTGGCGCCGCTCTACGCGTTTTTCGGGCTCAGCGTGGGCGCCGTGCACGAGGGGCTCGACGCGACGGCGAGGCGGGCGAGCTACCGCTGCGCCATCGCTTATTGCACCAACAAGGACCTGGTGTTCGACTATCTGCGCGACACGCTGCGGCTGGGCCGACGTAGCGGCGCGCTCCGCGCCAAGTCGGCGGCTTTGGTTCGCAGCCGGGAGGCCGAGCCGCCGCTGCTGCGCGGGCTGCATTTCGCCATCGTCGATGAGGCCGACAGCGTGCTGATCGACGAGGCGCGCACCCCGCTCATCCTCGCGGGCGTCTCCGACTGCCCACGCGACGTGGCGCTGTTCGACGCGGCCCTCGCCATCGCCGGGCGGCTGCAAGCGGTCCGCGACTATCTCATCCTGCCCAACGAGCGCCGGATCGTGCTGACGGAGCGGGGGCGCCTCGAACTCGTGGACGCGGTGCGCCTCGGCGCGCCTTGGGACGAAATCGCCGAGCGCGAATTGCTCGCGACCCAGGCGCTCACCGCGCTTCAGCTGATGCGGCCCGGCGAGCATTATCTCGTGCGCGACGGCGCCGTCGCCATCGTCGACGAATACACCGGACGCGTGCTGCCCGACCGCACCTGGAGCGAGGGGCTGCATGAGATGATCGAGCGCAAGGAGGGCCTCGACCTTTCCGACCGCCACGCCACGCAGGCGCGCATCACCTATCAGCGGTTCTTCCCCCGCTATCGCAAGCTCGCCGGCATGACCGGCACCGCGCGCGAAGTCGTCGAGGAACTCTGGCGCGTTTACCGTCTGCCGGTGGCGACCTTGCCGACCCACAAGCCCGTGCGACGACGTTCGCCGCCCGCGATCGGACATTTCGACCGCGCCGCCAAATGGCGCGCCGTGGTCGCGGAAGCGGCGCAGTTGCAGGGGGCGGGCGCAGCGGTGCTGATTGGCGCGCGCACGGTCGCGGAGGCGGATTACGCGAGCGCGGCGCTAACGGACGCAGGCCTGCCGCACGTGACCCTGAGCGCCCGCCAGGACGCGGAGGAGGCGACGATCATTTCCGCCGCCGGACGCTCGGGCGCAGTGACCGTCGCCACCAACATGGCCGGGCGCGGCGCCGACATCCGCCCGGACGCCGCCGCGCTGGCGCAGGGCGGCCTGCATGTATTCCTGACCGAACCGCACGAGGCCGCGCGCATCGACCGTCAGCTCGCCGGCCGCTCGGCCCGGCAGGGCGAGCCCGGCGTGTTGCACACCCATTTTTCGCTGGACGACGCCATCCTGCGCGACCACGCTCCCCCCTGGCGCCTCGCTTTCCTGCGGCGCCTTCCCGGAGGCGTCGCCGGGCCGCTGACGGTTCGGCTCGCGCGCGCCGCGCAGGCGCGCGCCGAGCGGGTCCACGCGCGCATCCGCCGCGAATTGTTGTTGGCGGATCATTCGCTGGGCGACATCCTCGCCTTCACCGGAGACCGGGAGTAGACCATTCGCAACGGATTGCATTTCATCTCAGGGTTGCCGCGCTCCGGCTCTACGCTGCTGGCGGCGCTGCTGCGGCAGAACCCGCGCTTCCACGCCGGCATGACGAGCCCCGTCGGCGGCCTCTATCTTTCGATGCTCGGCGAGTTCGCCGCGCGCAACGAATTCTCGGTTTTTCTGACGCCCGCGCGCCGGCGGGCGCTGCTGCGCGGCCTGTTCGACGCCTATTACGAGGACATCCATCCCACGCAACGGGTGTTCGACACCAACCGGCTCTGGTGCGCGAAGCTCTCTGGCCTGATGGAATTGTTCCCCGAGGCCAAGGTCGTGTGCTGCGTGCGTCACCTAGGCTGGATCGCCGACAGCGTCGAGCGGCTCGCGCAGACCAACGCCTTCGAACCCTCGCGCATGTTCGGATACGATGCCGGCCTCACGGTCTATGGCCGCGTCGACGCGATCGCGGGCCCCGGAGGCTTCGTCGGCTACGCCTTCAACGCGCTGCGGGAAGCCTTCTTCGGCGAACACGCCGACCGGCTGGTGCT
Organism: Hyphomicrobiales bacterium; assembly: GCA_043784465.1. Lineage (GTDB taxonomy): Bacteria > Pseudomonadota > Alphaproteobacteria > Rhizobiales > Beijerinckiaceae > Roseiarcus. Next base: position 16,323 of record JAYVYJ010000260.1, read on the forward strand.
GGTCCAATACGACAGCCTGACCGGGCGCCCGCGCGAGACCTTGGCTGCGCTCTACGACGCGCTGGGCGAGCCCGAATTCGGGCATGATTTCGACAGCGTCCGCTTCGACGAGGGTGAGGCGTTCGACATTCATTTCGGCGCGCCGGGACTTCACGTCGTCCGGCCGAAGGTCGAAAAAGTCGAGCGGCGCACGATCCTGCCGCCCGACCTGTTCAAGCGCTTCGAGGCCGATAGTTTCTGGCGCGATCCCAACGCCAACCTGAACAATGTCCGGATCATATAGAAAGGGCTCCAGCTATCGCTTAAAATCTAACCCTAGATAGTGAAAACGCCGAGGTTGTTTCTACAAGCCGTTTAGAAAAATGAATGTGGTGGGGGAAGTAGGACTCGAACCTACGAAGGCTTAGCCAGCGGATTTACAGTCCGCCCCCTTTGCCACTCGGGACATTCCCCCATTCATCTTGCAACGAAACCGTCGCATGACGAAAACGCCCCGGTCAGACCGGGGCGTGGCGGCATATGTTTCGTTTCCGCCCCCGCTGTCAACAGGAAATCGCCGCCGCGTTCCGCCGGCAAAAAACCCGCCTGCGCAGAAAGCGACGCCCGTGGCCGCGCGCCTGCGAGCGGCGCCTTCCCCTCGCGCCCCGTCAGGGGCTATGCGTGGGCGTCGTTCGCTTCTGGAGCCGTCTGCATGAAACGCATCGCCCAAATTGTCGCCGCCGCGCTGGCGCTGGCCGCAAGTTCGCCGGGGCTCGTCGCAGGCTCCGCCTCGGCGGGAACGCTCGACGCCATCAAGCAGCGCGGACAGCTGGTCTGCGGCGTCAACCCCGGCCTTGCGGGCTTTGGCCTGCCCGATGATCACGGCGTCTACAAGGGCCTCGACATCGACGAATGCCGCGCGCTCGCCGCCGCCATCTTCGGCGATCCCGACAAGGTCAAATACCTGCCCCTCAACGCCAAGGACCGCCCGACCATCCTCGCCTCCGGGGAAATCGACGTGCTGATCCGCAACACCACCTGGACGCTGTCGCGCGAGACCGGCGGCATGTTCTTCACCGGCGTCAATTATTACGACGGCCAGGGTTTCATCGTGCGCAAGAAACTCGGCGTCGAGAGCGCGCTCAAGCTCGACGGCGCCAGCATCTGCGTGCAGCAGGGCACCACGACCGAGCTCAACCTCGCCGATTTCTTTCGCGCCCATGGGCTGAAGTTCGAGCCTGTCGTGTTCGCCACCGACGACGAGACCGTCAAGGCCTACGATTCCGGCCGTTGCGACGCCTACACCACCGACGCCTCCGGCCTCTATTCCGAGCGCCTAAAGCTCGGCCAGCCCGACGATCACGTGGTGCTGCCCGAGATCATCTCCAAAGAGCCGCTGGGGCCGTCCGTGCGCAAGGACGATATCGGCTGGTTCCAGGTCGTGCAATGGATGCATTTCGCTCTTGTCACAGCCGAGGAACTCGGCGTCACGAAGGCCAATGTCGAGGAGATGCTCAAATCGCCGAAGCCCGAGATCCGCCGCCTTCTCGGCGTCGAGGGCGAGTTCGGCAAGGGTCTAGGTTTGGGGAACGACTGGGCCTACAAGGCCATCAAAGCGGTGGGGAACTACGGCGAGTCGTTCGAGCGCAACGTCGGCATGGGGTCGCCCATCAAGATCAAGCGCGGCCTCAACGCCTTGTGGACCAACGGCGGCCTGCAATACGCCCCGCCCATCCGCTGAGACGGGCGGGACAAAACCGCGGCGCGGGGTTCAGCGCCCCGCGTAGACCGCACGCTCGAACCGCTCGTCGAGCGACCGCAACGGCGGCTTCGCGAACGGCAGGGGGTTGCATCGGGATCGTCGCGGCTACGGTCTTTGCGGGGTCGAACCAATAGCGGTTGTGGAGCACGCCCGCCGATCCCTGCGATCCCGCACAGCGGATGCCCGGCACATCCTGCTCGATCCCCATGAAACCGAAACTATGCGTCTTGGGCGTACCCCGAAACGCATCGAAATCAGCCGAGACCGGCGGCGCGGCGGAGGTGAGCTTGCCCACGCGCACGTCGCCGATCTGATGGGCGAGCCGGGTGGCGGCGCCCGCCGCGCTGAGCACACGGGCGCCGTCGAGCGCGCCCGTGTTGAGAAACATGCGCAGGAAGCGCATGCAGTCGCCCGCTGTCGAATAGAGCGCGTGACCCCTGCCATAGAACTCGGGATGTGACGGCGGCGCGATTTCGAAAGGGCCAAATTTCCCGTCTTCGCCGCGCGCCGCGACCGCGACGAGCCGTTCTGCGATCGCCCTTTCCGGCTCGAAGCCCGTGCTGGTCATGCCCGGCGGCTCGAAGATTTCCTCACGGCAGAACTTGTCGACGCGTCGCCCGCGACGACCTGCCCCAAACCGTCGATGCCGATTCCGTAATCCCGGCGCACGCCGGGATCGAAGGTCAGCGGATAGTAAAGCGGGGACTTCAGTCCCGACAGAATCGTCGGATGCCGCGTCGCCGCGATGTAGCGCGCAACGTCGGTGGTGCAGAACCCATAGGCTGGTCCGCAGGCGTGGGTGGCCAGATGGCGCACGGTCGCCGCGGTGCGGGGCGCGCGCACACGCGCGATGTCCCCGTCAAACGCGTCCAGCGTCTGAACTTTGGCGAATATCGCCGTTCGTCCGCCCACGCGTCAGATCTACGCCTGACCCTGAGCGAACCGTTCCGCCCCTCCCTCGCCGGCGGGGCGATCCCCCTCTGTGTCCGGCTTGGCGTGCCAGGGTCTCATGATAGGACTTGCCCCCATGAGCGGCTTCGATCACCTCGACCTCGACGGTCACGCGTTGCGGCTGTTCCTGGCGGTGATCGAGGAGGGCTCGGTAAGCCGCGCCGCCGCGCGGCTCGGCCTTACGCAGTCGGCCGTCAGCCACGCGCTCACGCGGTTGCGCGACATTTTGCGCGATCCCCTGTTCGTCAAATCGGGGCGCGGCATTGCTGCGACCGCCCACGCCGAAGCCCTGGCCGAACCGGCGCGCAAATTGCTCGACGCGATGCGCCAGTTCTCCACCGGCGCCGCGTTCGACGCCCGCGCGACGCCGCTGTCGCTGACGGTCGCCGCCAACGACCTGCAACGCGATCTGCTGCTGCCGGGGCTGCTGGCGCAACTGGAGCGCCATTTCGCCTCCGCCCGCCTGCGCATCGTTCCCTCCGACCAGCCCACCCCCGACCTTTTGCGCGAGGACCGTTGCGACCTCGTGCTCTCGCCCTTCCCCCCCGAGGGCGCCGATATCCTGCAAAAGCGGCTGATCGAGGCGGAATATGTCTGTTTCTATGACGCTTCGTCGCGCGCCGCGCCGACGGCGGACGCCTATTTCGCCGCCGATCACGTCACCGTCGTTTACACCAGCCGCGTGGGCCTCAGCTTCGACCGCGCGATGGAGGCGGCGGGCCATGCGCGGCGTTTCGTCGTCGGCCT
>JAYVYJ010000261.1:0-13975 GCA_043784465.1 Hyphomicrobiales bacterium
GACGATTCCATCGGCGCGATGGTGCTGACAGGCTCGGAGAAAGCGTTCGCCGCCGGGGCCGACATCAAGGAGCTGTCCGCGCTCAATTTCGCCGACGCCTTCCGCGCCGACCCGTTCGTCGCGTGGGAATACACCTCGAAGGTGCGCAAACCCGTGATCGCGGCGGTGGCGGGCTTCGCGCTGGGCGGGGGTTGCGAACTCGCCATGATGTGCGACATCATCGTCGCCTGCGAGACCGCCAAATTCGGGCAGCCCGAGATCAAGCTCGGCGTCATCCCGGGCGCGGGCGGCACACAGCGGTTGACCCGCTTCGTCGGCAAATCCAAGGCGATGGACATGGTGCTGACCGGGCGCATGATGGATGCGAGCGAGGCGGAACGCTCGGGGCTGGTCTCGCGCGTGCTGCCTGCGGAGAATTTCGTAGAAGAGGTCGTCAAGATCGCCGCGACCGTCGCCGCGATGGGCGGTCCCTCGGTGCAGGCGGCCAAGGAGGCGGTCAACCGCGCGCAGGAGACGACGCTGGCCGAAGGCGTGCTGTTCGAGCGCCGGCTGTTCTTCGGGCTGTTCGCCACGCAGGATCAGGGCGAGGGCATGCGCGCCTTTGTCGAGAAACGCCCCCCCGTATTCAAAAACCGCTGAATTTTGGTTCAACGGGATGAGCGTGGTAACGCCGCCCCATCGTCAAAGAGGAAACGACCATGAAGCTTTTTCGTCACGGCGACCCCGGCTCGGAGCGCGCCGGCGCGCTCGACCCCCAGGGCGTGCGCCGCGACCTGTCGCTGCTCGTCCCCGACATCACGCCCGAATGGCTGAGTCCGGAAAAACTCGCCGCCCTCGCCGCGATCGACTTGACCAAACTTCCCGCCGTGCAAGACGGCGCGCGTATCGGCGCGCCCGTCGCGGGAATCCGCCAGTTCGTCGCGATCGGCCTCAACTATGGCAAGCACGCCGCCGAGACTGGCGCGCAGCCGCCCAAGGAGCCTATCGTCTTCAACAAGGCGATCACCTCGTTGCAGGGCCCCGACGACGACGTGAAGATGCCTGAAGGGTCCGAACAATCGGACTGGGAAGTCGAATTGGCCATCGTCATCGGGCGAACGCCGCGCCGCGTAGCCGCCGCAGACGCGCTCGCCTATGTCGCGGGCTACGCGCTGGCCAACGACGTGTCCGAGCGCCACTGGCAATTGCATCGCGGCGGCCAGTGGGTGAAGGGCAAGAGCTTCGACACGTTCGGCCCGCTTGGCCCCTATCTCGTGACGGCGGACGAGATTCCGGATCCGCAGAAGCTGCCGCTTTCGCTGAAGCTCAACGGCGAGATCAAGCAGAACAGCTCGACCAGCGACATGATCTTCTCGGTCGCCGAGATCGTCGCGCATCTCAGCCTGTTCATGACGCTGTTGCCCGGCGACGTGATCGTGACCGGCACGCCCGAGGGCGTTGGCCTGGGCCAGAAGCCGCCCATGTTTCTCAAGCGCGGCGACGTGATGGAGCTTGACGGCGGCCTGCTCGGCCGGCAGCGCCAGAAGGTTGTCTGAGCCTCAAGCGAGGTCCGCGCGAAACGACGGGCCTCGCCTTAACCAAAGATTCCCGTTTTCCCTACTTTTTGGCGGAACTTGCGCGCTCAAGCCGGGTTCTCCAGACGAAGCGTGAGGATCACGCCAACCGTCAAGGAGCAGGGCATGGAGCCGCAGGGCATTATCATCTGGTTGATCATCGGCGGCGTCGCCGGCTGGCTCGCGGGCCTGATCGTGCGTGGCGGCGGCTACGGAATCATAGGCGACATCGTCGTGGGCATTATCGGGTCGGTGCTCTTCGGCTGGCTGTTCGGCGCCATGGGCTATGGCGTGGGCTCAGGCGTGATCGGCTCGATCATTGCGGCCACCATCGGTGCGGTGATCCTTATCTTCATCCTTCGGTTGGTTACGCGAGCCGTCTAACCGAAGACTCTAGATTGACAGTAAAGCGGCGGCTTCGGCTGCCGTTTTTTTTTCTTTTGCTTGCCCGTCGCAAGCAAATAGCGGGAACCGCGACGGGAAACGCGCGTTGTTAGTCCATGGCCGCGGTGGCCGGGCGATGGAGGATGTCATGGGTTTTGGACGTGGAGCGCTTCTCTGGCTTATCGGCATCCCGCTGCCGATCATCATCTTGCTGGCGCTGTTCTGGCATCACTGACATTCCCGATCAGAGGTCGGCTCATAGAAAGCGGGAGGCTTGGCCTTCCGCTTTTTTTTGCCTGCGCCGCGTTGGCGCCGCAGTCGGAATGGCGGCGCCTTATTGACGGGCGCCGGCGTCCGCGCTCTAACCTTATCCGGTTCGGGAGCGTCGGCCCGCTGAACGGCGCGAGGCTTGCATCGGGCAGAGGGAGAGGGCCGACGATGGGCCTCGCGGGGGTCTGATTAGCGTGAATACGCCCATCGCGGAGATAAAAAGCGCGAACCCGCAGGCGGCGCGATTGGAGTTGCGGGGGGTCACCAAACGCTTCCCCGGCGTTCTCGCCAACGACAACGTAAGCTTTTCTGTACGACCGGGCGAAATTCACGCCCTGCTCGGCGAAAACGGCGCCGGCAAATCCACCCTCGTCAAGATGATCTATGGCATTCTCAGCCCGGACGCGGGCGAGATTATTTGGAATGGAGAACCCATCCGCGTCGCCAATCCGCGCGCGGCGCGGCGATTGGGCGTCGGCATGGTGTTTCAGCATTTCTCGCTTTTCGAGGCGTTGACGGTGCTGGAGAACATTGCGCTTGGGCTCGACGCCAATATTCCGCAAAATAGGCTGGAGGCGGAAATCCGCCGCGTGCTCGACCTTTATGCCCTGAAGCTCGACCCGCGCCGCATCGTCTCGACGCTGAGCGTGGGCGAGCGTCAGCGCATCGAGATCGTGCGCGCGCTGCTGCTCGACCCGAAACTCCTCATTATGGACGAGCCGACTTCGGTGCTGACCCCGCAGGAGGTTGAGCAATTGTTCAACACGCTGCGCAAACTCAGCGCGCAAGGGTGTTCGATCCTTTACATCTCCCACAAGCTGCACGAGATCGTGGCGCTCTGCGAGGCCGCGACCATCCTTCGCGGCGGCAAGGTGGTGGCCGCCTGCGACCCGCGCAAGGAAACGTCGCGCAGCATGGCGGAGATGATGATCGGCGCGAACCTCAAGGAGATCCTGCGCGGCGAAGCGCGCCCATTCGGCGCCGTCAAGTTCGAGGCGCTGAACCTCAGCACCCCCAAACGCGGCGATTTCGGCGTCTCGCTCAAGGAGATTTCCTTCGCTGTGAGGGCGGGGGAAATCCTCGGCGTGGCGGGGGTCGCGGGCAACGGGCAAAACGAACTGTCGGAGGCGCTGAGCGGCGAGACGCTCAGCACGCAAGGCGCCGTCATTCTGGAAGCGCGGGGCATCGGCGATCTGGGTCCGACGCCGCGCCGCAAGCTGGGTTTGTGCGTCGTGCCCGAGGAGCGCAACGGCCATGCGGCGGTGGCGGACATGACGCTGGCGCTCAACGGGGCCCTGACCGCGAGGCGGCGCATGAGTTTTGTGCAGGCCGGGCTGCTCAACATGAAGCGCGTGCGCGCCTATGCGTCGAAGGTGATCGACGCGTTTTCGGTGAAGGCGCAGGGCCATCAATCGACGGCGGGTTCGCTGTCGGGCGGCAACCTGCAGAAATTCATCATGGGGCGCGAGATCTTGCAGGAGCCGCGCGCCATCGCCGTTTCGCAACCGACCTGGGGCGTGGACGCGGGTGCGGCCGCCGCTATCCGTCAGGCTCTGGTCGATCTGGCCGCGCGCGGCTGCGCGATCCTCGTTATCTCCCAGGACCTCGACGAATTGCTTGAACTCTGCGACAGCCTCGTCGTCATCAATCTGGGACGGCTCTCGCGTGTAATGAAGGTGGGCGAGGCGTCCATCGAGGAGATCGGCCTGTTGATGGGCGGCGTGCATGGCGAGACGCCGCAGGAGGTCGCGCTTGCGCATTAGGCTGGAGAAGCGTCGCGAACTGAGCCGCGTCATGCTGGCGCTAAGCCCCGTGGGCGCGGTGGTGATGACGATGATCGTGGGCGCGATCATCTTCGAGGCGCTCGGCTACGACGGCCCGCGCGCGGTGGCCGACATCTTTTTCACCCCCGTCTTCGCGCCCTACAAATGGCCCGACGTCGCCGCCAAGGCCGGTCCGCTGATCCTGATCGCGCTCGGCCTCACGCTGGGCAATCAGGCGAAGGTCTGGAATATCGGCGCGGAGGGGCAATATCTGCTGGGGGCGCTGGGCGGTTCGGGCGTCGCGTTGCTGACCAGGGACATGCACGGCCCCTGGATATTGCCCGCGATGATCCTCGCGGGGATCGCGGCCGGGGCGCTTTGGGCCGCGCCGGTGGCGTGGTTGCGCAACCGCTACGGCGTCAACGAAATTCTGTCGAGCCTGATGCTTGTCTATGTCGCGCTGCAATTGCTCAATTATCTTGTCGCAGGGCCGTGGAAGGACCCCAATGGCCAGAATTTCCCGCAGACCGCGCCTTTCACGCCCGATCAGAAACTCCCCGCCGCCCTGTTCGGCCTGCCGTTCCCGCCGGGACTCTATGTGGCGTTCGCGCTGGCCCTGGTGTTCTGGCTGGTGATGGCGCGCTCGGAATTCGGCCTGGGCGTGCGCATCGTGGGCGAGGCTCCCAAGGCGGCGCGTTATGCGGGCTATCGCGAGAGCGACGCGGTGTGGAGCACGCTTCTGATCTCGGGCGGGATGGCGGGGCTGGCCGGCGCGTTGGAGGCGACGACGCAGGCGGGGCAGTTGAACCTTGGCTTCCCGTCGGGTTATGGCTTCACGGCGATCATCGTGTCGTTCCTGGGACGGCTCCATCCCCTCGGCATCTTTCTGGCGGGGATCGTGCTGGCGATATCCTATGTGGGCGGACAGGTGGCGCAGACGACGGTGCATGTGCCCAGCGCAACGGCGGGGCTGTTTCAGGCTATGATGCTGTTCTTCATTCTGGCGGGCGACGTGCTGGTGAGACGTCGGCTGCGCATAGATTGGGACGCGCGCAAGCCGAGGGCGGCCCGGGCATGAGTTTTAGGGTGCAAATAACACAATCGCCGTCATGGCCGGGCTTGCGCCAGCGATCCGCGCCGCGCCGCGCCGCCGCCATTCGGTTGTTTGCTCGCGCTGGCCTCGGCGGTCATTCCGCGCAGGCGGCCGCTCTCGACGGCGTGGATGGCCGGGACAAGCCCGGCCATGACGGACGCGCGGCTTACGTCATAACGGGATCGCGCCGATGAGCCTCGATCTCGTCATCGCCGCCCTGCTCACCGTGGTCAACATTACGACGCCTATCCTGCTCGCCGCCACCGGCGAACTTGTGGTCGAGAAGAGCGGCGTGCTCAATCTCGGCATCGAGGGCATGATGCTGTGCGGCGCCATCGCCGGCTTTGCGGTCACGTTCAGTTGCGCCGACCCTGAGGTCGCCGACGCGTGGCTCGGGCTTGCGGGGCCGTGGCTGGGCGTCGTCGCGGCGGCGGCGGCGGGAGCGGCGGCCTCGCTGCTGTTCGGCTTCATGGCGTTGACGTTAGGCGCCAATCAGGTGGCGAGCGGCCTGGCGCTCGTCATCTTTGGCACCGGCATTTCCTCGTTGATCGGCACGTCGTTCGTCGGCGTCGCCATCCAGCCGTTCGACAGCCTGTTTCCCGAAAGCCTGTCGCAGCACCCGATAGGCCGCGTGCTGTTTGGCTACAGCCCCATCGTATATTTCGCGTTCATCATGGTCGCGGCGGTCGGCTGGTTCCTCAACCGGACCCGCGCCGGTCTCGTCCTGCGCGCTGTCGGCGAGAACGATCTGTCCGCCCATTCCATCGGCTATTCCGTCATCGGCGTGCGCTATTTGTCCGTCATGTTTGGCGGCGCGATGGCGGGGATCGCGGGGGCCTATTTTTCAATGGTCATCACGCCGCTTTGGGCCGAACGCATGACTGCCGGGCGCGGCTGGATCGCGCTGGCGCTCGTGGTGTTCTCGGGCTGGCGCGCCGGGCGGCTGCTCGGCGGCGCCTATTTCTTCGGCCTGTTCATGACGCTGGAGCTTTACGCCAAGGCCAGCGGCTTCTCGTTTCTGCCAAGCCAGTTCTGGGCGGCGATGCCTTATCTGATGGCCGTCGTCGTGCTCGCCGTCATGTCGGCGCGCAACCGGGGCGGCTCGCAGTCTCCGGCTTGCCTGGGCAAGCCGTTCATTCCCGACGCCTAACCTGGAGGAGTAAGAAGCCATGACGATCATCAACCGGCGCCATCTCATCAAATCGGCGGGCGCTGCGGCGCTCGCCGCGCCGTTCATCAACAAAGCCGCGCTGGGCGAGGAGCCGCTCAAGGTCGGCTTCGTCTATCTCGGCCCCGTGGGCGACTATGGCTGGACCTGGGCGCACGAGAAGGGCCGCAAGGAGATGGTCGCCGCGCTCGGCGGCAAGGCGACGGCGGACTATGTCGAAAACGTCAACGAGGACCAGAGCGCGACGCCCGTCATCCGCGATCTCGCAAAGTCCGGCCACAAGCTGATTTTCACGACGTCGTTTGGCTACATGGACCAGACGCTGGCGGTCGCCAAGGAATTTCCGGACGTGAAGTTCGAGCATTGCACGGGCTTCAAGCGCGCCGACAATGTCGCGACCTACAACAACCGCTTCCATCAGGCGCGCGCCGTGATGGGCATGATCGCCGGCAAGCTGACCAAGACCGGCGTCATCGGCTACCTGGGCTCGTTCAAGGTTCCCGAAGTCGTGATGGGCGTGAACGCCTTCGCGCTCGCCGCGCAGAAGGAGAATCCGAACGTCAAGATCAAACTGGTGATGATCGACTCCTGGTTCGACCCGGCCAAAGAAGCCGCCGCCGCCGAGACGCTCGCCAATCTGGGCTGCGACTTCATCACCACCCACACCGACAGCCCCGCCGCGCTCCAGGTCTGCGAGAAGAAGAAGGTGTTCGGCTTCGGCCAGGGCGCCGACATGTCGCGCTTCGCCCCTCATGCGCATCAGACCGCGATCCTCGACATCTGGGGGCCCTACTACACCGCGCGCGCCAAAGCGGTGGTGGACGGATCGTGGAAGTCCGGCGATTCCTGGTGGGGCGTCAAGGACGGTTCGGTCAAGATCGGCCCGTACAACAAGAGCCTGCCCGCCGACATCGCCACGGTAGGCGACAAAATCATGGCCGGCTGGGCCGACGGGTCTTATGAAATCTTCACGGGCCCCATCGTCGATCAGGCGGGCAAAGAACGTCTGGCCGCCGGCAAGCGCATGGAGGACAAGGACCTCGCCGTCATCGATTGGTACGTGAAGGGCGTCGAGGGCTGATTGAACGCAGACACTCCAGCCGTCCTCTCTCTCGCAAAGAAGGAGGGGACGGCGAGCGGTCCGATAAACGATGAAGCTATGCAGGCATGCGCTCGGCGAAAGGCGGCGACGCCGCGAGGCCGAGTTCGGTTGAAACGGCGCCGAGTTTCTTTCAGGCCGGTGAGTTCCCGCCACTGCGCGAGGAGGCTCTCATCGAGCGTCAATATCGTGCGGGTGGCGAGAGTCTCCTGGCCAACTTTCGTTCCCGGCGTATGGCCTGAAACGCGTCGTTCAGTCCGGCTAAAACACTTCGTCCAACACCTAGTCGAACAGCCAAGGACAGGCGCTCCAAAAGCCGACCTCGTCGATGCTCGTGTCCTTGGCCGCTTTAACAATCGCGCCGCGATAGGCGATCGTCATGGCTTCTTCGGTCTTGGGTTTTAGACTGGGATTGTCGGCCATGTGGTCGGCGACGGCGTTGCGCTGCTCTTTTTTTGTCAGGCGCCGGCTGCGCAAGTCGGATTACGCTTTTCCTTTGAGCAGATATCGAGCAGCACGATAAGGCGATTGACAAGCTCGAGCTTTTCCGGCGTTCCCATGCTCTCGATCTCCTCGGCGATGTGAGCAATATCAGCTTCAGCCAGTTTGCCGCTGCGCAGCAACGAGGCCTGTTCGTTCGCCCAGGCGTAGAAATCTGTATCGTAGGTCGTGCTCACTCTCGGTCCCGCGAACGGGATTGCGTCGAGCGATGTAAGTTGGCGACCCGATCCTAGCGGTGTCGGCGCCAGACCGCACGCCGCTTTCCGCCTTTCGGCGCTCGATAACAAATTCAATATCGACGCTTGCCGGTTCAATATCGACGCTTGCCGGTTCAATATCGACACTTGCCGGTTCAATATCGACACTTGCCAAGTCGGACAGAGTTTGCGTTTCGGATAAACATTGTGTATCATAAACCGCAGTGGGAGACGTCTCGTGCAAGTTCTCGTGTCGAAATGGGGAAATTCGCTGGGCCTGCGGCTTCCCAAGTCGCTGACCGCGGAAATCGGGGTGTCGGAGGGGCAGAGAGTCGAAGTTCGCGCCGAAATGGGGCGGATTATCGTCGAACCGGTGCGGGGGCCGTTGACCTGGGAGAAAATGCTAGAGAACACCGGCCCTGAGGCGCTGCGCGAAGCTTGGGACTGGGGCGAGGACGTGGGCCGAGAAATAGTCGATGACTGACTACGCGCCAGATGCAGGGGATGTCGTCTGGACCGATTTCAATCCACGTACGGGACGCGTACAGGGCGGACGCCTTCCTGCCCTTGTGGTCTCGCCGCCCGAATTCTACACGGGCACGCGATTTACGGTCGTATGCCCGATCACAAGCCGAATACGGCCCTTCGGTTCGAGCGTCGTGTTGCCGGCAGGGTCCCCTATTGAAGGCGAAATTCTCATCGCCCAGATGCGAACTCTCGACACGCTGGCGCGTCCCCTGCGATTTTCGGGCATGAAAATTGATCCCGATCTGCTTTCGGCTGTGAGAAGGAAAATCGCCTTTCTGTGCGGAATCTCCTCAAGCGATCGCGGCGCCTCGTGACCCTCGACCTCCTCGTCCGCAACGCCACGCTCCCCGACGGCCGCCGTCTCGACATCGCCGCGCGCGACGGACGCATCGTCGAGATGGCCCCCCACATCGAGGCGCCGGCGCGTGAAACGCTCGACGCTAAAGGTCGCCTCGTCAGCCCGCCCTTCGTCGATTGTCATTTCCATCTCGACGCCACGCTCTCGCTGGGCCTGCCGCGCCTCAACATGTCGGGCACGCTGCTGGAAGGCATTGCGCTGTGGGGCGAACTCAAGCCGCTGCTGACGCATGAGGCCGTCGCCGGGCGCGCGCTGCGCTATTGCGACCTCGCGGTCTCGCGCGGCCTGCTCGCCGTGCGCACCCATGTCGACATTTGCGACGACCGGCTGCTCGCCGTCGAGGCGCTGCTGCACGTCAAGAAGCAGGTCGCGCCCTATCTGGACCTGCAACTCGTCGCCTTCCCGCAGGACGGCTATTTCCGCTCCCCCAATGCGGTCGCCAATCTCGAGCGCGCGCTCGATTTCGGCGTCGACGTGGTCGGCGGCATCCCCCATTTCGAACGCACGATGGCGGAGGGGACAGAGAGCGTGAAGGCGCTGGCGCGTATCGCCGCCGAACGCGGGCTGCGCCTCGACCTGCATTGCGACGAGAGCGACGATCCGATGAGCCGCCACATCGAGACGCTGGCGGCGGAGGCGCAGCGGCTGGGTCTGGGGGCGCGCGCCACCGCCAGCCACGCCACCTCCATGCATTCGATGGACAATTACTACGCCTCCAAGCTGATCCCGCTGGTCGCGGAGTCGGGCGTCAACGTCATCGCAAACCCGCTCATCAACCTCACCCTGCAAGGCCGCCACGACACCTATCCCAAGCGGCGGGGCATGACGCGCATCCCCGAACTGCGCGCGGCGGGGGTGAACGTTGCGCTGGGCCAGGATTGCGTCATGGACCCGTGGTATGGCCTCGGCGGCGCCGATATGCTCGACGTCGCGCATATGGCCGTCCACGCCGCGCCGATGACCAGCCGCGAGGCGATCGCCTGGACGTTTCACGGCGTCACCCAGGCCCCTGCGCGCGTGATGGGGCTGCAAGACTATGGCCTCTACGTCGGCGCGAACGCCGATTTCGTGCTGCTTCAGGCGGCCGATCCCATCGAGGCCGTGCGGCTGCGCGCCGAGCGGCTCGCCGTGGTGCGGCGCGGCCAAGTGATTTCGCGCACGCTCGAGCGCGTGTCGGCGCTGGCGCTGGCGGGGCGTCCCGCCACGCTCGACCCGGCCGACTATGCGCCTTCCGCTGGCGCAGCCTCGGCGCCATAAGGGGGTCTCTCAAGGAGGCTCTCATGGCCGTCAACAAACAGATCGTTTTAGACCAGCGACCGACCGACAAGGTCGCGGCCTCCCATTTTCGCTCTGTCGAAGCGCCCGTCCCGACCGCAGGCGAAGGCGAAATCGTCGTGCGCCAGCGTTACCTGTCGCTCGATCCCTACATGCGCGGGCGGCTCAGCGACGCCAAGAGCTACGCTAAACCGCAGGAGATCGGCGCGGTGATGGGCGGCGGCAGCGTCGGCGAGGTGATCGAATCGAAGAACCCGAAGTTCAAGATCGGCGACCACGTCGTCGGGATGGGCGGCTGGCAGCAGTTCGCCAAGACCGACGGGGTGGGCTGGAGCGTGGTGGACGCGAAGACCATTCCGTTGCAGGCCTATCTGGGAACGGTCGGCATGCCCGGCGCGACCGCCTGGTATGGTCTCAACCGGATCATCAAGCCCAAGGCGGGCGAAACGGTGGTCGTCTCGGCGGCGTCCGGCGCGGTTGGCGGAGTCGTTGGGCAACTCGCCAAATTGCAGGGGGCGCGGGTCGTGGGCATCGCGGGGGGCGCGCAGAAATGCGCCTATGTGCGCGACGAACTGGGCTTTGACGCCTGCGTCGATCACAAATCTGCGCATTTCGCCGACGAGATGAAGGCGGCTCTGTCGGGCGGCGTCGACGGCCTGTTCGAGAACGTCGGCGGCGAGCCGTTTCTGCAAACGATCCGGCGCCTCAACGATTTCGCGCGCATCGCCATCTGCGGGCTGATCGCGTCTTACGAGGCTGCGCCGACAGTCTTGCCGGACATGCGGATCTTCCTCGTGCGCCGCATCACCATCGAGGGCTTCATCGTGTCCGATCATCTCGACCTCTGGCCCAAGGCCCTGGCCGAAATCGGCGGCCTCGTCGCCTCGGGCAAGTTGCGGTATCGCGAGACCGTACGCGAGGGACTGGAGGCCGCGCCGCAAGGGCTCGTCGATCTGCTGAAAGGCGACAATTTCGGCAAGATGCTCGTCAAGCTGGTCTGACGCTTTGCCCGCACTGGCCCGTCGCAAACGGCGGGCCGGACCGCATGACTGGTTTGTGACAAATGTTTCCGCTAGGTGATGAAAGATCGACCACGACGGAAGCGATGACAAAAACCTTCAAACATCCGCTCGCGCGCCATTCCAAAGTCGCCCGGGCGCACCGGCGCGACGGCACTCAGGTCGACGCTCTGATGATCGTCACGACCCTGGAGTTGGACCCCGCGGTCAAGGGCTACAAGGCGGACAAGGTCGAGCGGCTGCACGAGGCGGCGCGCGCCTATCTGGCGGAAACGCCTGAAATTACGAGCTACGCGGTGATGAACCGGCCCAAGGACTGGGACGCCTGACCGCCCTCAGTTCATCCTGGGCTTGCGCAGATAGGCGGCCCGGTCGGCCGATTTGATCCGCACCCAGAAGCTGCGACGGTCGCGCACGACTTCGATGGGAATTTCCGCCCCCGCCGGCCCGCAACTCCAGATCTCGCGATAAAACTCGCCAAGCGTATCGACCGAAGCGTCGCGCACCGAGGCGACGATGTCGCCCGTGCGCAGTCCGGCCTGGGCCGCCGGCCCGGCCTCCGCGACGTCGGCGATCACCACCCGCCCGGCGTTCTCCGTGGAATAGACGCCGAGCCAGGGGCGGGCGGGACGATTGCGCCGCCCGTGCGTCAGCAACTCGTCCAGTATCGGCGACAGCAGGTCGACGGGTACGCTCATGTTGACGTCCTCGGCATGGCCGCGCCCGTCCGTCTGCTGCACATGCAGCGAACCCACGCCGATCAATCGTCCGTCCGGGCCGATCAGACCTGCGCCGCCCCAGAGCGGATGCGCGGGCGCGGTGAACAGCGCATCGTTGATGTGATATTCCCAGTAGCCGGAAAATTCCTGTTTGGCGACGACCCGCGCGCGGCAGGCGTGACGGCGCGCGCCCCCGCCCCCCGCCATCACCACCGGCTCGCCCACGCCCACCGAGGCGGACGTGCCCATCTTGAGGGCGGGCAGATCGAGCGGCCCCAGCGCCTGGACGAGCGCGAAGCCGCTTTCGGAATCGATGGCGATGGGGTGGCCGGGCGTGGCGCGGCCGTCGTCGTCGATCAGCATCACGTCCTGCGCCTCGGTGACGAGATAGCCAATCGTCAGCACGAGGCCGCTTTCGCGGATGACGATGCCGCTGCCGGCGCGCTCCGTGCCCAGCGTGGCGGCGGTAAACGCGTCGGCGGGAACCTCGGCCTCTATGTTGACGATGGAGCGCAGCGTAAGGTCGAGGTCGAATGCGACCTCTTCCGGCCTCGGCTGCTGCGCGTCCGGCACTTCCCAACGCGGTTTGTCGACCATAGGGCTGCCCTCGCGACGCAAAAAAATCGGACGTGATAGACCAAGAAAAGCATGTCGCGGTCAAGGCGGCGGCGCTCGATTGCCAAATGTCGCTGCGTCGCCCTAAACAGAAGCGCGCCCGGCGCCGGGACCGGCGCGGGGGATGAAATGTCGGAACCGTTTCCATTTACGGCGATCGTCGGCCAGGACGACATGAAGCTGGCGCTGACGCTGGCGGCCATCGACCCCTCCATCGGCGGCGTGCTGGCCTTCGGCGACCGGGGCGCCGGCAAATCGACCGCCGTGCGCGCGCTGGCCGCGCTGTTGCCGGAAATCCAGGTGGTCGTGGGCTGTCCCTATTCGTGCGATCCCAAGGCGACGGCGGGCCTCTGCGACGCCTGCCGCACAGGGGCCGAGCCGCCCTCCGAGCCCAGCGCGCCGCGCGTGGTCGACCTGCCGCTGGGCGCTACGGAGGATCGCGTGGTCGGCGCGCTCGATCTGGAGCGCGCGCTGGCTTCGGGCGAGCGGCGCTTCGAGCCGGGCCTGCTGGCGCGCGCCAATCGTGGGTTTCTGTACATCGACGAGGCCAACCTGCTGGAGGATCATCTCGTCGACCTCCTGCTCGACGTGGCGGCGTCTGGCGTCAACGTGGTCGAGCGGGAGGGCCTCAGCATACGCCATCCCGCGCGTTTGGTGCTGATCGGCAGCGGCAACCCGGAGGAGGGCGAGCTGCGCCCGCAATTGCTCGACCGCTTCGGGCTTTCGGTCGAGGTGCGCACGCCCTCCGACATCCCGACCCGCGTCGAGGTCGTGCGCCGCCGCGACCGTTTCGACCGTGACGCCCGAGCCTTCGCCGAAGAGTTCGCCCCCGCGCAGCGCAAGCTGCGCGAGCGCATTTCGCAGGCGCGCGACGCTTTGGGGCAGGTCGAGACGCCCGACGCGGCCATCGAGAGCGCCGCCCGGCTTTGCGTCGCGGTCGGCGCGGACGGCTTGCGCGGCGAATTGACGCTTGTTCGCGCCGCGCGCGCGCTCGCCGCATTCGAGGGGGAAAAAACCTTCGGCGACGCAGCGCTGAAGCGTCTGGCGCCCATGGCGCTGAGCCACCGCCTGCGCCGCAACCCGCTCGACGAGGCGGGTTCCGGCGCGCGGGTGGCGCGCGCGGTGGCGGACGTGTTCGCATGAGCCCGTGGGCGCGCGCCGTCCGCGCCGCCGCGCTGTTCGCGCTCGATCCGTCGCTGGGTCTCTGGCTGCGTGCCGGCCACGGCCCGGTGCGCGACGTGTTTCTAGAGCTTTTGCGGTCGTTTTTCGCGCCCGCGACGCCGTGGCGCAAAGCGCCGCTCGGCGTAGGCGACGAACGTCTGCTGGGCGGCCTCGACGTCGCCGCGACGTTGGCCGCCGGACGCGCCGTCGTGCAATCGGGCCTGCTGGCGGAGGTCGATGGCGGCGTGCTGACGCTGCCAATGGCCGAGCGC
>JAYVYJ010000262.1:0-6403 GCA_043784465.1 Hyphomicrobiales bacterium
GTCGAGCTTGGAACCCTGCATCCAGATGTCGAGCAGCACCAGATGCGGGCGCCGCGCGGATATCACCGCCAGCGCCTCGTCGGAATGGCGCGCGGTGCGCGTCTTGTGGCCTTCGTCCTCCAGAATCCCGGAGACGAGTTCGCGGATGTCGTCTTCGTCGTCGACGATGAGAATGTCTGAGGCCATGGATTAACTCGCAGCTTTGTCGGGGACGGCGGCGCGCACGGGCAGGGTCATCAGGACCTCGGCGCCGCGTCCGCCGTCGGGGCGGTCGAGGCCGTCGAGCAGTTCCAACCCGCCCTGATGGTCCTCGAAAATCTTGAGCACGATGGGCAGGCCGAGGCCGGTGCCCTCCGCGCGCGTGGTGACGTAAGGCTCGGTCAACTTGTGACGATCTTGCGCGGGAAAGCCCTTGCCGTTGTCGGCGACGCGGATGCGCGCGCGCCCTTCGCCGTCGAGATCCAACGAAACTCGGATGCGCGGGGCTTGCGAGGGGGGCGACAGGGCGTCGATGCCCTCGCCCGCGTTCTTGAGAATGTTGGTGAGCGCCTGACTGACGAGGCGCCGGTCGAAATCGACGAAGAACGGCTCGCCCGGCAAATCGTCCTCGAACGCGATGTCGGAACGCCCGACGCGGGCCAGAAACAGGGACTGGCGCACGCAATCGGCGAGGTCGTCGCGTTGCAGACGCGCGCGCGGCATGCGGGCGAAATTGGAGAACTCGTCGACCATGCGCTTGATGTCGTCCACCTGCCGGATGATCGTGTCCGTGCATTGGTCGAACACCTCCTTGCCCTCGGTGATGTGGCGGCCCCAGCGGCGCTTGAGGCGTTCGGCGGAAAGCTGGATCGGCGTGAGCGGGTTCTTGATTTCATGCGCGATGCGGCGCGCGACATCCGCCCAGGCGGTGGAGCGTTGCGCGGTGACGAGGTCGGTGATGTCGTCGAGCGTGATGACGCGCCCGAGGTCCGGACGCCCCGGGTCGCCGGTGACGCGGATGTTGAGCAGGCGCTCGCGGCCGTTCGCGCTCAGCGTCGCCTGCGCCTGAAAGACGCGCGCGCGAGAGCCGGAGGCGTCGGCGAGGATCGGCTCCAGCGCGCCGAAAATTTCGCGCATTTCGCGCCCCAACAGGCCCTCGGCCTTGGCGCCCAGCAGGGTTTCGGCGGCGGCGTTGGCGACGACGACGCGGTTGTCCTTGTCCACGCCCAGCACGCCCGCAGGCACGCCCGCCAGCGCCGCCTCGATGAAAGCGCGGCGCTCCTCGTTGAGGCGGTTGGCTTCGATCAGGCTTTCGCGCTGTCGTCGCAACTCGCCCGTCATCTTGTTGAAGGTCTCGCCCAGATGCGCGAGGTCGCCTTCCGACTTGCGGGTCGGCACGCGCACGGAGAAATCGCCCAGCGCGACCGTATCGGCGGCGCGGATCAGGCGCCGGATCGGGCTGACGAGGCGGTTGGCGAAGGTGAGGCCGGTCCACACCGCCGAGATCAGCAGCGTCAGGGACAGCATGATGAACACCGACGCAAAGCCCAGTTCGATGTTGTGGCGATGCGCCTCGAAATTGGCGAACGCCGCCGTCACCTGAAGCGCGTCGCGGCCCACGCGGTCGGCGAGCGGGTCGATGGCGCGGCCCGCATAGAAATAGGCCTTGTCGAGACCCTGCACGGGGCGAAGCGCGATGAACGCGCCGCCATCGGCGAGCAAGCCGCAGAACGGCTGTTTGGCGTCGGCGTCGGCGAAGTCGCGCGCACCCGGCGTCGCGATCAAGGCGTGATCAGAGCTGGTCGAGGATATCAGCGTCTCGCCTTGCATGGTGACGATAGCGGCGACGTTGAAACTCAGCGCATTGGCGCGCGAGTCCAGATAATTCTGGAACACGGGCGCGTTGGACGTCATCAGCGAGGCGGCGCGCGAAAGGTCGCCCGCGGTCAGATCGGCGTCGCGCAGCAACGACTGGCATTGCTGCTCGCGAAAAAGCTGCGAGGACTGACTGGCTTCGTTGATGAACTCGGCCACGTTCTTCATGAAGGCGGGGTTGATCGCCCATTCGACCGACACGGTCGCGATGATGGCGGTGAACATGGCGGGGATCGCCGCAACCAGCGAGAATAGCACGACGAGCCGGGTGTGCAGCCGCGAGCCGGCGCGCGCGGCCTTGCGCGCCGCGCGCAGCTTCACGACCTCCATGAAAATGAACACGAGCAGGACGGCGACCACCAACCCGTCGCCCACGAGAATCCCCAGCACCACCGCGTTGGTCGGCAGGATCGGCGTGAAACCCGCGAAGATAACGAAAGTGGCGATTGACAGCGCCACCGCCGCTCCGACCGCATAGGGTCCGAACCGCCGGGAAACCCAGCTTTCCGGCAGTCCTTCGGCAAATATCGTCGGCGCCTCGGCGTGAATCGTCAAACGGCCCTCCACGCCGGCTCGTATTGTGTCAATTCGGCAACTCTGTTGCGCGATTGCGACAAAATGGCGGCGTCAACCGTCCCGATGAGCGGCGAAGGTTTCGTTGTCCGCAGGCGTGGTGTCGCGGCCGTCCCGATTAGCCTCTCTTGTCGTGATGGACACGAGGCCCCGACTGCGGCGGCCAATCTCGCGCTTCGCCGTCACGTGGCGGGAAACGGGCGAGATTGTCGCCCGGTCGTACGGGCGGCCAGCGCAGATTCTATGCGATCGAGGAGACGCCCGCGGGGGCAGGCTCGCAGGATCGAACCCCGGAGCGCGATGTCGAGCGTTCATCCACGAGCGCGCGTAGCGCGGGGCGGCGTCGCGCCCGCCCGAAGCGCAGAACGCGACGGTCTCTTGCCGGGTGGCGAGCCGGGCGCCAAATTCAAGGATCTTGTCATCGCGTAAGTCCCTGAACTTAAGACTTAGTTCGCGAAGCGGAAATGCAGCACGTCGCCGTCCCGCACCACATATTCCTTACCCTCCAGACGGAACTTGCCGGCCTCGCGCGCGCCCGCCTCTCCCTTGCCCGATACATAATCGTCGTAGGCGATGGTCTCCGAGCGGATGAAGCCCTTTTCGAAATCGGTGTGGATGACGCCCGCCGCCCGGGGTGCGCGCGAGCCCGCCTCCACCGTCCACGCTCGGGCTTCCTTGGGACCCACGGTGAAGAAGGTGACCAGATGCAGCAGGCGGTAGCCCGCCCCGATGACGCGGTTAAGGCCCGGCTCCTCAAGGCCCACGGCCTCAAGATATTCCCTCTGCTCTCCGGCGGGCAGCACCGCGATTTCACTCTCGATCTTGGCCGAGACGACGACCGCGACCGCCCCCTCTAATTTTGCGCGTTCCACGACGCGCGCGGAAAAGGCGTTGCCGTCGTGGGCCGCGCCCTCCTCGACGTTGCAGACATAGAGCACGGGCTTGGACGAAAGCAGGCCCAGAGAAGCGAAGGCCTTGGCGTGTTCGGGGGCGACTTTGGCGACGCGGGCGGGGCGGCCTTCGCGCAGTTCGGCCAGCGCAGCGGCGGCGACCTCGTAAAGCTCTTTGGCCTCCTTGTCGCCGCCCTTGGCCTTCTTCTCCAGCGCCGGCGTTCGCCGTTCGAGGCTGTCGAGATCGGCCAGCATCAGCTCGGTTTCGATCGTCTCGATGTCGCTGAGGGGATCGACGCGGCCCTCGACATGGGTGATGTCGCCGTCCTCGAAACAGCGCACGACATGGGCCACCGCATCGCATTCGCGGATGTTGGCGAGAAACTGGTTGCCTAAGCCCTCGCCCTTGGAGGCGCCGCGCACGAGGCCTGCGATATCCACGAAGGTCAGCCGCGTGGGCACGATCTCCCGGGAGCCTGCAATGGCCGCGAGCGTCTCCAGGCGCGGGTCGGGCACGGCGACGTCGCCGACGTTCGGCTCGATCGTGCAGAACGGATAATTGGCGGCCTGCGCGGCGGCGGTCTGCGTCAGAGCGTTGAAGAGGGTCGACTTGCCGACATTGGGCAGGCCGACGATGCCGCATTTGAAACCCATGCGCCGTGCGTCCCCTGAAAGCCTTGAAGCGCCGCCCTCATGCGCGGGGCAAACGCAAAACGCAAGCCGCCCGCGAGGGGAACCTTAGCGGCGGCGAGCTGTTTGTGGGTTACCCCCTAAAAATTGAGAATACCATGCGCAACACGTCGATGTTCGCCGTCGCCATCCTCTTCCTTGTTTCCGCTCCTGCTTTTGCCCAATCGACGCCGGCCCAGCCGGTCATGCCGGCGCCGCGAGATTACCCAAACCCGAACGCCACCCTAATTCCGATGAACAACGGGTCCATGCCTGAGGGACGGGCTATAGCGCCGAACGGTACGATGGGTGGCGGCGTTCATAGAGGCAAGGGCCATAGCGGCGGCAAGTGAACTTGATCTCTACCCGATTGTTTGTTTGTAATGTCCCGCCCGAAACGGCGAGTATTATGTATGTATATACATTGCCGTTTATAACGCGTAAATATTTCAACGCGATATTTTGTAATATATCTGACGATATTTCTGGAAACAAAGCATCCTCTCGAGCATTTTATCTCCATAGTCATCCGCAATGGGAGACAGACATGCGTAAGATATTTGCAATTTCCATGGTCGCCGCAATGTCGGCGACTGTTCCTGCGCTGGCGCAAAGCGCGGGCTATTTCGGCGCACCCTCCGGCCATAACACGCCCGGCGGCGGCGTCGATACCAACAGGGGTTACCCTGGATATGGGAACAACGGCTTCGACAGAGACAGGTCCGGTTTCGGCGACGCCCGCAACGGCGCCAACGGATACGAATACGGCTACAGCGGCGGGTTCAATCAGGGCGGTAACGGGTTTGACCCTGATTACAATCGAGTTCCCGGAGCCAATTCCTACGGCGTCTCTAACCCATCGGGGGCGATTGAGGGCCGGGCGGCGGCGGACGACGTCGCGCCTTCGAGAAAAGTGCCGGCGCGCCGCCACAAGGCGACCGAGGGCGACATGGAAATGTCGCGCTGATTAAGCTGCGACAGGGTTAAGTGTGTCGCTGTCCGGTAGCGTGAACTCCTGTAAACTGCGCCAAAGCTCGGCCAATCATACAACCGAGGCCCCGCCGGTGACGGCGGGGTCTCTTTGCGTTACGCACACGCAAGCGCGGGCTTGTTTTGGCGTTCACGATTTGAGCGCAACGCAATAGGCGAGACGTTGCCGCCTCCGTCGGCTTCGTGAGGCGGACTATGGCGCCTCGCATCAGGCTCCACCGCGTCGAAGGCGTGTCCATAAGCGACGTTTATGTGGACATTAACCAATGCCATTTACCGTCGTGCGCGTGTGGGGAGCGAAGGCGCGATGATGTCGATACCGGTAGCCATATTCGAGATTCTGGCCTGCGCCGCTGCGGCGGGTCTTACGAGCTATTTCGTGCTGGAGCGGCGCGAAATGCGGCACCACTCCACGGCCAAGGCGGAAGAGCTTTATGTCGTCATCGATTCCTTCGATCAGGGGCTCGCCGCCTATTTCGCGCAAAACTGCTCCCTCATCGCCGAAGGCTGTCTGTATTCGCCCAACGGCGATGCGGGCTGGTCTCGGCTCATGCGCGACAGCGCGCGGGGGCGCATGTTGATCGGCTTCTACTTCCCCGCGCTATGGCCACAGATGAAGCAGGCCGACGCGCGCCTCGCCGCCACGCTTTCGGCGATGCGCCGCTATCATTTCCAGCGCGACGACGAAGCCAGCCTTGTCGGTCTCGAACAATCGCTGCTCGACCTGCGCGACACAATGGACGCGCTCAAACATGCGGTGGTGATGTCGCATCGCGACAGCGGACGCGGGCGGCTGCTTCGCCGCTCTCGTCCGCCCGCGCCCTCCGCCGTGCTTAGCATGGCGACCTAGGTCGCGAATTCGCGACTTGATCCCGCGAATTGCATCCCTCGCGCGGCGTGCTAGGGTCGTCACGGAATGGGCGGCGCCGGGTTCCGTGTCGGCGCGAGGAGTTTGGGACCTTGGTTTCGACGACGGTGTTGACCCCTGCGGCCGTCGCGCCGTCGCCATCGCCGACGACTTCAGCGCGGGCGCCGTCCTCGCGGGTCTACGCCGCGCTGGATCTGGGCACCAACAATTGTCGATTGCTGATCGCGCGTCCCGCGCATGGCGGTTTCCGCGTGATCGACGCGTTCTCGCGCATTGTTCGGCTGGGCGAGGGCCTTTCGCAAAGCGGCAAGCTGTCGAGCGCCGCCATTGAACGCACGATCGAGGCGCTGCGCATCTGCCGCGATAAGATGCGCAACCGGGGCGTCACCCGCGCGCGCCTCGTGGCCACAGAGGCGTGCCGTTCGGCGATCAACGGCGTGGCGTTTCTCGCCGACGTTAGAGATCGGCTGGGCCTGCATCTGGAGATCGTCGACCGCGAGACGGAGGCCTATCTGGCCGCCGCCGGTTGCAGGGAATTGATCGACGACGAGGCGCAAGC
>JAYVYJ010000263.1:0-8626 GCA_043784465.1 Hyphomicrobiales bacterium
GCGTCCGGGGCGAGAACGACGACGCGGACTTTGTTTATCTGGACTATAAACGGCGACGACCGGACGGGCATAGTTGATGGCCATGCGCCGTCATGGCGAGCGAAGCGGAGCCTTCAAATCTTCGTGCGATTGAGGCTAGCCGTGGCTGTCGAGAGGGTTGCTCGCTGCACCCGACGGCGTATCGTTTCGATGGATGGCGTCGTTGCGATTGCGATGACGCAAAGGGCGAGGCTTACGGCCGGAACGCGCCCGGCGGCACGTTCGCCGGCTGGACATAGGCATGATGCAGCGCGTCGAGCATCGACCACAGCACGTTGCATTTGAAGCGAACCGCGCCGACGCAGGCTTCCTGAACCTCGCGCGTGTGCGCGTGCTTCTTTATATAATCCAGCGCGAAATCGGCGTCGCGCGGGGCCTGCGCGAGGCGGCGCTTGAAATAGGCCATCACGTCGTCGCCGATGAAATCGTAGTTCTCAAGCATTCCCGAAATGCGCTCGCGGTGAATTTTGGGCGCGAACAATTCGGTCAGCGAGGAGGCGACCGCCACCGTCAGCGGCTCGATGGCGACGAAGCGCACATAGGCCTCTACAGCGAAGCGCGTCGCGGGCAGGGCGCCTTGTTTGGAGATCACGTAATCGCGGTCGAGGCCGAGCCCGTCGGTCAGCGCCAACCAACGCTGGATGCCGCCTTGTTCGTTCTCATAGCCGTCGTGATCGAGAATTCGGTGGACCCATTCGCGCCGTAGCTCTTGCGATTCCGCGCGCGCGATCAGCGCGGCGTCCTTGCGCGGCACGGCTTCCTGATAGCAGAAGCGGTTGAGCGCCCAGGCCTGCACCTGACCCTTGCCGAGTTTGCCGCCATGCAGCAGCTTATGGAACGGGTGCTTGTCGTGATAGCGCTCGGCCCCGACCGCGCGGATCGCCGCCTCGAATTCCTCCGCCGACCAAGCCAGCTCCATGTCAGCCTCCCTCACGTCGGCTCGCGGCTATAGCGGCGCGGCGCAAACCCCTCGACGGCGCCCGAACTGTCGCGGGCGGCGATTTCGCCCATCAGAGAATGATGCGGCGACTTGATGCAACTGGGGTCGCACGCCCGCGCGTCGCCCAGCAACGCCATCGCCTGACACCGGCAGCCGCCGAAATCCTGCCCCTTGCGCTCGCAGGAGCGACACGGTTCCTGCATCCACTCGAAACCGCGAAACGCCTCGAAGGCGGGCGAATGCGCCCAGATCTGAGCAAGCGGCTTTTCCCGAGCGTTCCAGAATTCGAGGCCGGGAATGATCTCCGCCGAATGACACGGAAGCACCTTGCCGCCGGGGCTGACGTTGAGCGTCTGGCGGCCCCAACCGCTCATGCAGGCCTTGGGGTATTTGGCGTGGTAGTCGGGCGCTACGTGATCGATGACGACCGTGCCTTTGTAATGCTCGCGCCGCGCCTCGACGGCTGCGTAGGCGCGCTCGGATTGATCGCGCGTCGGCATCAGGTTGGCGCGGTTCTTGAGCGCCCAACCATAATATTGCGTATGCGCGATCTCGACCCGGCGCGCGCCCAGCTCCACAGCAAGATCGACCATGCGCGGCGCATCCTCGACGTTGCCGCGATGGATGACGGCATTGACGGTGAGGGGCAGGCCCTCGCGCGTCACCCATTCGGCGACCTCGCGCTTCTTGGCGTAACCGCCCTTGTAACCGCCGATCCAATCGGCCTGCGCCGAATCAACGCCCTGAATGGAGAGTTGCAGATGGTCGAGCCCGCCGGCGACGATTCTGTCGAACAGGTCGCGC
This sequence comes from Hyphomicrobiales bacterium, assembly GCA_043784465.1. GTDB lineage: Bacteria > Pseudomonadota > Alphaproteobacteria > Rhizobiales > Beijerinckiaceae > Roseiarcus. The sequence continues at coordinate 1,784 of JAYVYJ010000263.1, forward strand.
GTGAGACCGACGCCGGAGGTGATGAGGTTGGTGTAGAGGCCGACCTTCGCGGCATGTTCGACGAGTTCGGCGAGGTCGCGCCGCGAGCAAGGCTCGCCGCCCGAAAGGTGTAGATGCAGCACGCCCATCTCTGCGGCTTCCGAGAAAATTCGCTTCCAGTCCCCTGTCGCCATTTCGTCGGCGGCGCGGTCGAGCGCGACGGGGTTCGAGCAATAGGGGCAGGCGAGGGGGCAGCGGTGCGTCAGTTCGGCGAGCAGGCCCTCGGGGGGGCTTAAATTTTCGCTCATAGCTCGACCATCCTCTTGTCGGCGAGCGAGGCGAGCATCGCCCGCACGTCCGTTCCGATGCGCCCCGCATCCGCGTTGAAGCGCAGCGCGAGATCGGCCACGATTTCGCCGAGACTGCGGGCGCCGTCACAAAGCTTCAGGATTTCCACGGCGATCGGGTCGACCTTGACCACGCGCTCGGGCGCCAGAAGCACCCAGCGGTCGCGCACTTTGTCCTCGCGCAGGCGCACGCCGCGCGGCAGACGGGGGCGTGATTCGTCCGCGATCATGCGCGGCCCCCCAGATCGAGCGAGAGACCGTCGTGCGTGACTTCCCAGCCTGCTGCCTCGACATGTTGGCGCTCGGCGCTTCCCCCGCACAGAACCGGGTTGGAATTATTGATGTGGATATAAAACCTACGCCCAACCTTCACGCCGTCGAGTGCGGCCAGCGATCCTCGGGGTCCGTTCATCGCGATATGGCCCATGCGCCAGGCGGTCTTGGGCGACAGGCCCAGACGAAGCATCTCGTCGTCCTCATAGGTCGTTCCGTCGAAGAACAGCACGTCGGCGCCCTCCAGCCGGGTCTTCAGCGCCGCGGTCACGCGCGCGCAACTCGGCACGTAATAAGCGCGAAAGCCGCCGCCGACGATCTCCAGCCCCACCGTCGTCTCGCCCTCGACGCCGAGGTCCAACTTCGACTCATCGGGCGGCTCAAGGTAAAGCGGGATTTTTCCAGGCACGGAGAACGGCGTGATCGTCAACCCGGCGCCCGTGTCGAGCGCCTCTCCGAGTTTCACCGTCACACGCGGCGCAAATCTTTCGTCCACCGCCGCGAACACGCCGCCGCGCACTTGTGAAAGCGTAGCCTCCGAGCCCCAGATTGTGAAAGCTTGCATCTCGCGCAGGGTCAGCAGTCCCGCGATATTATCGACGTCGCCGTTGGGAAGGAACACGCCATGGATCGGCGAATGACGCGGCGCGTGTCGCGGATGCAGCGCGGGTGTTTCAAGAATTTGCTGGCGCAGGTCCGGCGAGGCGCCGAGCAAAACCCATCTGTCGCCGTCCATGCTGACGGCGAGACTGGCTTGGGAGCGCCGCTCCGTGCGGGGGTCTCGCTCCCATGCGAGACGGCAGGTCGGGCAGAGGCAGTTCCATTGCGGGAACCCCCCGCCAGCCGCCGACCCAAGAACGAGAAAACGCAAGTTCCGACGACCCCAAGCCGTTCAATACGTAAGACGTGAAATTAGATCACGGCCGAGGCGTAGGCGGTGACTTCCATGCCGACGCAAACTTCGCAGATAACCGGGGTGGTCCAAGCCATTGTGCTCTCCTAAGGTTTCCCGCCGCAATTTTTTCGTGCCCTCGAAGATGCCGGCCCGCGGGCGGCGGGACCACCGGGGACCGGCCTCTTCGATGGCGTCTGTCTACCGGCGGAAGCTTCCCGACGTCTAGGCCTTGCCTCAAGGATACACTCCGCAGATAGCGGGAAATTGTCCTGTCATCGTAAAAAGCTATCGCCTGATCTCACTCCGCCGCAAGCGCAGCCGGGAACGAGGCGGGGCACGATTTCAGCCGCTTGCGCAGATCCGCGACCAGCCAACGCCCCGCGCGGCCTAGCGGACGATCGCGCGGGCAGGCGACGTAGAGCGGGAATTCCGGCGGCGGCTCGCCGTGCAGGATTTCGAGCCGGCGCAGGCGGCCGCTGTCGATGTGTTCCTGCACCATGTGCAGCGGCATATTGCACCAGCCAAAGCCGCTGAGCAGGAATTCGAGCCGTGTCGTCTGATCGACGAAGCGCCAGACATGCGGGCTTATCACTCCTCCGCGCACCGCCTGCGCGTAGGCGTTGCGCCCGGTCAGCACGAGCTGCACATGCGCCTCCAAGTCTTCGCGTCGTGCGGGGCGCCCGAGACGGGCGAGGGGATGCTGGGCGGCGGCGACGGGGGCGAGCGCCACGCGCGCCAGAAATTCGGCGGACACGTCCGCCGTCGGACCGCCGAATATCGGATAAATCGCCATGCGCGCCGCGCCCGTCGCCAGCGTCTCCTGCGCGCCGCCGAGCGCCTCAGTGAACAGGGTCGCCGGCAGCGTCGGAAATTCGCCGCGCAACGCCTGAAGGCTCGTCATCAGCAGCGGGATCGGGAACGTCGCCTCGACGGCGAGCGTCAATTCCGGCTCTAGCTCGTCACGGATCGCCCGCGCGCGGGCCTGCATGGATTGCGCCCGCGCCAGCGTCGCGCGCGCGTCCTCCAGCATCGCTGTCCCGGCTTCGGTCAAAGACGGCGTCTTGCGCGAACGGTCGAACAGGCTGAGGCCGAGCGTCGCCTCCATCGTCTGCACGGCCTGGCTCACGCCCGATTGCACGCGCCCGAGCTTTCGCGCCGCGGCCGAGAAGCTGCCGGTTTCGGCGACGGCGGACAGAACGCGCATCTGGTCCAGGGTCAGCGGGTCGATCATCCATCTTCTCCACCGATGGATGATAGCAGTATTTTGACAGTTGCCAAGATGGATTTAACGGTTCATGGATTTCGCACCGCAGAATTCATGAGGACCCTTCCGCATGTCCAACACCATCGACGACGCCTCGCTAAAGCTTCTGTTCACCGAAGCGCGAACCCACAATGGATTTCTTGACAAGCCCGTCGACGACGCCCTTATCCACAAGGCCGTAGACATCGCGAAGATGGGGCCGACCAGCTTCAACCAGTCGCCTTTCCGCATCGTGTTCGTGAAGTCGCCGGAGGCCAGAGCCAAGATCGTCGGCGCCATGATGGAGCCTAACAAGGCCAAGACCGAGCAGGCCCCTGTCGTCGCGATCGTCGCCTACGACCTGAAGTTCTGGGAGCATCTGCCCTTCCTCTTTCCGCACATGGATGCGCGCGGCTGGTTCTCCGGAAACGAAGCGTTCGCCGAGCGCAGCGCGTTTCAGAACGGCACCTTGCAGGTCGGTTATCTGATCCTGGCCCTGCGCGCGGTTGGCCTCGACACCGGCCCGATGTCGGGCTTTGACAACAAGGCGGTGGACGAGGCGTTCTTCGCCGGCACGAGCTACAAGTCGAACGTCGTCATCAACATCGGTTACGGCGACGAGACCAAGCTGTTCCCGCGCAGCCCGCGTTTCGCGTTCGAACAGATCGCCAAGTTCGTCTGATCTTTTGCGCGGGTCCGGATGGGCCCGCGTTTTCATGCCAAAGGGGGCGTCTCATGAATTTCAGCATTATCCCGGCCTCGTACGCGCCGATTCTTCTTTCCGTGCTGCGCATCGCCGCCGGGCTTTCCTTCCTCGAACACGGCACGGGCAAGTTGCTCAATTTCCCCGCCGGTCTGCCGTTTCTCGACAAAATGCCGGTCCCCATGCTCTATCTCACGGGCGTGATAGAGTTGATTGGCGGCTTGCTGATCGTCATCGGCCTGTTCACCCGGCCTGTCGCCTTCGTGCTGTCGGGCTTCATGGCCGTCGCGTTTTTCCTCGGCCACGTGGCGTCGTCGGGCGTCATCTTCCCGGCCATCAACTTCGGCGAGGCGGCGCTGCTTTACTGCTTCGTGTTCCTCTATCTCGCCGCCGCCGGTCCGGGCCCGCTTTCCGTCGATCGGGCTTAAAGCCGATCCAAACGATAACGGCGGGCCGCGCGCCCGCCGGTTGTTTAAGCGCCGATGCGCCGCCGCGCGATCATTTTCATGCCAAAACGCGGGCGCAGGGTGATGCGCTGCTGCAGCTCGACCTTTTGCCCCGGCAGCATCTCGAAACGCAGATGGCGCAGCATATTGGCCAGCACGACCAACCCCTCCTGCATCGCGAAGGCCGCGCCAATGCACACGCGCGGCCCCGCGCCGAACGGGATGTAGGCGTAGCGGTCGATGTTCTCGCGCTCCCCCGGCAGGAAGCGCGAGGGGTCGAAATGATCCGGGTCTCGCCACAGCGTCTTGTGACGGTGCAGCACATAGGGCGAGATCGAGACGACCGTGCCGGGCGGCACGCGATGGCCCGACAGGTAGTCCTCGCCGATGGCTTCGCGCATCACGTTGGGCGCGGGGGGGTAGAGCCGCATCGCTTCTTCGAACACAGCGCGGGTGACGGGCAGGTTCATGACCGCGTCGCTGTCGTCGGCGGGGTCGAAGAGGGCGTCGAGTTCCGCTTCCACCCGCTGCCGCCACTCGGGAGATTGGGACAGAAGATAGAGCGTCCAGGTCAGCGCGTTGCCAGTGGTTTCATGGCCGGCGCCGATGAAGGTGATGATGTTGGCGCGCATGTCCGCTTCCGACAGGCCGCGCCCGGTCTCCGGATCGGCGGCGCGCAACAGCAGCGTCAGGAAATCCTGCGGCGGCGCCGCGCCGCTTGCAATCAAAGCGCGGCGTGCTCCGACGATGTCCGTCACGGCGCTGGCGAGATAATCAAGCGACCCCTTGCCCAGCGCGCGGCCCATACGCGGCAGAAAATCCGGCGCGCCGAGCACGTCGAGCGGATCGAGGCGGCCCACCGTCTCGAAATAGCGCGTCACGGCCTTCTGGAACTGGCTCGCTTCTCGGGCGATGCCTGTGCTGAAGAGCGTTTCCTCCAGCACGCGCAGCGCGATGACCGCCATTTCCTCATGCACGTTGACCACGGCGCCTTCCGTCCGCGCCATTTCCGCAACGCCCGCACGCGCCACGCGATGCATGGCGGGGGCGAAACTGGCCGTCTGGCGCGGCGAGAACAGCGGCGACAGCGCGCGGCGCTGCGTCTTCCAGGTGTCGCCGTCCGCCGTTAGCAGGCCGGTGCCCAGCGCCGGCTTGAGCACGCGCAGGGTTAGCGGGTCCTTGCGGTAATTGGCGACATTGTCGAGCATCACGCGGCGCACGGAATCGGGTTCGCTGACCATGGCGCGCATGCCAAAATAAGTCTTTCCGATCAGAAAGGGCTTCTCGAAATGCAAGTCCGACCAGATCTCCAGCGGATTGCGCACCAGCACCGACAAAACGCCAAGCGTGCTGAGCGGCTTTTTGTGACGCGGCGCGGAGGGCGGCCGGAACAGGGGCAGTACCGCTGCGCTCATGGGCGAAACTCCTCAATCTTTGTCTGATCATAGACCCCGCAGGGGCAGGCCGGCGACGCCTAAAATGCGGTGCGTTGCCGCATCGCCGCCGACAGCGTTCCGTCGTCGAGATAATCGAGTTCCCCCCCGACCGGCACGCCATGCGCCAACCGCGTGACCTTGACGCCATACGGCGAGAGCAGGTCGGTGATGTAATGCGCGGTGGTCTGTCCGTCGACGGTTGCGTTGACCGCCAGCACGACCTCCACGACCCCGCCTGCCGCGACGCGCGTGATCAGCTTTTCGAGCGACAGATCCTCCGGCCCCACGCCGTCGAGCGGCGACAGCGCGCCGCCTAGCACGTGATATAGCCCGCGCGTCGCCTGCGCGCGCTCCAGCGCCCAGAGATCGCCGACCGTCTCCACCACGACGATGGCGCTGGCGTCGCGGCGCGGGTCGGCGCAGAGAGTGCAGGGGTCGCGCGTATCGACGTTGCCGCAGGTCGTGCAGGTGCGGATGCGCTCCTCGGCGACCTTCATGGCGTCGGCGAGGGGCGCCAGCAATTGCTCGCGCTTGCGGATCAGATGCAGCGCCGCGCGCCGCGCCGAACGGGGCCCCAGACCCGGAAGCCGCGCCAGAAGCTGAATCAGCCGTTCGATCTCGGGACCCGCGACCGCCATCAGAACGGCAGCTTGAGGCCCGGGGGCAGCGGCAAGCCCGCCGTCAGCTCCGACATTTTCTCCGCGGCGAGGCGCTCGGCCTTGCCCTTGGCGTCGGCGAAGGCCGCGAGAAGGAGGTCCTCGACCATTTCGGCCTCTTCAGGCTTCAGCAGCGACGGGTCGAGCTTGACGGATTTCAGGTCGAACTTGCCGGTCATCGTTACCTTGACCATGCCGCCGCCGGACTCGCCTTCGATTTCGAGCGCGGCGAGCTGCTCCTGCGTCTCGGCGAGCTTGGACTGCATCGCCTGCGCTTTTTTCATCATGCCCAGAATGTCCATGGCGCGCTCTCCTACAAGTCGTCGTCGAAATCGTCCGGGTCGGCGTAGTCGATGTCTTCGTCGGCGGGCGGTGGCGCCTCGGGGGGCATGGTCTCGGGGGCTTTCACGGCGACGACTTTCGCGCCGGGAAACAGTTCCAGCACCTTTCGCACGACAGGATGCGCGGCGGCGCCCTGCCGCTTCTCGCTTTCTTTCGCCTGCGCCGCCTCGCGGATCGTCGGCGTCGTCGTCACGTCCTTTGCGACGGCGATCATCCAGCGTTCGCCCGTCCATTCCTGCAACTTGCGGGCGAGGGTGAAGGCGAGCGTCGGGTCGGCGGTCGGCGTCGGGGCGAATTCGATGCGGCCGGGCTCGTAGCGCACGATGCGCATCTCGTGCTCCAGCGCGCGCAACAGCGCCACGTCGCGCCGGGCGCGGGCGAGCGCCACTACGTCCTCGAAGCGGGCCAGGCTCGGGGCTGCGGCAGGCGCCAGGGCCGCCGCGACCGCCGCGCTGGCGCGCGGTCCCGCGGGAGGCGGCGGGGGGGCGTCGCGCCGCGTCGGCGTCGCGCCGCCCTCGTTCAG
>JAYVYJ010000264.1:0-5179 GCA_043784465.1 Hyphomicrobiales bacterium
CGCAAGATAGGCCTTGAGGAAGAACTCCCAATCCTCGAACCCGACGCCGCGCTCCTCGGTGAAGCCGCCGAGTTGGGCGAAAACCGAGGCTTTGACGAGCGCGTTGGCGTCGCCGAAACGGTTGCTGAAGAACGAAAACACGCCGCCGACGCCGAAAGGATAATATTCGATGCGACGCTTGGGGCCTTCACGCTCGCGTTCGCCGTCGCGAAACACGTAATATTGCGCCGTCAGGATGTCGGCGCCGTAGGCGAGAGCGGCGGCGACGAAGGTCTCGACCTCGTTGGACTCCGCGTAATTGTCGTCGTCGTGGAACAGCAGAAATTCGCCCTTGGCTATCCTCGCGCCCGCGTTCCGGGCCGCGCCCAGATAACGATTGGGGCCGCGAATGACCGTAACCGGAAAGCGAACCGACGCTTTCTCGATCTCGTCGAGATAAGCGTGCGCGGCGGGCGACCGGCTGCCGTCGTCGACAATGACGATCTCGATGTTGTCATAGGTCTGGGTGAGGATCGCTTCGAGGGCGCGGCGCAACAGGTGCGGGCGCTCGTAATGGGTGAAGCAGACGCTGACCAGGGGCCGGGCGCTTGTCTTTGTCGCCGGTCTGGCGACAAGCGGCGTGTTCCAGCTATCGCGAATGGCGGACGGGTTCAGCGTCGAGACGAGTTCGGGCAGCCCCTGCTTCATGACGCGCTGGAGCGCTTGGGAAAGGCTGACGGCGTCGGGGGCCACGAGACAAGCGGCGCGCGATCCCGGCGCGACCAGTTCGGCGACGCCGCCCACCTTGGTCGCCAGAAAAGGCACGCCTGCGGTGAAGCATTCTCCAACGACGCAGGGGCTGTTCTCGATCAGCGACGGCATGACCGCGAGCCGACGGCGCGACTGCTTGAGGAAGTTGAGCGCCTCCACCTGCTTGAGGTCGTTTAGGAACCGGAGGCGGCCGGGATAGTCGCGCAGCCGCCGCAGGGCAAACCCGCCTGTCTGCTCGCGCCGGATCCGGTCGAACCGTCCGACAAACGTGATGTCAGGGGCGTTTTCAGGCGACAGAAGCGCGACCGCCTCGACGAATATCTCAAATCCTTTGCGCCGTTCGTGGCGACCGAAAAATACGATTTCATCGACCGCGCCGGCTTCGACGGCGCGTGTGCGCAGCACCCCGTCCGGCCCAGCGAAGCTGGGCTCCGCCCATTGCGGCAAAATCCAGGAGCGCTGAACCGCTGGCGGCAAGCTAAGGCCGCTGTCGCGATACCAATCAATAAGATATTGGCTCGGCGAAATCACCAGATCGGAATTCTCGATCTGGCTGCGCTCTAGCCCCTCGACTTCGAGATCGTGCAATTGCGGCGGGTTGAGGTTGTGTTCGCGCACCCAGCGATAAGAGCCATGCAGATGGGTGACGACGGAGGCGTCGAACAGCCCCTGACGTCGCGCCATCGACGTATAGAAGCCCGTGCCGCGCCAATCGTTGAAATGTACCTCGTCGTAACCCCGGCCGCGCAGAAAGCGATATACGGCGTAGCTCTTGGATGGCTCATCGACCGGGGCGAAGATCATCTTGTCGAGCTTCACGACGTCGCTCAGGAAAAAGACGTTATCCACGAACCCGGCGGCGCCGGGATCGAGGCTCGCCGCGTTCTCGTTGAGATTGGTCATCAGGATATCGACGCGCGCGCCGGTGGCGACACGCCATTGCGAGAGGCCGCGAACGCAAGCGCCGATGCCTCCGGCGCTGGACAGACCGTTGCATTCGTCGCTGACGAAGCAAACTTTTTTCAAGAACGCTCTCCTGCCCAGACACGCAGCAAGGGCACCTATATCCGCCCGGGCGCCGATTCGCACACCGCGTTTCTCGACATCAAAACCCCTCGATCCGCAGGCCGTCGTAAGCTGGCGTCACATGGTCCGGCAGCGCGTCGCGCAGCGTCGCATAGTCGAGGTCGGTGTGCAGATTGGTTAGCACCGCGCGTCGCGGCCGAAAGCGCGCGATGTGATCGAGAGCTTCCACCAGACTGAAATGGGAGGGATGGGGCGCGTAGCGCAGCGCGTCGATAACCCAGACGTCGAGCCCTTCCAGATAGGGCCTGGCGGCGTCGGGCACGCGGTTGAGGTCGGGCGTATAGGCCAGTCCGCCCATGCGGAAGCCGAGTGCGGGAATATCGCCGTGCTCAAGTTCGAACGGCGTCGCGACAAGACGCCCGCCGGGGCCTTCGATCTGGACGTCGACGCCCGGCGTCAGTCGTCGCTCCACCGCAATCGGCGGATAGGAACTGCCCGTCGGCGTCTCGAATATGTAGCCGAACTTCAGGCGCACGTCGGCGGCCGTTGGCGCGTCCATGTGGACCTCGACGCGCCGGCGCGTCCCGATGGCGATGGGCCTCAGATCGTCGATGCCGTGCGTATGGTCGGCATGCGGATGGGTTAGCAGCACGGCGTCGAGGCGCGCGACCTCGGCGTCGATAAGTTGCAGGCGCAGGTCGGGCGAAGTGTCGATCAGCGCCAGCGTGCGCCCGCCAGCCCCTTGCCGCTCGAGCAGCGCGGAGCAACGCCGGCGCTGGTTGCGTGGCTCGCTGGAATCACAGGCGCCCCAACCCTGCGCGACCCTCGGCACGCCGCCCGACGACCCGCATCCCAATATTGTGAAGGCGAGGCTCACGCCCCGACCTCCGCCATTTTGGTGAAGATCGCGAGGGTGTTGGCGCGGGTCGCACGCGCGATATCGTCCAGGCTCACGCCCTTGGCCTCCGCGAGCGCCTTGGCCGTCTCCACTACAAAGGCAGGCTCGTTGCGCCGACCGCGATGCGGAGTCGGCGACAGATAGGGCGCGTCGGTCTCCACGAGCACCCGGTCGAGCGGAACTTCCCGCGCGATTTCCCTTAGATCGGCCGAGTTCTTGAACGTGATGACGCCCGAGAACGAGATGTAGAGGCCCAACTCCAGCCCCGTCTGCGCGAGCGCCCGCGAGGATGTGAAGCAATGCAGCAGCCCGCGAAAGCGGCCCTGACGCATTTCCTCGCGCAGGATGCGGGCGACGTCGTCGTCGGCCTCGCGGGCGTGGATCACGAGCGGCAGATCGAGTTCGCGCGCCAGCCCGATCTGGGCGCGGAAGACCCGCTCGGCGACGGCTTGCGGCGCATAGGCATAGTGATAGTCGAGCCCCGCCTCGCCGATTCCCACGCATTTGGGATGACGGGCGAAGCGCCTGACGGCCCCGGCGTCGGTCTCCGCCTCCTCGACGGCCTGATGGGGATGCGTGCCGATGGTGAAATAGACATCGTCGAACCGCTCGGCCAGCGCCTGATAATCGGCGCCCTTCGCCACGCGGGTCGAAATCGTCACCATACGCGCCACTCCAGCGGCGCGGGCGCGCGCCACGACATCGTCGAGAGTCTCGGCGAAATCGGGAAAGTCGAGATGGCAATGGCTGTCGATGACGGTCATGTCAGCGTTCTGAGGGGACGGGCCGCGTCACCCAAACCTTCATCGTCCCGGCAAATCAAGCCTAATATGAAAGGCCGCCACAAACCGCCGCAGCCCCGCCTTCACGCGCGCTTTGCTACGGGGGGCGCCCGAAGCCTCGATACCTCCGGCATCTCTTTGCCGACCAGGGGGCGCAGATAGTCGAGGAACGCCGGCGTCACGTCATTGGCTTGGCCGCCGATAAAGGCGTCCTCCATCACCCGCGTCTTGCCCGCGACCGTCTCCAGCGGGATCAGCGGATAGTCGACCGCGTAGTCGCCGATGCGTCGGATCGACACCGAGCCGTTGCCCGCGCCGAAGCTCGCGTAATGCACGGCCTTCTCGCCGACCTCGCGCGCCTCGCGTTGATCGACGTCCGACACGCAGCCCGCAAACGAGCGTTGCAGATATCCGAACGTGTCGCCGCGCACCCGCTTGACGCCAAGCTTGTCTTTAATTTCCTCGCACAACAGGTCCGCGAGCGCGCCGGTTCCGGAAAGCTGGACATTGCCGTGCGCGTCTTTCTCCAATTCCCCCGCCAGGCGAGAAAGGATCGGCGCGCCCTTCTCGTCATGGATACCTTCCGAGACGGCGATGATGCAGCGGCCGTGCTTGTCGTAGGCCGCCTTCACGTCGGCGAGGAACCTGTCGAGGGAGAAAGCGCGCTCGGGCAGGTAGATCAAATGCGGCCCGTCGTCGGGAAATTTGCGTGCGAGCGCGCTGGCGGCGGTGAGGAAGCCCGCGTGGCGGCCCATGATGACCGCGCAATAAACGCCCTTGAGCGCGGCATTGTCGAAATTGGCTCCCATGAACGCCTGCGCCACAAAGCGCGCGGCGGACGGGAAGCCGGGCGTATGGTCGAAGCCGACGAGATCGTTGTCGATGGTCTTGGGGATATGGATCGCCTGCAGCGGATAATTCTCGCGGGTCGCCTCTTCCGCGACGATGCGCACGGTGTCGGAGGAATCGTTGCCGCCGATATAAAAGAACGTGTCGATGGCCTGCGCCCTCAGGACGCGAAAGATGTCCTGACAATATTTCCGGTCAGGTTTGTCCCGGGTGGAGCCGAGCGCGGAAGCGGGCGTACTGGCGACCGCTTCCAGATTGGCGACCGTCTCCTGGCCAAGATCGACAAGGTCTTCGTTGACGATGCCTCGCACGCCGTGGCGGGCGCCGTAGACCGCCTCAATATCGGGAAATCGGCGCGCCTCCAGCGCCACCCCGACCAGCGACTGATTGATGACCGCCGTAGGCCCGCCGCCCTGGGCCACGAGAATCCTGCGCGCCATGCCGCCCCCCTGCTCCGCCTCGCGACGCATAGAGCCGCCCTGCGCGAGGCGCAAGACGTTCAGAATCGCCATTTGAAACCGCGCCGCAATCGGCTATGACGTTCGAACGCGCCCGTAGCTCAGCTGGATAGAGCGCTGCCCTCCGAAGGCAGAGGCCAGGGGTTCGAATCCCTTCGGGCGCGCCATCTTTTTGTGGTGTACATAGGAATCGTTAGGAGGCGTATTGCTGCCGCCCTTGGTCAGCGTGCGTCCATCCATCATCGTGCGGCAATAACCCCGAACGTAAATTGAATATTTCAGCGCAAGGTGAGGATCGCTACGTATTAGCCGTACCAATTGTTGAGCAAGCCCGGATTTCCAGAAATTTGCCCGAAATCATGCGAGGGGTCGGTCATGACGACGACGATGCAATTTCACTCCGCCCCAATCTTTGA
>JAYVYJ010000265.1:0-17674 GCA_043784465.1 Hyphomicrobiales bacterium
AACCGCATTCCAGGACTCGTCATACGGGATTCCTCGCACCAAATCGCCAACTGCCGGTTGCATTTTTGCGCCCGAAAAAATGAGGGGATCGCTGAGCCCCTCAGCACTTCGGAGGCGGAGATTTTGCCGTCGACCCGCCTGTGCTGAAGCGGACATCTGCCATTGCAATGCAACTATCGAACACTAGAAAATGACTGTAAGCTCCCGTAATTTATATAAACTTGTGGGTATCAGTTCCAACTCTAAACTGAAGATTATCACGAGCCTTAAAGGTAAGTGCACCATCGGACATGGTTTCTATATTTTTTGAAAGCGCAGCAATTTTATCAAAATCAACTTCGTTGAACCTGATTGTTGTCGTAAAAATCCAAATTTACATCGAAACTATAGCAAAAAAATCTGAATATAATAGTGCCTGGAGCGCAAATGAAATCGATCCACCTCTGAGCATACGTTCGTTCTACATCTGCCAATTTCGCCCCCAAGCTAAACAGCTTGAGCAACACTATTCATCCTACCCGTGTTAAAGGTAACCTCAATTCGCCTCGTCCGGCAGCATGGGAACCGGCGCGATGCGCACCCCCTCCTCCAGCAGCGCCCTGACCTCGACCAGACTGGCCTGCCCCCGGATCGCGCGCTCGGGTTCGTCGCCCGCATGGATCGCGCGGGCTACCTGCGGGAACGTCTCGCCAACGTCCTCCGTCCGCGTCTCGATGTCCCGGCGCCATGCGACCAAGGCCTCGCGCAGTTTCAGGGTCTTCTCGTCGGGCAAGGAAAGCGGTCGCTCGGCCGCTCGGCGCGTCATGACCGCCGGGGCCATCGGCGCCTTGACGACCCGGCTCGAATGGCACTCGGGGCACGTCACAAAGCCTCGCTTGACCTGTTCCTCATAGGATGTGCCGTCGGGAAACCAGCTTTCGAATTCATGGCCGCCGTCGCAGGCTAGGCTGAATTTAATCATCTCGTAAGCAGAGGATCGAGCCGCCCCGCCGCTTCAAGCGCATGCAGATCGTCGCAACCGCCGACATGCTGATCGCCGATCCAGATTTGAGGCACCGTCGAGCGCCCGGCCCTCCGGGCCATCGCCGCCTGCGCCGCATAGTCGCCGTCGACGCTGATCTCCTCGAAGGGCGCGCCCTTGGCGGTCAGCAGCGCCTTGGCGGCGTGGCAATAGGGGCAGGCGGCTTTGGTGTAGACAACGATGGGCGGCAAGACGAGAACTCCGTGTCATGCAACTATATGTGACGCCTTTGCGGCGACGCAACAGGCCTGTTCGGGTATCGACCTGTCCGGGTATGGACGCCGGTGGAAAACAGGCCGCTCATTTGGCCACGCGTGCGAACACCAGCACATCGACGCCCCTCGCACCGGCCTTCAGCAACGCGCGCGCGGCGGCGTTAGCCGTGGCGCCCGAGGTCAGCACATCGTCCACCAGCACGATCCGCCGCCCTTTGATCGGCGCCGCCTCCGGGCAGCGGAACGCGCCCTGAAGGTTGATCGCGCGTTCGGCCCGCGTCAGCCCTACCTGCGAGCGTGTGGCCCGGACGCGCTCGACCAGCCCCAGATCCATCGGTTTGCCGCAAGCTTTGGCGACGATCCGCGCGAGCGCGGCGGCCTGGTTGAACTGACGCCGCCACAGCCGCGTCACGTGCAGGGGCACGGGCGCAAGCACGTCGGCCTCGCTCAGGATGTCGCGCCCCGCCCGCGCCATCCATAATCCCATGGGCCGGGCCAATTCCATGCGGTCGGAATATTTGAGCCGATGAACCAGGCTGCGCGCCGGCCCCTCCTCGAAACACACGGCCGCGCGTGCGCGCGCGAATACCGGCGGGTCGTCGACCGCTTTCGCAGAAACCACGCCCTCGCCCATCTCATGCTCGAACGGCGTCCCGAGCCGGTCGCAAAATGGCCGCTCGATGAAGCGCATGGCGCGCCAGCACTTGCCGCAAAGCGCGTCGGCCTGCGCCACCGCAGCGCGGCAGGCGAGGCAGGTGGGGGGAAACAGAAAATCGAGCGCCGCCAGTCCCGCCTGGGCGAACCAAGCGCGCAGCGGGCCCTCTCCGCCTTGTGTGAGCGCATCCATAAAACATACGTAACGGAAATCTCACGCGACCGCGACGTCGCAAAAGCCCCCGCCTCACGCGCTGTTCCTCCCCTTGTGATTTATATATCCCGCAAGGGGCGCTTGGGACGCGAACATCCCCGCAACGCGCCGCTCCCCATGGGCCTCTGGCGACCCGTGGACGAAGTCAGGTCGCCTCGGCTACAGCCACGCCCATGTCCGCGCCCAAACTGTTCGACCGCGCCCTCGCCGCCCGCCGGCTCGACCGCGCGTTGGCGCAAGGCCCCGCCGACTTTCTGCTGGCCCGCGCGGCCGACGATCTCGCCGACCGTCTGGCGCTCATCAAGCGCGATTTCGCCGACGCGCTCGATCTCGCCACGCCCGGTCCCCACGCCGCGTCGGCGCTGGCCGCCGCCAACGTCACCCGCATCGCCCCTTCGCGCGCGAGCCTCGGCGCGGGGCGGTTCGCCGGCCTCGTCGCCGATCCCGAACGCCCGCCGATGGACGAGGCTTCGTTCGATCTCGTCGTTTCGCTGCTCGCGCTGCACCAGATCGACGACCTCCCCGGCCTGCTGATCCAGCTTCGTCGGGCGCTCCGCCCCGACGGCCTGTTCCTCGCCGCCTTGCCCGGCGGCGAGACGTTGCAGGAATTGCGCACCTGCCTGATCGAAGCCGAAGGCGAAATCGCAGGCGGCGCCAGCCCGCGCGTCTTTCCCTTCGCCGACGCGCGCGCGCTCGGCGGACTTTTGCAACGGGCGGGCTTCGCGCTTCCCGTCGTGGACAGCGACCGCTTCGTCGTGCGCTACGCCGACATGTTCGCCCTGATGCGCGATCTCAGAGCCTTCGGGCAGACAAATGTCCTGATCGACCGCCCCCGCCATTTCGACCCGCGTCGCCTTTTCCTGCGCGCCGCCGAGCTTTACGCGGCGCGTTACGCCGACGCAGACGGGCGGCTGCGCGCGACCTTCGAAATCCTGTGGATGACCGCCTGGGTCCCCCACCCCAGCCAGCCCCAGCCGCTCGCCCCCGGTTCGGCCAAAATGCGGCTCGAAGACGCATTGAAACCAAACCCGACGCCGCTGCGTTAATTAGGAACGGACAGGAGAGGTTATCGCATGGCGACGCCGGGCTTAGTTCGCGAACTCGATCAGGTGGCTTCCGATGCGGCCTATGACCGTTGGGCCCCGATCTACGACCTCGTGTTCAATCTGCCCTTCCATTTGGGCCGCCGCGAGGCGACTCAAGCCGCCGCGCGCGTGGCGGGCGGCCGCATCCTGGTCGTGGGCGTCGGCACCGGGCTGGAACTGCCGCTGCTGCCGCGCGACAGCCGCGTGACGGGCGTAGACCTCAGCCGCCCCATGCTCGACGTCGCGCGGCGTCGCGTGGGTCGCGAGCGGCTTATGCAGGTCCAGGCGCTGGTTGAAATGGACGCGCAGGCGCTCACCTTCCCCGACGGCGCCTTCGATGTCGCGCTCGCGCCTTTCGTGATGAGCGTGGTTCCTGATCCGGCCAAGGCGCTCGACGAGATGTGGCGGGTCGTGCGGCCGGGCGGCGAACTCGTGCTGGTCAACCATTTTGCGACCGAGAGCGGCCCGATGGCGGCGGTCGAGCGCGGAATCGAGGGCTTGAGCGCGTGGCTCGGCTGGAAGCCGCGCTTCCCTTATGCAGCGGTAGGCGACTGGCTTGGCGCCCACCCCGAGGCCACGCTGCGCGAGCGGCGCGTTCTGCCGCCGCTCTCGTTGTTCACTTTGCTCAGGATCGCGCGCGCCTAGATCGGTTCCGGCCCGCGTGAAATCGCCGCGATTCCGGTGCGCGATACCTCCACGAGCCCGATGGGTCGCATCAGATCGACGAAATCGTCGATCTTTCTGGGCGTGCCTGTTATCTCAAAAATAAAACTCTCCGTCGTCGCGTCGATCACCTTGGCGCGGAACGCTTCGGCCAGTTGCAACGCCTCGACCCGCGCGTCGCCCTTGCCGCGCACTTTCACCATCGCGAGCTCCCGCTCGAGTGCGCGCGCGGCGAGCGTCAGGTCCGTCACCGAATGGATCGGAACCAGCCGCTCCAACTGATGACGCACCTGCTCGATGCTCTCCGGCGTGCCCGAGGTGGAAATCGTTATGCGCGAAAGATGCGTCTCGTGCGCGACCTCGGCGACCGTCAGGCTCTCGATATTGAAGGCCCGGGCCGAGAACAGGCCCACGACCCGAGCGAGCACGCCGGGCTCGTTGTCCACCAGTACGCTCAGCGTGTGGCTCTCAAGGTTCACTTTGCCCAGCGGCGAGGAATACGGGGAAGGTGGATAGGCTTTGGTCATGTGGGTCCAACCTGAATGAGCGGATGACAAACAAAGACGGGTTCGGGCCGGTCGATGCGTGCGCGCGCGACGCCCGCGCTCCCGAGGCGCAGGGACCGCAGGCGTCTCGCCCGCCTTGGCGCCGGATCGCGTCGGCCCGAAAACGCCTCACACCAGCATCCGCCCCTTCTCGTCGATAACGTTGCCGATCTCAATTCCGGCGTCGTCCTCCAGATCGGCCAGCAGCATCTCGTTATGCGCCTTGCCCGACGGGATCATCGGGAAGCAGTTTTCTTTCTGGTCCACCAGACAATCGAACAGCACCGGCTTCGGGCAATCGATCATTTCCAGGATCGCGTCGTCGAGCTTGGCGGGATCCGAACAGCGAATCCCGTGGCCGCCGAACGCTTCCGCCAGTTTGACGAAATCGGGCAGCGACTCGGTATAGCTTTCCGAATAGCGCGCGCCATGCAGCAATTCCTGCCACTGGCGCACCATACCCATATATTGGTTGTTGAGGATGAACACCTTGACCGGCAGCCGGTACTGGATCGCCGTCGACATTTCCTGAATGTTCATCAGGATCGACGCCTCGCCCGCTATGTCCACGACCAACGCCTTGGGGTGCGCCAGTTGCACGCCGATGGCCGCTGGCAGCCCATAGCCCATCGTGCCCAGCCCCCCCGACGTCATCCAGCGGTTGGGCTCTTCGAAGCGATAGTGCTGCGCCGCCCACATCTGATGCTGTCCGACCTCGGTGGTGATGAACGTCTCGCGCCCCTTGGTCAGTTCATAGAGCCGCTGGATCGCATGCTGCGGCTTGATGATTTCCTTGGAGTTCCGGAATCCGAACGAGTTCTTTTCCCGCCAGTGATCGATCTTCTTCCACCACGCCTTCAAAGCCTCCGCGTCCGCCCGTTCGCCCTGCGAGCGCCAAAGCCGCACGAGGTCCTCCAACACGTGCGCGCAATCGCCGATGACGCCAAGATCGACCTTGACGTTCTTGTTGATGGACGACGGATCGATATCGATGTGAATTTTCTTCGAGTGCGGCGCAAACGCGTCGAGCCGCCCGGTGATGCGGTCGTCGAAGCGCGCGCCTACGCAGATCATCAGGTCGCAATCGTGCATCGCGTTATTGGCTTCGAACGAGCCATGCATGCCCAGCATCCCCAGCCATTGGTTGTCGGAAGCCGGATAGGCGCCCAGCCCCATGAGCGTCGAGGTGATCGGAAAGCCCGTGACGCGCACGAGATCGCGCAGCAGCGTAGACGCCGCCGGGCCGGAATTGATGACGCCCCCGCCCGTGTAAAACAACGGCCTCTTCGCCCTGGCCATCATCTCGACGGCGCGCTTGATCTTGTCGTGGTCGCCCTTCAGCTTGGGCTGATAGGTCTTGTGCTGGATGTTGCGCGAGAAGCTGTAATCGCCGCTGGCGAACTGAATGTCCTTGGGGATGTCGATGACGACCGGGCCGGGGCGCCCATGCGTCGCGACATAAAAGGCTTCGTGCAGGATACGCGGCAAATCCTCGATGCGGCGCACGAGGTAATTGTGCTTGGTGCAGTTGCGCGTGATGCCCGTGGTGTCGCATTCCTGAAACGCGTCGGAGCCGATCAGATGCGTCGGCACCTGCCCGGTGATGCAGATGAGGGGAATCGAATCCATCAGCGCGTCGGTCAGCCCGGTGATGGCGTTGGTCGCGCCGGGCCCAGAGGTGACGAGCATCACGCCGGGCTTGCCGGTGGAGCGCGCGTAGCCTTCCGCCGCGTGGGCCGCGCCCTGCTCGTGGCGCACCAGAATATGGCGCACCTTGTTCTGACCGAACAGCGAGTCATAGATCGGCAACACCGCGCCGCCGGGATAGCCGAAGATGTGCTCGACGCCCTGATCCTTCAGCGCCTCCACGACCATTTCGGCCCCGGTCATCTGCTTGGCCATGTTCGCATCTCCTGGCATATGTTCAGGGCAATAAAAAAGGCCCGCGAGGGGCCTGGGTAAGCGCCGTTCGATGGAAGCGAACCCTCAGGTTCGTCCACTACCCGGCGCTTGGCGTACAATAAGCAGAGACACGTCAGACCTCGTGATCGTCGAGGGCGTAAACTACGGGCGCCTTTTGCCCACGTCAAGATCGCCGACAGTCAATATTTTAAGCTATCAGGGTCGCGCCCCGTAGGAGACCGCGACATGTCCGACCCCCGCCCCCGTTCCGAACGCTTTGAGCGCGGGCTAAAAATCCGCCGCGAGGTGCTGGGCGACGCTTACGTTGAGCGCAGCTTGAACGCCGCCAACGACTTCACCTGGGCCGCGCAAGAGATGGCGACCGAGCGCGCCTGGGCCGACCTGTGGAGCCGCCCCGGCCTCGACCGCAAGTCGCGCTCGATCCTGACGCTGGGCGTGCTCGCCGTGATGAACCGGCCACAGGAGTTCAAGGCGCATGTGCGCGGCGCTCTCAACAACGGCGTTAGCGTCGAGGAACTCAAGGAAATCCTTATGCATTTGGGCGGCTACGCCGGATTCCCCGTCGGCCTCGACGCGTTCCGGCTGGCGAGCGAGGCGCTGACGGAGATGGGGGAAATTTGATGCGTGCGGTCTGGCCATTCCGTCATCGCGAGCGCAGCGAAACGATCGCGCCATGCCGAGATCGGCGGCTTCAGGGTTAAGCGCGACCGGGCCGCGCGGTGGGGTTAGATTGCTTTGCTGGCGACGAGACCAAGCGTTTCGAACGCCTTACCTCTCGCCCTAGCGAGCGTTATAAAGCGCAAAAAGGCCGAGCCGAGGTTTCGCCCGTGACCGCCAACCTGCATGACATTTTGCGCGCCCGCGCGACGCGTCCCGACAAAATCGCGCTGGAGACGCCTGAAGGGCGCCGGATCACCTACGAGGCGCTGTTCGCCCGCGCTGGCCGCATGGCGTGGGCGCTCAAAAGCCTTGGCGTCGAGCCCGGCGACCGCGTCGCCGCGCAAATCGACAAATCGCCAGATGGAATCGCGCTGGCGCTTGCCTGCTTCCGCGCAGGCGCAGCGCTGCTGCCGCTCAACACGGCGTACACGCTGGCGGAACTGGAATATTTTCTCTCCGACGCCGAACCCGCCCTGACGCTGTGCCGGCCCGCCCGTCTGCACGCCGTCCGGACTTTGGGAGAACGGCTGCGCCTGCGCGCCGTCGAAAGCCTCGGCGACGTTGAGGACGGCACGTTCGCGGAAGCCGCCGACAGGGCGCCCTCCGAACTGCGGACCGTCCCGCGCGGGCCCGACGATCTCGCCGCGATCCTCTACACTTCCGGCACGACGGGTCGCTCCAAGGGCGCGATGCTGACCCACGCCAACCTCGCCTCCAACGCCGAGGCGCTCGTCGACCTTTGGCGCTTCACTCATGCTGACGTGCTGATCCACGCCTTGCCGGTCTATCACACACATGGCCTGTTCGTGGCGACCAACGTCGCGCTGATGGCGGGAGCGACCATGATCTTCCAGCCAAAATTCGACGCCGACGCCGTCATGGCCACCCTGCCCCGTGCAACCGCGCTGATGGGCGTGCCGACATTTTACACCCGCCTGCTCGAACATCCCGGACTGACGCCGCAGGCGGCCAAGCACATGCGCCTGTTCGTAAGCGGCTCAGCTCCGCTCCTCGCCGAAACTCACACGCAATGGCGCGAGCGCACCGGCCACGCGATCCTTGAGCGCTACGGGATGACCGAAACCAACATGATCACCTCGAACCCTTATGAGGGCGAGCGTATCGCCGGCACGGTCGGCTTTCCGCTGCCCGGCGTCGATCTTCGCATCGCCGAGGCGGAGACAGGCGCCGTTCGGGCTCAGGGCGAAATCGGCGTGATCGAAGTCAAAGGCCCCAACGTGTTCAGGGGCTACTGGCGCCTGCCGGAAAAGACCGCCGCCGAGTTCCGCGCCGACGGCTTCTTCATCACCGGCGACGTCGGCAAGATCGACGAGCGCGGCTATGTCCACATCGTCGGCCGCGCCAAGGATCTCATCATCTCCGGCGGCTTCAACGTCTACCCCAAAGAGGTCGAGACTGAGATCGACGCGCTCGACGGCGTGTTGGAAAGCGCCGTGATCGGCCTTCCCCATCCCGATTTCGGCGAGGGCGTGGCGGCCGTGATCGTGCGAGCGGCGGGCGCAAACGTGGATGAGCGCGCCGTGCGCGCGGCGCTCGAAAGCCGGCTCGCCAAGTTCAAGCAGCCCAAAGCGGCGTTCTTCGTCGAGGCGCTGCCGCGCAACGTCATGGGCAAAGTGCAGAAAGCTTTGTTGCGTGAAACTTACAAGGACACGTTTCGCGCTTGAGCGTCGAAGTCAGAATTCTTTCCAGTCGGCGCCGCCGCGACCCGTCGAAGCTCGCAGCCTCGGGGGCGGCGCCGCGTCGCGCCGGGGCGCCGGTGCGCTTGAGCGGGCGGCGGGAGGCGGGGCGAAGCGGCGGACCGGCGCCGGGGCGCCGCCCAGCTTGAACTGGCCGACCAGGTCCGACAGAATATCGGTCTCGTGCGCCAGCGACCGGCTCGCCGCCGTGCTCTGCTGCGCCATTGCGGCGTTTTGCTGGGTGGCGTGAGACAATTCGCCCACCGCCGTCTTGATCTCGGCCAGCGAATTCGCTTGTTGTTGCGCCGCGCTTAGGATCGCGGAGACGACCCCGTTCATTTGCGTCACTTTCGCGCCGATCCGCGCCAGCGCCGCGCCCGTCGCGCTGACGAGATCGACGCCGCCGTTGACTTCGGAAGTCGCCGTGGCGACGAGCGCCTTGATCTCCTTGGCGGCTTCCGCCGAGCGCTGCGCGAGGCCGCGCACTTCCGACGCGACGACGGCGAACCCACGGCCTGCGTCGCCCGCCCGCGCGGCTTCGACGCCGGCGTTGAGCGCGAGCAGGTTGGTCTGAAACGCGATCTCGTCGATGGCGCCGATGATCTTGCCGATGTCGTTGGACGATTTCTCGATTCTCTCCATCGCGGCGATGGCTTGCGCGACCACTTCGTTGCTCTGCTGGGCCTCCGCCCCCGCCTGGGTCACGATGACCTGCGCAGTCTGGGCGTGTTGCGCGGTCTTGTTGACCTGTTGACTGACCTCTTCGATCGCCGCCGAACTTTGCTCGATGCTCGACGCCTCATGCTCGGTGCGCGAGGAAAGGTCCTGGGTCGCCGTCGCGATCTCGTTGGTTGACGTGTTGAGGTTTTCGAGGCTGCTCTGCACGCCGTGCATCGCCTGGCGCAGACCGGAGATCGCGGTATTGAAATCAGCTCCCATCTGCTGGAAGGCGGGCGGCAGGCTGTCGCTCAGCCGGGTGTCGAGTTTCTTGGCGGCGATTTGCGTCAGCGCTTCGCGCACCGCGGCGATGGCCGATTGGGTCTCTTCTTCCGTGCGCGCCGACTTCGCCTCCGCCTCCCGCCGCAGCCGGTCGAGCGCCTCCAGATAGGCGATGACGCCCATGTCGAGATCGAGCATCAGGACGCGCTGCAACGCGGAGACCGTCAGGGCCGCGTCCGCTCCGCGCGCAAAGGGGCCGCCGCGCAACGCCCCCCTGGGCCAGATTTCGGTGATGACCGCCGTCAGCAGATGATCGGCGAGCAGGCCGTAGCTCGAAATATACATGTCGGGAGAAACGCCGAGTTTGGCATGGGTTTCCCCGACCCGGCGGCTGGTCTCCGCCGCGCGGCCTTCCAGATCGCCCGCCGACAGCCGGCCCCAATGCTCCATCTGCGCCGCCCGCGCGCGCTTTATGGTCGCCTCGTCGCGCAGCAGGGCGTTCATCTGCGGCGTCATTTTCGCCTTGGCGTAGAACTTGTCGAGCGCGCGCGGCATTTCGCGGTCGATGATCGGCTTGATCGATTTCAGCGCGGCCAGCGCCTTGGCGTCCAGCCCTAGGAAGGCCATGCGCTCGCGCTGCTTATGCTGCACGTCCGACGAGGCTTCGGCGGGAAATGTCGCGCTCATATGACGGGAACTCCAGCAAAGGGGGGACGAAGACGAGCGCGTGTTTGGATACGACGTTGCGGGCGAAAGCTTGCGCGGACCTCGTCCTCGTCATGGGATCCTTGCGCGGCCGCTTGCATGAACGCCGCCGCGCGCCCCAAAGCTTGGGTCCATCGCCGGAAGGCTCATTGCGGACCAGACCTCACCGCGCTTCAACGGAGGGACTCAACGCGTTAAAGCCGAGCGGGCGACGTCCAAAAATACAGATTGGTCAAATGTCGTTAATAACAATCTAAGTATTGACCTTTGAAGGGGTCGGTAGGACTGGGCTCGCGAGGGCGTTATCTTCATGTTATGCGGAGCGATGACCTGCACAACCGAGATCGCCGCCGCCATGCGCGAAATCGGCGCGCAAGCTCGCGCCG
The DNA here is from genome assembly GCA_043784465.1 of Hyphomicrobiales bacterium. Lineage (GTDB taxonomy): Bacteria > Pseudomonadota > Alphaproteobacteria > Rhizobiales > Beijerinckiaceae > Roseiarcus. The sequence goes on from JAYVYJ010000265.1 coordinate 10,708, forward strand.
CCGCCCGAACGATGGCCAACGCGCCGCCCGAGCGAAAAACCCGGGCGCTGGGCGAGGCGGCGCGGGCGCTTCGGGCGCGGATTCCCGAGATTCTTGCGGCCAATGCGCGCGATCTTGAAGAAGCGCGCGGGCGGGGCGTCGCGCCTTCATTTCTCGACCGCCTGACGCTCGACGCCGCGCGCGTCGAGGCTATCGCGCGCGCGGTCGAGGAGATCGCGGCGCTGCCGGATCCGGTGGGCCGGGTGCTGGCGACGTTCGAGCGGCCCAATGGTCTGAATATCGAGCGCGTCGCGACGCCGCTCGGGGTGATCGGCGTGATCTATGAGAGCCGCCCCAACGTCACCGCCGACGCCGGCGCGTTGGCGCTAAAAAGCGGCAACGCCGTGGTGTTGCGCGGCGGCTCCGACAGCTTCCATTCCTCCGCCGCGATCCACGTCTGTCTGGTCGAAGGGCTGGAAGCAGCGGGCCTGCCGGCGGCGGCGATTTCACGCGCGCCGTTCACCGCGCGCGAGGCCGTCGGCGAGATGCTGGCGGGGTTGGGGGGCGCGCTCGACGTGATCGTGCCGCGCGGCGGCCGGAGCCTTGTCGAGCGGGTGCAGCGCGAGGCGCGGGTGCCTGTGTTTGCGCATCTGGAAGGCGTCAACCACGTCTATGTCGATGACAGCGCCGACGAGGACAAGGCGGTCGCCATCGTCGTCAACTCCAAAATGCGCCGCACAGGCGTCTGCGGCGCCGCGGAGACATTGCTGATCGACCGCGCCGCTGTCGCCCGTCTCGCCCGGCCCCTGCTCGCCGCGCTGGCCGCGAAGGGCTGCGCGGTTCGGGGGGACGAAGAGATATGCGCGCTGTGGCCGGAGGCGACGCTTGCGAGCGCGGACGATTGGCGCACGGAATATCTCGACGCGATTATCGCCGTGCGTGTCGTTGACGGACTCCAACAGGCCATCGCCCATATCGAGACTTACGGCTCGCACCACACCGACGCCATTGTCGCCGAGGATGGGGAGCGCGCGGCGCGGTTTCTGACGGAGGTGGATTCGGCCATCGTGCTGCACAACGCCTCGACCCAATTCGCGGACGGCGGCGAGTTCGGCTTCGGCGCGGAAATCGGCATCGCGACGGGTCGCATGCACGCGCGCGGGCCGGTGGGCGTCGAGCAGCTCTGCTCGTTCAAATACAGGGTGCGCGGGAACGGGCAGATCAGGGCGTGAGCGTAATGGCGATGGGCGCATAGGTGACAGGTTCGGTCTGAACGCTATTCGTAGTCCTGTGCGTCATGCATCGACATTTTATCGTATCCTGCTCGTTTTGTCCCAGTGGCTGGGACGGGAATCGTCTTCAGAAAAGGGGGTGACAGCGCCGCCGTCCGGCTTCCGGCTTCCGTGATCGCCGAGGCGTCGCGTGAACGGGATCAAACGGCGGAGATCCAGGAGTAAGGCGGCTGGATCGTCATCTGACCCATCCGCGCGCCTACCTTTAATCTTGACGCGATGCGGCCTGATTCATTTCCCGAAGATTGGGACTTGGGCGATGCGCAAGGCCGCGAGATCGGGTGAAGACGTTCACCCCGGCCGTCGGAGACATCGTCTGGCGGCAATTCACCCCATCGGCCAAACAAGAGCAAGCCATCTGCCGCCCGGCCCTCGTCCTGACAACGCAACGAAACAACGCGATGCGCGGCATGATGCTTTGTTGTCCCATGGGGACGAAGGTGAAGAGTTACGTGTTTGAGGTGCGGATTGAAATATCTCCGCCATGTGTGGCGTGTGTCGATCAGGTCAAGAGCCTCGACCGGCGGGCGCGTCAGGCGCGACGTTCCGGAAAGGCGAGCGCTGAAGCAATTGCAGAAGCGCGGGCCAAGCTGAGGGCGCTCCTCTCCCTTTAAAATCTCATGATCCAGAAATTTGACGACCGCCGCGCTTTCCTTCGATCCCTTCGACGGTCGCGCCTGATTATTTCTCGCTTGTGAACTCCGTCGCCTCCAGGATCAGCGTGCCAATCATCGTCTTGACCGAGATGTGGAACGGCGCCAGCGTCCCCGCGCCCTCGACGGGCGCCAGCCACACCTGGACATCCTTGTTCTCGGCCATGAATTTGGTGGCGGGCCGGTCGCGCCGATACCCTGCGACCGGCACGTAACGCACATTGCACACCGCGACCGGCCCCTTGTAGCCCTTGGCGCTCACCTGCCTCTCGCCGACGTAGCTGAGCTTGAGGTCGAAGCGCGTATAGCCGTCGAAAATAGGCAGGCTGCGGTCGCAGGCGCCAGCGCCGACGGGCGAGCCCGACTTGGGAGCCGGCGACAGGAACGCGGCGACGGGATCGATGATGTTGCGCTTGTCCTCCGGGCGCAGCGGCACGCGGTCGGGCTTGTCGTCGAACGGCGGCGCGATGTCGACGCCCGCCACCGCATTGTCCTTGACCGCCATGCGAATCGTTCGCGTGGACGTGGAATTGGACGCCGTGGTCGCGAAGTCGCTGGGCGAAACGCGGCCATCCACGAAGGCGCCGTGCCCGCTCGACGCGCCGCTCGCGTTGTTCACGAGGCTGGCGACGCCCAGAAGCCTGGCTTGACCTTCGACGCTGTATTTGCCCCCCGCGATCTCGGCTTTCACCGACGCTGTGCCTATGGGTAAGCTCAAAAGCGTGATGGCGTAAGTTGCTTTCAGCGTTTGGGCGCCGGCCGGCGCGACGGCGAGCGCAGCGAAGGCGAGCGCCCCGCGCCGGACGCGCACGTGAAGACGCATGATTTTCGACCCCTGTCGATTCGGTTGGACTCGTTCCGCATAGCACCTGCGCCGTGGAATGAGGAACCTTGGCGGCGGGGCCTAAAAAATTTGGGGCCCGCTCGTGTCAAGACCTTGCCGGGGGCCTCGGCCCGGACGTAAATCATCATTATGGCTCAGACGCTCATCTCGGTGCGATTGGCGCGGCCCGGCGACGAGGCCGGCATTGCGGCTGTGCATGATGCCGCGTGGCGCGACGCCTATCGCGGGATCATACCGGGGCGCGAATTGGAGCGCATGGTCGAACGGCGCGGCCCCGAATGGTGGCGGCGCGCCATCCGCGCAGGCACGCGCCTTCTGGTGCTCGATTTTGCCGACCGCATCGTCGGCTACGCCAGCTACGGGCGCAACCGCATGCCCGCGCTCGCCTATGGCGGCGAGATCTTCGAGCTTTACATGGCGCCCGAATATCAGGGCGTGGGGCTGGGCGAACGCATGTTCGCCGCCTCGCGCGCCGATCTGGCGGCGCATGGCTTTCCGACATTCGTCGTGTGGGCGCTCGGCGGCAACGAACGCGCCATGGAATTCTATCATAGGCGGGGCGGCGCCGTGGTGCGCCGCGCCCGCGAAAGATTTGGCGAAGAGACGCTGGAGCGCGTCGCCTTCGGCTTCGACTAACTCAACAGCTGGAAACCCCCGTGAACCTGGACAAGATCAGCTACGGCGACAAAGCGCCCGACGAAGTCAACGTCGTCATCGAGGTGCCCATCGGGGGCGAACCGATCAAATACGAGATGGACAAGGAAAGCGGCGCCCTGTTCGTCGACCGTTTCCTCTACACATCCATGCGCTATCCCGGGAACTACGGCTTCATCCCGCACACTCTGTCGGACGACGGCGACCCCTGCGACGTGATCGTCGCCAACACGCGCGCCATCATCCCCGGCGCCGTGATGAAGTGCCGCATCGTCGGCGTGTTGTTGATGGAGGACGAAGCCGGCGGCGACGAGAAGCTGATCGCGGTGCCTGCGTCGAAGCTGACCCAGCGCTATGCGAAAGTGGAGAACTACACCGACCTGCCCGAGATCACGATCAAGCAAATCGAACATTTCTTCGCCCATTACAAGGATCTGGAGCCCAACAAATGGGTGCGGATCGTTGGCTTTGGCGATGCTGCGGAGGCTAAGCGACTGGTGCGCGAAGGCATCGAGCGCGCCCGGGCGGCCAAGGCGAAGACGCCGGCCTGACCCGCAAAGTCCCCGGGGGTCCCATGAAGCGGTCGTTTGTTGACCAACGCATCGAGGCGATGCTCGCCATGTGCGAGCGTCACGGCGCGCTTTTGCCGTCCTTCGCCCAGTGGGGCGAGGACGATTATCGCGCCGACCCCGCCGCTGCGCGACGGATCCTCGACGGAGGCCTTGGCTGGAACGTCGTAGAGTTCACGCCCGGCGGCTTCGCGCAGTCGGGGCTTTGCGTATTCACGCTGCGGATGGGCGACTGGCGCCTGTTGTCGCAGGGACGCGGGCGGCTTTACGCCGAGAAGGTTTTGCGGGCGGAGGACGGCCAGCGCACGCCGCATCATTATCACATCGTCAAGACCGAGGACATCGTTAACCGGGGCGGCGCGCGGTTCGTGATCGAGTTGTTCAAGGTGGACCGCGCCGGAACGCCGCTGAAAGAGCGTTTTCGCGCGCTGAAGGACGTAAAGACGCTGGATCTTGAGCCGGGCGCGAAAGTCGTCCTGGAACCCGGCGAGAGCCTGACGCTCGACCCGTTCGTCGCGCACGCCTTCTGGGCCGAGGGCGGCGCCGTGCTGGCGGGGGAAGTGTCGCTCGCCAACGACGACCGTGCCGACAATCTGTTCCTGCCGCCGCTGGCCCCGTCCGCCCCCATTGAGGAGGACGCGCCGCGCAAATATGTCACCGTGCGCGATCACGAACGCCTCGCCCCGGTAGCGTAACGGCGCGCGCCTCGGCATAGTACCGGCGGCCGGAGGGGCGGATGACGGAAGCGGCGGTGGAGATGAGGGGCGTCCACAAATGGTTCGGGACGTTCCATGTGCTGAAAAACGTCGATCTTGACGTCGCGCGCGGCGAACGCATCGTGGTCTGCGGCCCCTCGGGGTCGGGCAAATCGACGCTTATCCGCTGCATCAACCGGCTTGAAGAGCACCAGCGCGGAACCATCAGGGTCGACGGCGTGGAACTGACGGGCAAGACGCGCGCGATCAGCGAAGTCCGGCGAGAGGTCGGCATGGTGTTTCAGAGCTTCAACCTGTTTCCGCATCTGACGATACTGGAAAATTGCACGCTCGCGCCGATCTGGGTGCGCAAAGTCCCTAAGCGCGAAGCGGAGGAAACCGCGCGGGCCTATCTGGAAAAAGTGCGGATTCCCGATCAGGCCGACAAATATCCGGGGCAATTGTCAGGCGGGCAGCAGCAGCGCGTGGCGATTGCGCGGGCGCTGTGCATGAGTCCGAAGATCATGCTGTTCGACGAGCCGACGTCGGCCCTCGACCCTGAAATGGTCAAGGAAGTGCTCGACACGATGGTGGCGCTGGCGCGCGAAGGCATGACGATGCTGGTCGTTACGCACGAGATGGGTTTCGCGCGGCAAGTGGCGGACCGCGTGGTGTTCATGGACCGGGGCGAGATCGTCGAGGTCAACGCTCCCGAGCCGTTCTTCGCCGCGCCCCGGCACGAGCGCACACGTCAGTTTCTGGGGCAGATTTTGCACTGAGCGCCCTGCGTAGGTCGGACTGCGAGACGGCTTCGCTTCGCTCGCAACGACGGCGGACCAACCAGAGGGCGATGCTCTCAGCGCGGCGCGTCGAACATTTCGAACGGCGCGGTCGCCACCTTCGCCGCCGCCGACCCGACGACCTGCGTCGCGTTGATGGCGACGGCGCCCAGCGCTTCGCCGAGGTTGGATTTCGCGTCCGTCAGCGTCTGGCCCTGCGCGAGGCGCAGGCCGATGGAATGGACGACGTCGGCGCTTGCGAATTTGTTGTGGTTGACGGGATCGTCCGACGCCAGCGCGGTCAGGTCGACGACATGGACGCTGCCGCGTTCCAGCATGGCGCGATAGGGCTCGCGCGTGGGATCGACCGCGCCCAGACGCGGCTCGTCGCCGAAAATCATTTTCGACAACCCCAGCGCCTTGTCGTCCTGCGCAACAAACAGCGTGACGGGCGCCGGCTTGTGGCCGCCTTCAATCTCGGCGATCTGGCGGCGGAACACGTCGACGTCGATGTCGGGCGAGGCCAGCATGATGTTGCTGATCTTGGCTGGCAATCCCCGGTCGCGGATCGCCATCTGCCGCAGCGCCTCTACGGCGACGTAATTGCCCAGCGAGTGCGCCAATATCGAAACCTCGCGCACCGAACCGTCGTCGGCGAGCGCCTGCAACAAAGCCTCCAACCCGTCGCGGGAATAATTGGCGCTCTCGCGGTCGTAGAAATATTCCAGGGCCTTGCCGCGCGAGGGCCAAGTGAACAGCACCGGCACGACGTCCGCCCCGCTGTCGTGGGCGACCTGCGCGAAGCGATAGACCGCCTCCTCGAAGCGCGTGTTGTAGCCATGGACGAAGACCAGCACATGCCGGCGGGGGTTGGCGACTATGCGCGTGTGAAAGATCGCCTTCGCTTGCGCGAGTTCCATCCGGTCGGCGCGCAGCGTCACGAAATCTCGGGCGGGGTCGCCGGGCGGACGCTCCGGCCATTGCACGTCCCCCACCTTACGCACCGCGTCGGGGGGGATCGATATGGCGATGTCGGCGAAGCTCAAGCCACGTCCGCGCTCCCCGCCGAACATGACGCCGGGCGGCGCGTCCACCGGCGCCCGCGTCGTGGCGACCAGCATGTCGACCCGCGAGGCGCCGGGGGCGCTCGCCGCCATGGAAATCAGATTGCCCTCGGGCCGACCTGCGCAGGCGGAAAGCGCCAGCCCCAGCGCAAGGACGAACGCGCCCCGCATCTTAAGACGCAACGTCAGGCGGCGCGGGCAACGCGAAAGGCGGGACGGGCGGCAGGGAATTGACACTGGTCTGGGGGCGCATCGGACATCGGTAGTAATAGCCGCCCTCCGCAATGACAATCACGTTGACGAGAACGAAAAGCCAGCCATCCCTCCCCCGCGGCCCGAGGCGAGACCGACGGCGGAGGCGAGCGGACGCGCAATTCCCGGCGACAGCGCCTGCGAGATGTAATCCCTGAGATCGCCCTCCCCGCACGTCCCTCTTGC
>JAYVYJ010000266.1:0-31410 GCA_043784465.1 Hyphomicrobiales bacterium
CGCCAGAAATCCCGACGCTGCGGCGCTAGGTCCGCTTCGGCACTATGTCGAGGTCGGCGAGGGGCGGGACCGCGACCCGTCCCCGCTGTTCGACGTCGCCTGGTATCGTCGCACTTACGCCGCCGATCGCCCGCTCGCGCATTATCTCCAGCATCGGTTCGGGCCTTTCAGCCCCGTGCCGGAGTTCGACGCGGCGTTTTATCTGAGGGCTTACCCGGACGTCGGAGAGGCGGGACTTGACCCGTTTCAGCACTACCTCCACCTGGGGTTCCGCGAGTTCCGCCTGCCTTACGAAGGGTTTGCTCCCCGGCTTTACGCCTTTCGCCGAATGGGCCGCCCACGGGGACAAAATCCCGTTGCGCATATGCGGGCGAACCCCGGCGCCCCCCGGATCGAGACGCCGCCCGCAGGCGGTCCCCACGCGACAGTGCGCGCCTTTACGCATCGCGGACCCGCTTTTGAAGCGCGGGAGCCGCCGCGCGCAGGCGAACAGCCGCGCGCGCTGATTCTGGCGTTTCACCTGCCGCAGTTTCACGCCATTGCCGAAAACGACGAGTGGTGGGGCGCGGGATATACGGAATGGACGGCGCTCGCGCGCGGCCAGCCGCGTTTCGCCGGCCATTATCAACCGCGCATCCCCGGCCAACTAGGTTTTTATAATCTGAAAGACCCTGCAACGCTGCGCGCGCAAGCGTCGCTTGCGCGCGGCGCGGGCGTTGGAGCTTTCGTATTTTACCATTACGATTTCGGCGGCGAACGGCTGTTGCAGGCGCCGGTCGACGTGTTTCTAGCCGATCCGAAGATCGACATCGGCTTTTGCCTGATGTGGGCCAACGAGAACTGGACGCGCAGTTGGGACGGCGCCGCGCATGAGGTGCTGCGGGCGCAGGATTATGCGCCCGCTCACGAAGCCGCGCGTCTCGCCGACTTCGCGCGCCATTTCCGCGATCCCCGTTATCTGAGGCTCGATGGCCGCCCGGTGCTGATGGTCTATCGCGCGAGCCTGATCCCCGACACGGCGGCCACCGTCGCCCGCTGGCGGCGGCTGTTCGATGAACGCCACGGCGAGACGCCGATCTTCGTGATGGCGCAGACCTTCGACGATCACGATCCCCGCCCCCTCGGATTCGACGCCGCCATCGAGTTTCCCCCGCACAAGCTGACGCGCGGTCTGCCGCAGGTCTTTGACCGGCTCGAAGTGTTCGACGAGGAGTTCGAGGCGGACGTCTACGCCTACGATCATGTCGTAGATGCTTCGCTGGCCGAGCCCACGCCCGACTTCCCGCTCATCAAGACCGTCGTGCCTTCGTGGGACAACGACGCGCGCCGTCAGGGGCTGGGCCTGACGCTGGCGGGATCGACGCCCACGAAGTTCGCACTCTGGCTCGATGCGCTGATCGCGCGGGCGGCTCCCGCGTTCGGCGCCAGAATCGTCGCCGTCAACGCCTGGAACGAATGGAGCGAGGCGGCCTATCTGGAGCCGGACGTTTTCTTTGGCGCGGCCTATCTCAACGCGGCGGCGCGCGTGATTCTGGGCCGCGCGCCGGCCCGCCAGAGCCTCGCCGTGCGCGGCGGCCCGGCGGTCGCCGCGTGGGCGCGTCGGTGCGTCGCCGCCTTCGGCTTCGCGGTCGCGTCCGGCGACGAGGCTCGGACGGCGGTGCTGGGGCTTGGCGAGAGCCGGGGCGAACTCGCCGAGTTGGCGGCGCTGGGGATTCGCGCGGCGCCGATCCCGCAAGGCGTCGCGCCGCAAGACGGCGACGCGCAGGACTGGCAATTGCGCGGGTGGCTAGGCGCGGTCTTGCCGGACCTTGCGAAAGTCTCTGTGGTTGTCGTCGGGACCGCAGGCCCCCGCCTGGCCTCGCTGTTCGCGCAGACCCATCCGCTCTGGGAGCTGATCGTGCTGGGGTCCGACGACGCCGCACTCGACGCCGCCGAGGCCACGGCGCGCGCGGCGGGCCGCGACCTCATGCTGACGGTCCACGAGACCCCCGCCGCAATCTGGCGACGGGCGGCGGCGATGACGAGCGGCGATTTCGTATGGATCGTCGAGGCCGCAGGCCGTTCCGCCCCCGGCGCGCTGGCCCGACTCGTTGCGGCGTTGAAGCGCGACGCCCGCCTCGCCTTCGCCTTCGCGCAAGCCCGCGCGCTCGATTCGCGAGGTTGGCCCGTCTACGCGCGGCCGAGCCCGCTCGACGCCTCGAAACGCCCGCTGTTCGACGCCGAACTCGACGCCGGGAGTTTTACCGACGCCATCGACGAGCCCCCCGCCGCCGCGCTCTGGCGCCGCGACGCCTTGCAACGCGCGCTGGCGACGGCGGCGGACTCTGGCTTGGGCACGCTTATGGCCGAGGCGCTGAAAGCCCCGGCCCGCGCGGCCTATGTGGCGGAAGACTTGGAATTTTCGAGCTGAACTTAGCTTTCCGCGCGCGCGTCAGACCTTCATCTGCGCGCCCAGCTCCACCACGCGGTCGGAGGGGATCTGGAAGAAGTCGGGCGCGCTCGCGGCCTGTTTGGCGAGCGCGATGAACATGTGGTCCTGCCATTTCGGCATGCCTGATTTCTGCGCGGGCTTCAGCGTGCGCCTTCCCAAAAAGAACGACGTCGTCATGATGTCGAACTTTAGCCCCAGCTTGCGAAGCCCGGCGAGCGCGGACGGGATGCGCGGCTGCTCCATGTAGCCGTAATGCAGTTTGACGGCGATGAAGTCGGGCGAAAGCGCCTCGATCTCGTAGCGCTTTTCGGGCGGCACGCGCGGGCGCGGATGGTTGCGTACGCACATCATCACGACGCGCTCGTGCATCACCTTGTTGTGCTTGAGATTGTGCAGAAACGACGACGGCGCGACGGACACGTCGTTGGTGAGGAACACCGCCGTCCCGGGTACGCGCGTCGGCTTGGACTTTTCCAGCATCTTGAGCAGTTGCGCCATCGGGATCGAGTCGCGATGGGTCTTTTCGATAAGGATTTGACTGCCGCGCGACCACGTCCACATCACCACGAAGCTCGCCGAACCCAAGAGGAGCGGCACATAACCGCCGTCGAACACCTTGTTGAGATTGGCGAAGAAAAAACCGAGGTCGATCGACAAGAAGCCCGCTATAAGCAGGCCCGCCGCCCATAGCGGCCAGCGCCACAGCTTCCAGACCACGAAAAAGGCGAGCGCCGTCGTCATCACCATCGTCCCCGCCACCGCAATGCCATAGGCGTTGGCCAGCGCGTCGGAGGATTTGAACAGGATCACCAGCGCCAGCACGCCCAGCAGCAGCAGGCGATTGACGCGAGGAATGAAGATCTGCCCCTCCTGCGTGTCGGAGGTGTGGACGATCTCCAGACGCGGCAACAGTCCCAACTGGATCGCCTGCGCGACGAGCGAGAACGCGCCGGTGATGACGGCCTGACTGGCGATCACCGTCGCGGCGGTGGAGAGCAGCACCAGCGGCAGCAGCGCCCAGGCCGGGGCGAGCAGATAGAACGGATTCTCGACCGTCTTGGGGTCGTGCAGGATCAGCGCACCCTGGCCCAGATAATTGACGACCAGCGCCGGCAGCACCACGAACAGCCACGCCGCCTGGATCGGGCGGCGTCCAAAATGGCCCATGTCGGCGTAAAGCGCCTCCGCCCCGGTGACGGCGAGGAATACACTGCCCAGCACGACAAAGCCCAAGCCGCCATGCCCCCAAAGGAATTTGACGCCCGGAAGGGGGCTCAGCGCCCCAAGGATCGCCGGCGCCTGCGGGATCTCCATAATTCCCAGCACCGTGTTGACCGCAAAGAACACCAGCATGACCGGCCCGAAGAACGCCGCCACGCCCGCCGTGCCGCGACTCTGGACGAAGAACAGAACGATGAGGATAACGAGGGTCGCCGGCAGGATGAACGGCGCCAGCCCGGGATTGACCTGTTTGAGCCCCTCCAGCGCGGAGAGCACGGAGATGGCGGGCGTGATGATTGCGTCGCCCGAGAACAGCGCCGCGCCCGCGACGCCGAGCAGGAAGACGACGGTAGACTTTTTCACCAGCGCCGTGCGCGCGAGCGCGTTCAGCGAGAGGATGCCGCCCTCGCCCTTGTTGTCGGCCTGCATGAGAAACAAAACGTATTTGGCGGTGACGACGATCAGCAGCGCCCAGACGATGAGCGAGACGACGCCCACGACCTCGGGGACGCCGAGCCCGTGGCCCTTGAACTGTCCGAGCGCGGTTTGCAGCGCATAGAGCGGACTGGTGCCGATGTCGCCGAACACGACGCCCAGCGAACCCAGCGCCAGAATCGCAAACCTGCCGCGCCCATGTCCTTCCTCGGTTTCGCTCCCGTCGGTGGCGGCGAGGGGAGCGGGAATCTCTTGCGGCATGGAGGAACGGACCCAAGGGCGCAGGCGCCCGACCGGGCGGGGCTATACCCCTGTCCAGCGGAAGCCGCAAAGACGAACTCGCTTCGCCGCAAATTCAGGCTTTGACCGTGCGGCTTGACGATTCGGCGGGCGCGTCGCAAAGCGCGACGGATTATCGTGCAGTCAGGGGCCACGATGGCGCGTGAAGTGGACAAAGCCGCGCGACCGGGACCGGACGCGCTGATGATGACGGACCACAAGGAGGGTCCGGACCTGTTTGCGACGGGCGAGGCGATGCGCCCCTTCGCCGATCTGTGCCTCGCGCCCGACGCAGAGACGCCGCTGGCGCTGGCGCTTGTCGGGGGCCGGGGCGCCGGCAAGTCCTATGCGCTGCGGCGGCTGGTCGAGGCCATCGAGCGGGGCGCGCGCGAAGCGCCCTCCCGCCTCGCGCGGGTGCTCGTGGCGCGCGTCGAAGCCGCCGGGGCGGGCGATCCGGCGGGGTCCATTGCGTCAGCCGTTCACGCCGCGCTTGTCCAGAGCGGACAATACGCCGAACTCGCCGAGGACGCGGCCCAGGCCACTATCGACCCGACCCATGCGGCGGCGAGCGCGGCGCAGCGCCACGACGACATGGTCGGGCGGCTGGAACTGGAGCGTCGCGCCCGTGACGACGTCGAGGGCCGCCGTGCGCGCCTCGCCGACGCGCTGCTGTTCGAGACCCCGGGCTCGCGCGTCGACGCTTTCGCGCGCGCCGGACGGGCAGGCATAGAGACGAAGATGCGGCGCTTTGGCTTTGACGAGGGCGACGCGGACGTCAATTTCCGCCGCCTTGTGCGCGATCTGCACGGGTTGCGCGCGGGATCGCGGGCGGGCGTGTTCCTGCGCGCGATCTTTTCTTATCGCGGCCAGAAGGGCCTGCTGGTCCTGGCCGTTCTCGCCTTCGCGCTGACGTTCCTTCTCGCGCGCCTGCGCAGCGGCCTCGCCGACGAACTTGGCCAACAATTCGCCCAATTGGCGCCCGCGCTCGACTGGATGAAGGGGCACGACGAGGCGCTCGAATACGCGGGCGAGGCCTTGCTCGTGGCCGGGCTGGCGGCGGTGCTGGCCAACCTCTGGCGCGCGGCGAGTTTCACCGGCCTTTTGTTCCGCGGTCTGAGGATGCTGCATCTCGACCTGCGCGAGCGCCGGCGCGAGTTGGACGCCAGCGCCGCGCGGCTGGAGCGCCGGGTGGCGGCGTTGCAGATGGAGACCGACGCGGCCCACACGCGGGCCGAGACGCTCGCCCGCAAGGCGGGCGGCGCATCGGCCACTCATCGTCCCGAAGGCCCGGCTTTCCTGTCGGCGGGCGAAAGTCCGGAAGCGGCCTCGCGCGCGTTTCTGGCCGAACTCGGGCGCACGATGTCGGCGGGCGCAACCGCCGCGCCGCAGCGGCTGGTGCTGGCGCTCGACGGCCTGGACGCGTTGGCGCCCGTCGAGACCCGGCGTTTTCTCGAAACGGCGAGGCGGCTGGCGGGCCCGGGCGTCGTGGTGATCGCCGCTGTGGACGTCGCCCGGCTCGGCCCCGACGCGCGCGATTTCGGCGAAGGCCTGTTCGACGCGGCCTTCGACGTGGAAGCGCTCGGCGCCTCTGCGGGCATGCGCAGCGCAGGCCTGCTGCTGGAGCCCCCGACCCCCGCGCCCGCCGCCGAACCCAAGCTTTACAGCGTGACCGAGCCGCTGGAAGCGCCGGAAGTGGAGTTTCTCAAGACGTCGGCGGCTCTAATCGGCCCACGACCGCGTACGCTCAAGCGGTTCTACAACGCCTACCGGCTGGCGCGGATGTCGAACGCCCCGCGCGGGGCGCTGGCGCTGGCGCTCGCAGCGCTGATGGCGCGCGACCCCACGGCGGCGACCGCGTTGCGTTGGACGTTGGAGAGCGAGGGGCCGTTCGAGGCGCCGCCGTCGCCGGTGGCGCTGCGGACGGCGTTCGAGGCGCTTTCGATGCCGGGGATCGGACGCGAGGCCGCACGAGGGGCGTTCGAGGTGGCGAGGCGGTTTGCGCCGTGGGGAAGCTGAGCAGCCAAGCGCCGCCGGCGGGCAGGCTGGTTCACGAAAACAATCCCGCGACGACGTCGCCGCTTGCGTAGCGCGCCGGAAAGCGCCTTCGTCTGAAGCACGAGCGGCGTCTGCGGTGCGCAAGATGCTTGAAGTGCCGGGGATGGCCCAATAAGCTCCTTTTGGGTTGCTTTTAAGCACAGCGGCTACAGCATTTGCATGATGCGCCGGCTAGTTGTCCGTTCATTATCAGCTTTATTGTCTAGGCTTCGGATGCAAGCCCGAAAACGCCGGACAATCATGGCGCCGAAATGGTTTCGCGGCGGCCTGCGCCATGCACGAAAGCTGCGTAAAATCCCGCAGGAGTCACCTTTGACAAATTTTTTGTCTGCCTTGGCGCCCTAATCTCTTCTTCCACTTTTGCGCGATATCGGCGGCCTTGCGGGGCGGCCGAACGACGAAGGACTGTTCGTGCATGGACCGGGCGACCCCATCGTGCGCCGCGTTCGAGCGCATTAGCGTTTTTGGCCCTTCACCGGAGCTCTGGAGGGAGTCGAAGGCCGATGGGCTGGGCGTATTCGGCCACCGACCCGAGCCTTGGTCGGTGGCGGCCCCGGCGCGCCGGTCCATACGCCTTCGCAACGGCGTCTGGCCCTGATGCAGGCGATTGGCGGCGGGGTCGCGCAACGGGCGGAAACGGTCCAGGACGCAGCGTACGCGACGACTGGCCAGGAGGACGCGCGCGGGATCATTGTCGTGAGCGGCTACGTGAACCGCGTGGTCGACGAGTTTTGCGCCACGGGCTTCCGTTTGAAGCCTCCGCGCCTGCTGCCCAAAGACCCCCATCCGCCACAGCCTTTCGACGTGGAACTCAGCGCCGCCGATCTCGTCACGATCGGTTTGAGCCTGGATCGCCATGCGCGATTGGCGGGAGAGGGACCGCTTCGCGAGACGCTCGACGCGGGCGCAGCCAAGTTCATGTCGGAAGCCGCCGCTCGCGCCGCGCATCGAAGCCGACCATAGAGTTTTTCGCCAAGGTCCAGCGCACAATTCAAAACGCGCGTCGAACCTTGATTAGAAGGCGCCATGGAGCGGAGTATCGACCCAATTCTTTGGAGGAGTGTGAGTTATGGCGGGTACAGCCTTTGTTAATAGCAATCCCGGCGATTTTTTCTTGGAACACTTCAATGACGTTGTTGTATTGAGATTAGGCGTCAAAGAGGGAAATTACGTTGTATTTGGACGGGTTGTCATAAGTAACGGTGATGCAGACAGACAAAATGCGTGCGCGCGCATTGCAGTTCGCGACGGCGCTGATCTTTCAGATAAAGTTGAACTTAGTCTGCAAGGCGGAAATATTTCGCATTGCTTTTATCTTCAGGGGACCTTGCGCGTGGACCCGGGAAAAACTGAAATAATTGATATTAGGTGCTCAACATTTCAGGGGCTTGCGAGTCAGTTTTCTCTTTTCGCCGTTCAGGTCGGCGATCTCAGAACGGACTGACGCTCGCGAAATTTTCGGTCGGACTGGTCGGCGGCGGCGTGCACATGAGCCTTGCGAGCGGCCCATGAACCTGCCGCTTCGCCCTTCGCGTGACAGAATTACTCGCCCAGCGCCTTGACAACCCATGCGCAAAGTCTGTCCGCGCACGGCCTCCCCCCCAATTGCCGAGTTCCAACGATCCCCGTTCGATGCTACCCACGCCTCGTCCGAGGGCTCCCATGCAAATCCCCGATTTCCCAGCCATCCCCTTCCGCCCCGTCGGCGCCGCCGAGCCCGCCCCCGCCGAGCCGTGGCTCACGCCCGAGGGGATAATCGTCAAATCCATCTATGGCCCCGCCGATCTCGAAGGCCTTTCCAATCTCGACACCTGGCCCGGCCTGCCTCCTTATGTGCGCGGCCCCTACCCGACCATGTACGTCAACCAGCCGTGGACCGTGCGCCAGTACGCGGGCTTCTCGACGGCGGAGGAATCCAACGCGTTCTATCGCGCCAATCTCGCAGGCGGGCAGAAGGGGCTGTCGGTCGCCTTCGACCTCGCCACGCATCGCGGCTACGATTCCGACCATCCGCGCGTGGCGGGCGACGTCGGCATGGCGGGCGTCGCCATCGATTCGATCTACGACATGCGCACCCTGTTCGAGGGCATCCCGCTAGATGCGATGAGCGTGTCGATGACCATGAACGGCGCGGTGCTGCCCATCCTCGCCTTGTTCATCGTGGCGGCGGAGGAACAGGGCGTTCCGGCGTCGCAACTGTCGGGGACTATCCAGAACGACATCCTCAAGGAGTTCATGGTCCGCAACACCTACATCTATCCTCCCGCCGCCTCGATGCGCATCGTCGCCGACATCTTCGCCTTCACCGCAAAACATATGCCCAAATACAATTCTATTTCGATTTCCGGCTACCACATGCAGGAAGCCGGGGCGACGCAGGACCTTGAACTCGCCTACACGCTCGCCGACGGAGTCGAATATATCCGCGCCGGCATCGCAGCGGGCATGAGCGTCGATCTTTTCGCGCCGCGCCTGTCGTTCTTCTGGGCTATCGGCACGAATTTCTTCATGGAGGTCGCCAAGCTGCGCGCCGCTCGGCTGTTATGGGCGGGCCTCGTCAAGGACTTCAACCCGAAGTCCGACAAGTCCCTGGCCCTGCGCACCCACAGCCAGACGTCGGGCTGGTCGCTCACTGCGCAGGACCCTTTCAACAATATCGTGCGCACGCAGATCGAGGCGATGGCGGCGACGCAAGGCCACACGCAGTCCCTGCACACCAACGCGCTCGACGAGGCGCTGGCGCTCCCCACGCCGTTCTCCGCCCGCATCGCCCGCAACACTCAGCTTTTCCTGATCGAGGAGAGCGGCGTCAATCGCGTGATCGACCCCTGGGGCGGATCTTATTATGTCGAGCGCCTCACCGCCGACCTCGCCGCGCGCGCGCAAGTTCATATCGACGAGATCGCGGCGCTGGGCGGCATGGCCAAGGCCATCGAGCAGGGCCTGCCCAAGCGTCGCATCGAGGAGGCCGCCGCGCGCACGCAGGCGCGCATCGATTCGGGCGAACAACAGGTGATCGGCGTCAACGTGTTCGCCCCCCATGTCGAGCGCGACCTCGACGTATTGAAGGTGGACGCGGCCAAGGTGCGCGCCCAGCAGATCGAAAAGCTCAGGCGCCTGCGCGACGAGCGCGACGAAGGCGCGACGCAAGCCGCGCTGGCCGCCCTGACGGAGGGCGCGAGGGGAACCGGCAACCTGTTGCAACTGGCCATCGACGCCGCCCGCGCGAAGGCGACCGTGGGCGAGATTTCGCTGGCGCTTGAAAAAGTGTTCGGCCGCCATGTCGCGCGCCCGCAGGCGATATCGGGCGTCTATCTATCAGGCTCCGCGAGGGGCGCCGACGCCAACGCGCGTGTGCAGGGTATGACGCAGGCGTTCGCCGAGAATGAAGGCCGCCGCCCGCGCATTCTGGTGGCCAAAATGGGCCAGGACGGCCACGACCGCGGCCAGAAGATCATCGCCTCCGCCTTCTCCGACCTCGGCTTCGAGGTCGAGATCGGGCCCTTGTTCGCAACGCCCGAGGAGGTCGCCGCGCTGGCCAAGCAGGCGGATGTCCACATCGTCGGCGTCTCCAGCCTGGCGGCGGGCCATCTGACGCTCGCCCCCGCGCTCAAAACCGCGCTGGCGGAGATCGGGCTCACCGATACGATGATCGTCGTCGGCGGCGTCATCCCCGAACAGGATTTCCCGGCGCTGCGCGCCAGCGGCGTCGACGCCATTTTCCCGCCCGGCACCGTGATACCCGAGGCGGCGATCGCCCTGATGGAACAACTCAACGCTCGGCTGGGCTACGCCCAACGCGCCCCCGCCTAAAGCCGCGCCCATTCCTGCAACTGCGCGATGTCGGCGGCGACCCCGCCGCACACCACCACCAGCACCTTGTCGAACGCCGCCAGCCGCTCCGGCGCGTCGTAGACCAGCGCCAGCGAGGCGCCGCAGGCCGGCTCCGTCATCACGCGATGATCGTCGAGGAACCTGAGGCAGGCCCGCGCCGCCTCGCCGTCCGACATGACATAGGATTGGGTGGGCCGCTTCTGGCTCCAGTCGAATGCCTGCGCCGCCACCTGCTTGGCCCCCAGAGTCGCGGCGATGCTGGCGATGACGGGAAGCTCCACCCGCCGCCCCTGCGCCAGCGCCTGCGCGAAACTGTCGGCGCCGCGCGTCTCGCAGGCGATGATTGGCGCGTCGGCCATACCGTTGCGATTGAGCCCCTCGACGATTCCGCACATCAGCCCGCCGCCGCCCACCGACAGAACCACCGCGTCAGGCCGCAACCCCGCCGCCGCCACCTCGTCGATCAAGCTCGCGTGGCCCTCCCAAAGACGAGGGTCGTCGAAGGGATGCACGAAAGCGTCTTCCGGCGTCACAAACGAAAGCGCCAGCGCGTTGGCCTCGCTCCACGAGGCGCCGTGGACGATCACCTCCGCCCCCTCGCGCGCCAGCGCCGCCCGAGCCGCCGGGCTTGTCGATTCCGGCACGACCACGAGGACGGGGAGGCCTAGCCGGCGCCCGGCATAGGCCACCGCCACCCCGGCGTTGCCGCCGGATGAGGCGACGAACCTCCTGGCGCCGCGCGCCGCCTCGCGCTCGCACACAAGCCCGATGCCTCTGATCTTGAACGAGCCCGCCGGTTGCAGCGCGTCCATCTTGAGCCAGATTTCGCGCCCCGTCAGCTGCGACAAGGGGCGGGATTCGAGGAGCGGCGTGGATATGTGCAAGGGCATGCTCCCTCTCCTGCCGCAGAGGCGGCGCGGCGACAAGCCTGCTTTCGCGCAAACGCCCGCACTTTGGGCGCCCGCCGCCTTTTCACGCCCCGCGAGCGACAGTTTGGGCCTTGCGTTAACGCGTGCGATAGGGGATGGGACAAAAGCCGTTATACGGTTTCCGGCTGAAAGACTTGGGGCGGCGGGAGCGGGCGCGGACGTCCACGGTCCCGGTACTACGGGCGTCCTTCCCCGCTTGAGGCGGTCGACCGGAACCCGTGTCAACGGCGGGAAAAAGCGCACGTTACGGGATTTCGTCATGGGGAAGGTCACGGGTTTTCTTGAGATCGACCGGGCCGACAGGCGCTACGCGCCAGCGTCCGACCGCATCCGCCATTATCGCGAATTCCTCCTGCCGCTGAGCGAGGAGGCGACGCGCAACCAGTCGGCGCGCTGCATGAATTGCGGCATCCCGTTCTGTCACAACGGCTGCCCGGTCAACAACCAGATCCCCGACTGGAACGACCTCGTCTATCGCGGCGACTGGAAAGAGGCGTCGCGCAACCTCCATTCGACCAACAATTTCCCCGAGTTCACCGGCCGTATTTGCCCTGCCCCATGCGAATCCTCCTGCACGCTGAATTTGCAGGACACGCCCGTCACCATCAAGACCATCGAATGCTCCATCGTCGACCGCGCCTGGGAGCAGGGCTGGATCAAGCCCGAGCCTGCCGCGAAGAAGACCGGAAAGCGCGTCGCCGTCGTCGGCTCCGGCCCGGCCGGCCTCGCCTGCGCGCAACAACTCAGCCGCGCCGGTCACGAGGTCCACGTATTCGAGAAGAACGCGCAACCCGGCGGTCTGCTGCGCTACGGCATCCCCGACTTCAAGCTGGAGAAGCGCCAGATCGCGCGCCGCGTCGAGCAGATGAAGGCCGAGGGCGTCGTGTTCCATTGCAATCAACAGGTGGGCAGGGACGTGCCTGCTTCCGCGCTGCTGGAAGGCTATGACGCCATCGCGTTGGCGGGCGGCGCCGAGCAGGCGCGCGATCTGCCGGCGCCGGGCCGCGACCTCTACGGCGTCTATTACGCCATGGAGTTCCTGCCGCAGCAGAACCGCCGCGTCGGCGGTGAACCGCTTGGGACCAACGAGCCGATTGTGGCGGCGGGCAAGCATGTCGTCGTCATCGGCGGCGGCGATACGGGGTCCGATTGCATCGGTACGTCGATCCGTCAGGGCGCGCTGAAGGTCACGCAGCTCGAAATCATGCCGACGCCGCCCAAGATCGAGGACAAGATGACCAACTGGCCCAACTGGCCGGTCAAGCTGCGCACCTCGTCCAGCCACGAGGAAGGCGCGGAGCGCGATTTCGCGGTGATGACGCGCCAGTTCGTCGGGGAAAACGGCGTCGTGACCGGCGTCGAATGTCTGCGGCTCGACGACAAGCTGAAGCCCATCGAGGGCACCGAATTCGTGCTGAAAGCCGATCTCGTGCTGCTGGCGATGGGGTTCGTCTCTCCGGTCAAGGAGGGGCTGCTCGCCGATCTCGGCGTGACGCTCGACGGACGCGGCAATGTGCTGGCCGACACGAAGGCGTATTCTTCGTCGGTCGGCAAAGTGTTCGCCTGCGGCGACATGCGGCGTGGCCAGTCGCTGGTCGTGTGGGCGATCCGCGAGGGGCGGCAATGCGCGGCCTCCATCGACCAGACCCTGATGGGCGAAACCAACCTGCCGCGGTGAAGAGCCTCGTCCTCGCCGTGGCGCTGCTTCTGGGCGTCGCGGCGGCGGCGGTCATCGGCGCCTGGGGCGTGATCGACGTGAGTTCGCGGAGCCGCATCTTCAGCGATGCGGACGCCCTGCGTCCCGCCAAAGCCGGGCTGGTTCTGGGATCGGCTCGGCTCGTGCGGGATTACGTGGCCAATCCCTTCTTCGCCAACCGCATCGCAGCGTCGGCGGCGCTCTACAAGGCCGGCAAGGTCGAATATCTGATCGTCAGCGGCAATCAGGCGCGCGGCGGGCGCCCGCGCGGCGGCTATGACGAGCCCGCCGACATGCGCGCCGCGCTGATCGCCGCCGGGGTGCCGCGCCAGCGCATCTATCGCGACTACGCCGGCTATCGCACGCTCGATTCCATCGTTCGCGCAAAGGAAGTGTTCGGACAGGACCGGGTGATCGTCGTTTCGCAGGCCTTCCACCTGTCGCGCGCGTTGTTCCTCGCCCGTGCGCGCGGCCTGGACGACGACGGATTTGCTGCGGAAAACCCGGCTTTGCGCTATCGCCTGCGCACGTTCCTGCGCGAGATCGGCGCGCGGGTCGTCGCGGTGTTCGACGTCTGGCTCGGGACGCCGCCACGTCGGCTCGGGACGCCGGTGCAACTGGGCGTGGACGCACCGACATGAGAGGCGAGGTCGCCCTGTGGTTGGCGCTCGCCGCCCCCGCCTACGCCGCCGAAAACGCGCCCTTTCTGCCCGCCCCGGCGCCCATCGCCAAAATCGTCAAAGTGCTGGCCCCGCCCGATTTCCTCGACCGAAGCGTGATCGAAAACTTCGAGGCCGAGGCCAAAACAGGGGTGGCGCTCGACGCTTACGCCGACGCTGAGGACCTCAGCCAGCGCGCCGCCGAGCAGCGTTACGACGTGATGATCCTGCGCGGCCCAGCGCTCGCCCGCAGGTTGGCGGCGGGCGGCCTCGCGCGGCTCGACCGCAAGCGCCTCGCGCATGCCCATGACGTCCAGCCCGCCGTCGCGGCGCGTTATGCGCCCTACGACCGCGAAGGCGCTTACGGCGTCGCCTTTGGCTGGTCGGCGTTCGGATTGCTCTACGACGCCAACAAGGCTGCGCCGGTCTCCTGGGCCCAGGCGTTGGGTCTGGCCAAGGACCGCGCGCCCGATTGCCCGCTCGTCTGGCCAAACGCACGCGAGGAAAGTTTCTACGCCGTCTGGCGGATGACCGGCGTCGACCCGGCCAAGGCCAAACTGGCGGACGTCAAGGCGGCCGCGCAGACGCTGGAAAAGGCGCGCGGCGGTTTCCTGGTCTTTGCCGCGCCCGACGAGGTCGGCGCTTTCGTCAAGGGCGCGGCCTGCATCGGGGCGGGCGGCGCGGGCGAGGCGGCGGCGGCGATCGCGCGCGGCGGCGACAATCCTCCCAACGTGCGCTTCGCCTATCCGCGCGAAGGCGCGCCCCTCGCTCTTTATGCGTTGGCGATCCCTGCCGACGCGCCCTCGCCCGACGCCGCCTATCGCCTGATCGACGCCCTCCTCGCCCCCGACAACGCCCGCCGCGACGCCGCCGCCGCCGGGCTCCACGACGCGCTGGCGCCGGTGGATTCCGACATCTGGAAACGACTATCGCCTGAGCCGGTGCTCGACCCCGCCGTAGCGAACGCGATGCAAAGCGAGTGGCGACGGCTCGCCGCCGCCAAATAACGCGCGCCCTGCCCATTTCGCGCTTGGCGCGGGCGGCGCGGTCGTGTTTGTCTGACTGGACATGACCGAACGCCCCCACATCCTCATCGTCATGGCGGACCAACTTAGCCCCGCCTTTTTGCCCGCTTATGGCCATAGGGTCGTCAAGACGCCCCACATCGACGCGCTGGCGGCGGACGGCGTCGTGTTCGAGAACGCCTATTGCGCCAGTCCGTTGTGTTCTCCATCTCGCGCGTCGTTCATGTCGGGCCTGCTGCCCTCGCGCACGCGCGTTTATGACAACGCCGCCGAATTCTCCGCCGACGCACCCACCTACGCGCATCATCTGCGGCGGCTCGGCTACCGCACGGTGCTGTCAGGCAAGATGCATTTCTGCGGCCCCGACCAGTTGCACGGGTTCGAGAAGCGCCTGACGACCGACATCTACCCCGCCGATTTCGGCTGGACGCCGGATTGGGACCATCCGCACGCGCGGCCTGACTGGTATCACAACATGAGTTCGGTGACGCAGGCCGGTCTCGCCGTGCGCACCAACCAGCTCGATTACGACGACGAGGTGACGTTCGCCGCCGAGAGGGAGATTTACGATTGCGCCCGCGGGCGCGACCCGCGCCCCCTGCTGCTCGTCGCCTCGCTGACCCATCCGCACGACCCCTACGCCATCACGCGGGAATATTTCGATCTCTATCGCGACCAAGACATCGACATGCCCGGCGCGCCCGTCCCGCCCGGCCTGTTGGACCCCCATTCGCAGCGTATCCGCCATGTCTGCGAGATGGACGCGGTTCAGTTGACCGACCCACAGATCCGCACCGCGCGCCGCGCCTATTACGGCGAGATTTCTTATGTCGACGCCAATGTCGGGCGTCTGATGAGGGCGCTGAAAGAGGGCGGCCTCGCCGACGACACCATCGTCATCGTGCTGGCCGACCACGGCGAAATGCTGGGCGACAAGGGACTTTGGTACAAGATGAGCTTCTTTGAGAACTCCGCGCGCGTGCCTCTCATCGTGCACGCGCCGGGCCGTTTCGCGCCCCGCCGCGTCGCCGCCGCCGCCTCTCTGCTCGACGTGACGCCGACTTTGGTCGATCTGGCCGGGGGGCGCGCGGAGGACGTCGAGTCGGACGGGCGCTCGCTGGCGCCGCATCTGACGGGAGGCGGCGCGCCCGACGAGACGGTCGCCGAATATCTGGCCGAGGGCGCCATCGCGCCCATCGTGATGATTCGGCGCGGCCCGCACAAATTTATCCACTCGCCCGCCGACCCCGACCTTCTGTTCGACCTCAAACAGGACCCCGGAGAGCGGATCAACCTCGCCGCAGATCCCGCCTACGCGAAAACCGTCTCGGCGTTCCGCGCCGAGGTTTCGCGGCGCTGGCGGCTGGACGAGATCGACGCGGCCGTGCGCGCCAGCCAGCGCCGCCGCCGCGTGGTGGCGGACGCACTGGCGACGGGCGATCAGACATCGTGGGATTTCCAGCCGTTCCGCGACGCGTCGAAAGCTTACGTGCGCAATACGATCCCGCTCGACGAACTCGAAGCGCGCGCGCGCTTCCCGCGCGTGTCGCCGTAGGGGGCATTCCGACGAGTGGGCTTGGCCCCAACACAACGGCTTCCGACGCCGAACGTCGTTCACCGAAACGAACGTCAGTTGCGGGAGAGCGTCCGGCGCGGCGTCGTCAATTCGGGACTTGTCCCCGCCCTATACGCGGTTGAGCAGCGACAAAACTCGAACGTTTTGTCGCTGCGGTTGGGCAACATTCGTTTGTCGCTGGGCAAACGAAGGAGCGAATCATGGCGTGGTTGGCCGGGACGAGCCCGGCCATGACGAGCGCAAGGGGTCGCACTCGCCAATCATTGGTATTATATCAATCGTAAAGCACGGCGGCGACCTTAGCGTCGCCGATGTTGCTCTTGTCGTACCAGTAGAAGCCGGTGTCGATCACCTTGTCCAGCTTCTCGCCCTTGAGCGCCTTGGCCAGCGAGTCGACGACGCATTTGCCGATGCCGACCGGGTTCTGCGTGATCGCGCCCGCTTCCGAGCCATCGAGGATCGCCGCCTTCTGCTGCTTGCCGGAATCGTAGCCGATAACGACGATCTTCTTCTTCATCTCCTTGGCTCCGTTGAGCACGCCGATGATCGAGCCTTCGTTGGCGCCGAACATGCCCTTGATCCCCGGATGCGCTTGAAGCATCGCCTTGGTGATCTCGGTCGACTTCAACTGATCGCCGCCGCCGTACTGGATGTCGACGATCTTCACGCCTGCATGCTTGGCCTTCATCTGATTGACGAAGCCGTCGCGCCGGTCCTGCCCGGTCTTGCTGGTCTGGTCGTGCACGACGACGGCGACTTCGCCCGCATCGCCGATAAGTTCGGCCATGTGGTCGGCGGCGACGCCGGCGGCCTTGAGGTTGTCGGTGGTGCAGGTGGCGAGCGGGATGTCGCTATCGACGCCCGAGTCGAAGGCGATGACGGGAATGTTGGCGGCCTGCGCCTTCTTCAGGAGCGGTATCGCCGCTTTGGAGTCCAGCGCGGCGACGCCGAGCCCCTGCGGCTTCTTGGCGAGCGCGGCCGAGAGCATGTCGATCTGCTTGTCGACCATCGCCTCCGTCTCCGGCCCCTCGAAGGTGATCTTCACGCCGTCCGCCTTGGCGGCCTCCTCCGCGCCCGCCTTCACGGCCTGCCAGAACTGATGCTGAAAGCCCTTGGAGATGACGGGAAAATAGTCCTCGGCATAAGCCGGCCCGGCGAGGCCGAGCGCTAGCGCGCCGATCATCCATGTCTTGGTCATGTGTTTCTCCCTTGTGTCGCGTTTGTCTTTCGCCGTCCTCAGGCGGTTCGTCGCAGCCGCATATCGACATAGACCGCGAGAATGATGATGACGCCCGTGACCACGATCTGCCATTCCTGGGCGACGCCCATGATCCGCAGTCCGTTGGTCAACACGCTCATGATGAAAGCGCCGATGATCGTGCCCAGCATCGTGCCGCGCCCGCCGCTCAACGACGTTCCGCCGATCACGGTGGCGGCGATGGCCTCCAACTCATAGCCCTGCCCCAGCGCGGGTTGCGCGGAATTGAGCCGCGAGGCGATGATGAGACCGGCGATCCCGCAGATCAGCCCGCCGAGCGCATAGATGACGATCTTCCAGAAATCGACGTTGACGCCCGACAGCCGCGCCGCCTCCTCGTTGCTGCCCAGCGCGAACACGTAGCGCCCGAGCAGCGACTTGTTGAGCACGATGGACGCCAGAATCGCGACCGCGAACAGGATCAACACGCCGTTGGGCACTTCGAACGAGGGCAGGAAATAGCCGACGAGCGAATCGTTGGAGATCAGCGAGAAATTGGGCGTGTCGTTGAAATAGATCGGCTTGTCCTGCGCGATGACCAGCGCCAGACCCTTGAGCAACAGCATCATGCCAAGCGTGGCGATGAACGGCGGCACTTTCAGTTTGGCGATGATGATTCCCGACACCGCGCCGCTGAGCGCGCCGAACACGAGCGCCGCCACGACGCCGACGAACATCGGCATCCCCAGATTGGTCAAGAACACGCCGGACATCACGGCGGCGAAGGTCATCAGCGTGCCGACCGACAGGTCGATGCCGCCCGAGATAATGACGAAGGTGCAGGCGACGCCCAGCACGCCGTTGACGGCGGTGGCTTGCAGGATGCCCACGATATTGGCCTGCGTCATGAAATTTGGCGCGGCGACGCTGAAATAGCCGATCAGCGCGATCAGCACGACGAAGGCCACCGCCTTCTGCAACGCCGCCACGCGCACGCCCTTGGAGCGCGACGCGCTCGCCTCCGCCAGAGCCAGATCCGTCATCGCCTTTCCCCTGACGCCCGGCGCTGCGTGGCGAGCGTCATGATCGCCTCCTGCGTTGCGGTCTCGCCGTCGAGTTCGCCGGTGATGCGCCCCTCGCACATCACCAGGATGCGATGCGAGAGCCGCAGCACCTCGGGCAGTTCCGACGAGATCACGACGATCGCCTTGCCCTGATCGGCCAGCCCCTGCAACAGCTTGTAGATCTCCGCCTTGGCGCCGACGTCGATGCCGCGGGTCGGCTCGTCGAAGAACAGAATGTCGCAATCGCGCAACAGCCATTTGGCGATGACGATCTTCTGCTGATTGCCGCCGGAGAGCAGCCGCGTCTCCTGATCGACCGAAGGCGTCTTCACCTTCAGGAGATCGACGTATTCCCGCGCGGTCTTGCGCAATGCGCGGTCGCGCATGAACATGCCGCCCGCCCCCGCGAACCGCGGCCAGGAGGCCATCGTCACATTGGCGCCCACCGACATGGGCGTGACGAGGCCGAACCGCTTGCGATCCTCGCTCAAATAGGCGAGCCCGTTGGCGACGGCGTCGGCCGGGCTGGCGATGCGCCGCTTGACGCCACGGATAAAAATCTCGCCCGCCTCCAGCGGATCGGCGCCGAAGATCGCGCGCGCGACCTCGGTGCGCCCCGCGCCCATCAGCCCCGCAAAGCCGAGAATTTCGCCCTTCCGCAGCGTGAAGCTGACATTGCGGATCGCCGTGCCGCGCGACAGGCCCTCGACGCGCAACGCCTCCTCTGCGCCAGATCGGGGCGTGGCGCGCGTGGAATCGGCGAGGTCGCGCCCGACCATGAGCGATATGATCTTCGCGATGGGCGTGCCTGCGGCGGGCAGCGTCTCGATGGTCTGGCCGTCGCGCATCACCGTCACGCGGTCGGCGATGCGCTTCACCTCGTCCATCTTGTGCGTGATGTAGACAATTCCCACGCCATGAGCCTTCAAATCCTCGATGATGGCGAACAGATGCTCGACCTCGCGGTCGTTGAGCGCGGAGGTCGGCTCGTCCATCACCAGCACCTTGGCGTCGAACGACAAAGCCTTGGCGATCTCGACGAGTTGCTGGCGCGCCACCGTCATCAGGCCGACTTCGGCGCGCGGGTCGATGTCGATCCTCATGCGTCTGAACAACGCGGCGGCGGCGGAATTGGCGCTGGTCTCGTCGGTGAACCAGCCCAACAGACGGCGCGGCTCGCGCCCGATGAAAATATTCTGCGCCGCGGTCAGGTGGCTCATCAGGTGCAGTTCCTGATGGATGATGCTGACGCCCAGCGCCTGGGCGTCGCGCGGCCCCGGCAGCGTCACCGCGCAGCCGTCGATGAGAATTTCGCCCGCGTCCGGCTGGTTGACGCCGGTGAGGATTTTCATCAGCGTCGATTTGCCGGCGCCATTCTCGCCCATCAGCGCGTGCACTTCCCCGCGCCGGAGATCGAGCCGCGCGCCGCGCAGGGCGTGGACGCCGGGAAAGCGCTTCTCGATGCCGCGCATTTCGACAAGCGTCGCGCTTGACGCGTCGCGTTCGCTCATGGCTTGCGCTGAATCCGCCATTCGGCTCGATTTCCTCCCACTGACATGTTAGCTGGACGCGCGCGAATTGCAAGGCGGTGAGCGGCGGATTATGCCCAAATCCGGTTTGGGGGGGCGGTCATGGCGCATTGGTTGTTCAAGAGCGAACCGTCGGTTTATGCCTACGAGCGGCTGGTCGCGGACAAGTCCACCGAGTGGAGCGGCATCCGCAACCATTCCGCCAAGCTCAACATGATGGCGATGAAGCTCGGCGAGCGCGGCTTCTACTATCATTCCAACGAGGGCAAGGCGGTCGTCGGCATCGTCGAGGTCAGCGCGCTCTACCGGCCCGATCCCAGCGACCCGTCCGGCAAATTCGGAATGGTCGACATCGAGGCCGTCCAACAATTGCCCAGTCCCGTCAGTTTGGAGACCGCCAAGGCCGATCCGCGGCTCGCCAAAATGGCGCTGGTCGTCAATTCCCGGCTCTCCGTGCAACCCGTCACGGACGAGGAATGGGCGGTCGTTCTGGAACTCGGCGGCTTGTCTCAGCGCGGCGCGAAGCGCGCGAAAGCTCCGGCATAGGTCTTCGCGCGCGGCGGGGCGTAGGTGCAACGCTTCGAGGTGGTGAGGCCGACCGCGACCACGGCCTCGGCCAGCGCCACCGCGCAGGCGACCCCGTCCAGAACCGGCACGCCGAAACGCGCGGCGAGCGACGCGGCAAGGTCGGCCATGCCCGCGCAGCCCAGCACGATGGCCTCGGCCCCGTCCTCGTTCAGTGCGCGCTCGATCTCCGCTTCGATCAACGCCCTTGCTCCTGATCCTTCTTCCTCCAGAGCCAGCACCGGCACGTCCGAAGCGCGCACGCGTGCGCAGCGGGCGGAGAGCCCGTATTTGGCGAGATTGCGCTCGATAGGCGCGATGGAGCGGGAGAGCGTCGTCACGACGCTGAATTTCTCGGCGATCAGGCTCGCCATGTGAAACGCCGCCTCGCCGATGCCGATCACCGGCGCGGCTGTCGCGCATCGTGCAGCCTCCAGCCCGGTGTCGTCGAAACAGGCGATGACGAAAGCGTCGGCCTCCGGCGCCTTTGAGATCTCGTCGAGCAGGCCGGGAATTGAAAACGCCTCGTCGAAATATCCCTCGATGCTGGCGGGGCCGAATTCCGGATTAACGGCAGTAATCTGCGTGCCCGTGCGCGCGACGAGGCTCGCGGCGTGCGCGATCTTGGCCGTGAAAGACGCGGTCGTGTTCGGGTTGACGATGCGCAGTTTCATGTTCGCCCTTAAGCTGGATCGGACGAACGTGATGAAATGCAGCGCTGGTTGTCAACGCCCACTGCGCCCGGCAATGTTATTGCGTGCGCTCGATATGCAGAAGTCCGTTCGTGAAGATGGCGTCCTGAGAGTCCGCGCGACCGTGGTCGAACTCTTCAAGCGGCAGTCTTCCGGCGCTGGCGATCGTCGCGCCTGCGAAGCCAAGGGTCAGCAAAGAGAAGCCGCTCAGCTTCTCGACCAGCAATTGCGGAACCGGCTCCGAATGGAGACCTACGCCGCCGAGGTAAGCTTTAATGGCGACATGCCCTCCCCGCAGCGCCGCGCTACTTCCTGAACATTGATCGATGGCGCCGCCATGAAGATAAATGGTGTCGGTTGCGCCAAGCGTAACGCTGCCCACGATAATAATGGGACCCAATGCTCCCGCGCCCAGATCGGTCGAAAGATTGAGCCGACGCCCTCCACCCTTCTGCGTCAAATCAAACGCGGCCTCGACGCGGATCGCTCCGGCTTGAACCGTCGCCAATTTCGCACCCGTGAACGCATCCAATAACATACCGCCAGGCAATTTCGCAGGCAGACCGAGGTTGTCGACCATAAACAGCGTTCCCCACTCCTTTCCGGTCGAAATCTTGACGTTCTCCACATCGCCCGTCGCGGTGATGACGAGTGAGCCCGCTGGCCACAGGGCGCCGCACTCGGCAAGAGCCACATGCCCCGAAACGAAGGCGAAGGCGAAGGCGCTCAAAGCGGTCAGAATTTTCAGGGTCAATTTTTAATCTCGCAAGTCAAATTTATCGAACAAATATTCGGACCGAATTTGCGTCCGTCAAGCGCCTGATCAAGTTTCGGCGAAATTTAGGTCGGGAGCGCCAGCTTTTCCCGCGCTTGCGCTCCGCCCCGCCCGCCCCTACCGTCGGCCCCGATGGTTCTCCCTGACCGGAGATGAAAAGGGAACGCGGAAGCGGATCTGTTCCGAAAGCCGTGGCTGCCCCCGCAACTGTAAGCGGCGAGCGTCCTGCAATGTTGGCCACTGGGTTCGCCCCGGGAAGGCCGCAGGAGGCGACGACCCGCGAGCCAGGAGACCTGCCATCGTCCACGCGGTCGCCCGCTTGCGGGCGCTCGCCCGTTGCAACGCGCGCATGCGAGGGTGTCATGCAAAGCCAGACGTCGCATCTCAAAAGCGAAAACTTGCGCGGTCGGCTGATCGCGATCTACGCCCTGCTCGGAGCTGCGAACATCGCGGCCTGGGTCTGGGCCTATGCGGCCCTGCACGACAATTCCGTGTTGTTTGGTTCGGCGCTGCTCGCCTACACGTTCGGCCTGCGCCACGCGGTCGACGCCGACCACATCGCGGCGATCGACAACACCACGCGCAAGCTGATGCAGCAGGGCGACCGGCCCGTTTCGGTGGGCTTTTTCTTTGCGCTCGGCCATTCGCTCATGGTGCTTTTGATGTCGGTCGCCGTCGGCTTCGCCGCCGCGCAGGTCAAGGGAGAGGTCGAAAGCTACAAGGGGATCGGCGGCCTGATAAGCACGCTGTCGTCGGCCACCTTCCTGTTCCTGCTGGCGATCTTCAACATTCTGGTGCTGATTTCGGTCTGGCGCAGCTTCAACGCGGTCAAGCGCGGCGCTCCGTTCAACGCCGACGATTTCGACATCCTGCTCAACAATCGCGGAATCCTCGCGCGGCTGTTCCGGCCCGTGTTCGGCCTCGTGTCGAAGAGCTGGCACATGTTGCCCGTCGGCTTCCTGTTCGGGCTCGGCTTCGACACGGCGACGGAAGTGGCGCTGTTCGGCCTCTCGGCGACGCAGGCCGCCGACGGCGCTTCGTTCGGGACTTTGCTGGTGTTCCCGGCCCTGTTCACCGCCGGCATGACGCTGATCGACACGACCGACGGCGTGCTGATGCTGGGCGCCTACGGCTGGGCGTTCATGAAGCCGATCCGCAAGCTTTACTACAACCTCACCATCACCGCGGTTTCGGTGATCGTGGCGCTGATGATCGGAGGCGTCGAGACGCTGGGGCTGATCGCCCGCCAGTTCAATCTGGAAGGCATGTTCTGGGACGCCGTCGGCGCGCTCAACGACAATTTCGGCCTGCTCGGCTACGTTATCATCGGCGTGTTCATAAGCAGCTGGATCGTTTCCGTGATCGTCTATCGCGCCAAGGGTTACGATGCGCTGGAGCCTGGCCCCGCCGCCTGAAGCGCCGCCGCCACCCGCGCGCGGTCCTGCACGCGCGGCAGCCCCAGGCGAAGCCAGTCGCGACGATAATCGAACGGCCGCACGAGAATTCCCGCCTCGCCGAGCCTGTGAAACCACGCGCCGGCGTCGGGCCGCGCCGCGAGGCGGAACAGCGCCGTCCCGCCGACGACGTCGAAGCCCGCCGCCGCCAGCCGCGCGTCGAGCCAGTCCGCATCCGCGCTCCGGGCCGCGCGCGCCTGTTCGAGCCAACCCGCATCGCCAAGCGCGGCCCGCCCGATCTCCAGCGTAGGGCCGCCGACCGCCCACGTTCCGAGCGCCTCGCGCAGCCGGCTCGCAATCCCCTCGCGGGCGACGGCGAAGCCGAGCCGCGCCCCCGCCAGCCCATAGGTCTTGCCAAACGAGCGCAGCACCACCGTATTGGGAGGGGGATCGACGGCGAGCGATTCCGGCTCGAAATCGGCGAAGGCCTCGTCGACCACCAGCAGCGTCAGCCGCTCGGCCAACGCGCGCAGCACGCCCAGCGGCGTGCGCCGCCCGTCCGGGTTGTTGGGGTTGACGACGACGGCATGCGTCGCGCCCTCGAGGCTTTCGACGACTTCGGCGCCCGCGAGCCGCCACGCGCTCGCATGGCCGCCGTAGGTCGGTCCCGGAATGGCGACGCGTTCTGTGGGAAACAGGCGCGGCAGCCATTGCAGCAGGGCCTGCGTGCCGGGCGCAACGACAATGCCGTCGGGAACCGCGCCGTAGCGGGCCGCCGCCACGCGCGCCAGCGCCTCGGTCTCGGCGGGACTCGGCAGTCGGGCCCAGGCGGTGGGGTCGAAGTCAGGGAGCGGATAAGGCTCGGGATTGATTCCCGTGGAAAGATCGATCCAAGGCTCAGGCGCATGAGAAAATACCGCGCGAGCGGCGTTGATGTCGCCGCCGTGCCGGAATAGGCGTTGAAGCCCCGTGTCCACGCTCTTCGCCCCCCTCGCCGTGACCGCGCTCGCGTTTGAAGCCGCGTTCGGCTACCCGGCCTCGCTCTATCGTCTCCTTGGCCATCCCGTCACCTGGATGGGCGCAATTCTGTCTTGGGCCGAGGCCCGCCTCAACCACGGCGCGCCTTCCGCCCGGCGGGCGAAGGGCGCGCTGACCCTAGCCGTGCTGCTGGCCGTCGCCGCCCTGCCCGCGCTTGCGTTGCAGCGCGCGCTCGGCGGGTCGTGGCCCGGAATGCTCACTCTCGGCGCCCTCGCCTCCTCGCTGCTAGCGCAGCGCAGCCTCTACGAACACGTCAAGGCCGTCGCCGACGCGCTCGATGCAGAGGGCGTCGCGGGCGGGCGGGCCAAGGTCGCGATGATCGTGGGCCGCGACCCCGCCGCGCTCGACGAGTCCGGCGTCGCGCGCGCGGCGATAGAAAGCCTCGCGGAGAATTTCTCCGATGGGATCGTCGCGCCCTTGTTCTGGCTCGTCGTCGCGGGCCTGCCCGGCGCTGCGGCCTACAAGGCGGCCAACACGGCGGATTCGATGATCGGCCACCACAGCGCGCGTTACGAGGATTTCGGCAAGGCGGCGGCGCGCTTCGACGATCTCGTCAATCTCCCGGCCTCCCGCGTCGCGGCGCTGTGGCTGGCGCTGGCGGCGGGGCCGCGCGCCTCCGGCGCCCTCGCCGCCGTGTGGCGCGACGCGCGCCGACACCGCTCGCCCAACGCGGGCTGGCCGGAAGCGGCGATGGCCGGGGCGCTGGGCCTCAAGCTGGCGGGACCGCGCATCTACGGCGGCGTTCCGGTGGACGACGCTTTTATGGGCGCAGGCCGCCGCGAGGCCGAAGCCGCCGACATTCGGGCGGCGTTGCGGCTCTACCTGCGCGCCTGCGCAATTCAGTTCGCGGTCGTGGCGGGGCTGGCGCTTGCCGCTTGAGGCAGGCAGATTGCGCGCATGACCGACGCCTTCACCCCCCTCGCCGACCAGATCGCCGCCCACGCCCGCGTTGCGCCGGACGCCCTCGCGCTTCAGGACGAGGCGGGCCGCCTGTCCTATGGCGCACTCGACAAGGCGATGGACCGCGTCGCCGCCGCCCTGCAACGCGAAGGGATCGTGCAGGGCGGCACGATCGCCCTCTGTGCGTCTTCGAGCGTCGCCTATCTGACGGTCTTTCTTGGCGCCTTGCGGGCCGGCGTCGCCGTCGCCCCGCTCGCGCCTTCCTCGACGCCCGCCAGCCTCGCCGCCATGCTGGAAGATGCGGGGTCGCGTCTCCTGTTCGCCGACGCGACGACGCAACGCCTGTTCGACCGCCCCGCGCTCCGTCTGGACGAGGATCTGGACGGATGGTTGGCCCCCCCGGGCGCACAGCCTGTGCGGCCGGAAATTTCGCCCGGCGACGTGTTCAACACGATCTATTCCTCCGGCACGACCGGCGCGCCCAAGGGCATCGACCAATCGCACGGCATGCGCTTCGTCCACAGCCAGCGGCGCCTGATCGCAGGCTACGACGAATCCGCCGTGACCCTCATTTCGACTCCTCTTTACTCCAACACCACGCTCGTCGCGGTCTTCCCGACGCTCGCGGGCGGCGGCCGCGTCGTGTTGATGAAGAAGTTTGACGCCCGCCGGTTTCTCGAAATCGCCGAGGGCGAGCGCGCCACCCACGCCATGCTGGTCCCGGTGCAATACGCGCGGCTCATGGCGCACCCCGATTTCGGCCGCTTCGACCTCTCCGCCTTCCGCGCCAAACTCAGCACCAGCGCCCCCTTCTCCGCCGCGCTCAAGCGCGACGTCCTGAACCGCTGGCCCGGCGGCCTGCTCGAATATTACGGCATGACCGAAGGCGGCGGGACCTGCATCCTCGATGCGCGCGCCTTTCCCGACAAGCTGCACACCGTCGGGCGCCCCGCTGAGGGCCACGACATCCGCCTGATCGACGAGGCGGGCCGCGAAGTCGGCGCCGGCGAAACTGGCGAGATCGTCGGCCATTCTCCCGCAATGATGAACGGATACCGCAACGCGCCCGGCAAGACGGCGCAATCCGAATGGTTCGACGCCACCGGCCGCCGCTTTATCCGCACCGGCGACGTCGGCCGGTTCGACGCCGACGGGTTCCTGACGCTGCTCGACCGGGCTAAGGACATGATTATTTCGGGCGGCTTCAACGTCTACCCAAGCGACCTCGAAGCCGCGTTGACCACACGCCCCGAGGTGGCCGAAGCCGCGGTGGTTGGCGCACCCTCCGCCCTGTGGGGCGAAACGCCGGTCGGCTTCGTCGTCCTGCGCACGCCCGCCGACCCCGACGCGCTGCGCGAAGCCGTTAACGCGACGCTAGGCAAGACCCAACGCCTCGCCGCGCTGCATGTGGTGGAGGCGCTGCCGCGCAGCGCCATCGGCAAGGTGTTGAAGCGGGAGTTGCGGGAGCAGGTCGGCGCGATGCCGTGAGCGAGGCTTGCGGCGGAAAACCGGAATCGCAAATGCGACGCCAGATATACCCTGGAGGCGCCCTATGCCCGATTTGGCGAAAGTGCGTCGCTCCGGAAATTCACAAGCCGTCCGCCTGCCCAAGGCTTTCCGCTTCGACGTCCATCAAGTCGAAGTGATATAGGAAAGCGACGCGCTCATCCTCCGTCCGCATGTCGAGAACCTTGCCCCTCGGGCTAATTTGCGCGAGCGATAAGGCTCGGCATGGCGAACGATTTCTTCCTCAACGGCCGCGGGCAACGGGAGAGGCCGCCGGACCCCTATTTCGGGCAGGCGTTTCCTTGATTTCACACGTGCTCGACACAAACGCCGTCATTTCCGTTGTTACGAGCAGATCGGCGAAGGTGACCGATCGTGTGTATTTCATCCTCAGGCGCTTTGGCGCTCCCGAGCGTCGTCGCGTACGAGCTATATTTTGGAATATACTGCGGCCCACGCGTAGAGGAAAATTTCCGCAGGGGTCGCTTGTTGATCGAAGCATCCCGATGGCAGATATCAACGCCCACGACGCCCTTGACTCGGGTGAAGTGCGCGATTTCTCACCGCACGAGAGAAGCCCATTGGCCCCTACGACAAACTCGTCACGGGCCAAGGAAAGACGCGCGCCCTTACGATCGTGACCGCTCATGCGAGAAAGTTAAACCGAGTCTCCGACCTGAAAGTCGAAGACTGGACTTTGTAAGGCGCGGCGTCGCCGCGCCCCGCAACCTCAGGCCGTCGCCTTCAAGGCGACGCCCGCGTCCTTCAGCGCCTGAGCCAGTTCCCCCGACTGGAACATCTCCATGGCGATATCGGCGCCGCCGAGGAACTCGCCCTTCACGTAAATCTGCGGGATCGTCGGCCAGTTGGCGAAATCCTTGACGCCCTGGCGAATGTCGGCGTCCTCCAGCACGTTGACGCCGATGAAGGGCGCGCCGACGTGCTCCATAATCTGCACGACGCGGCCGGAGAAGCCGCATTGCGGGAACTGCGGCGTTCCCTTCATGAACACGACCACGGGATTGTCGTTGATGAGCTTTTCGATGGTAGCGCGTGCGTCGGCCATGGGTCACCTGTAGATCGCGGGGGTCAAGGCCCCGCTGCAAACCAGATATAAGGCGCCAAAGCGCGCCCCGCTAGCCGCCCGTGACGCTCATGTGGCGGCGGGTCGAGGAATGCGCGCCATCCCGCTCGATCAGGAAATCGTGGCCCTTGGGCTTTCGCGCGATAGCCGCGCGGATCGCCGCCTCCAGCGGTTCGTCGCTCTCCGAGCGGCGCAGCGGTGCGCGCAAGTCCGCCGCGTCCTCCTGGCCCAGGCACATGTAAAGCGTTCCGGTGCAGGTCACGCGCACGCGGTTGCAGCCTTCGCAGAAATTATGGGTCAGCGGCGTAATGAAGCCCAGCCGCCCGCCCGTCTCCTTGATGTTGAAATAGCGCGCGGGGCCGCCGGTGGCGTAGAGCGAAGGCTCCAGCGTGAAGCGGCGCGCGAGCGTTTCGCGCAATTCCGTCAGCGGCAGATATTGATCGAACCGCTCTTGCCCCGTCTCGCCCAGCGGCATCACCTCGATGAAAGTCATGTCGTAGCCGCGCCCATGCGCCCAGGCGACCATGTCGCCCGCCTCCGCGTCATTGACCCCCTTGAGCGCGACGGCGTTGATCTTGACATTCAGCCCCGCCCGATCGGCTGCGTCCAGCCCCTTGGTCACCCCGTCGAAATCGCCCCAGCGCGTGATTTTGCGGAATTTGGCGGGATCGAGCGTGTCGAGCGACACGTTCACGCGCTCGACGCCGCAATCGCGCAATTCCTGTGCATAGCGGGCAAGCTGCGAGCCGTTGGTGGTGACGGTCAGTTCGTCAAGCGCGCCCGAGCCGATATGGCGCGAGAGCGAGCGGAACAGGGTCATGATCCCGCGCCGCACCAGCGGCTCGCCGCCCGTCACCCGGATCTTACGGGTTCCCAGCCCCACGAAAGCCGAGCACAGCCGATCCAGCTCCTCCAGCGACAGCAGGTCGCGCTTGGGCAGGAACGTCATGTCCTCCGACATGCAATAGACGCAGCGAAAGTCGCAACGATCCGTCACCGACACCCGGATATAGGTGATGGCGCGGCCAAAGGGGTCGACGAGAGACGCGGTACTCATACCCCTTACTTAGGAACAGCGAGCCGCGAAAGAAAGGGAAATAGCGTTATGCTTCAAAAAG
Organism: Hyphomicrobiales bacterium; assembly: GCA_043784465.1. Taxonomy (GTDB): domain Bacteria; phylum Pseudomonadota; class Alphaproteobacteria; order Rhizobiales; family Beijerinckiaceae; genus Roseiarcus. The sequence continues at coordinate 29,003 of JAYVYJ010000266.1, forward strand.
CATATCGAAGCGGCGCGCCCCTGCGGAGTGGGGGGAGCATACCCCGCAAGGGCGCGGACGGCGTCAGTTCTCGACGATCACTTTCGAGCCCACCGGCACGCGCTCGTAGAGATCCTTGACGTCGTCGTTGGTCATGCGGATACAGCCTGACGACACCGCCTGCCCGATCGTCTCGGGCTCGTTGGAGCCGTGGATGCGAAATTCCGAGGCGCCCAGGTACAGCGCGCGCGCCCCCAGCGGGTTCTCGATGCCGCCCTTCATGTAACGTGGCAGGTCGGGCCGGCGCCTCAGCATCGCGGCCGGCGGCGTCCAGTCCGGCCATTCCTTTTTCATGGCGACGCGGGTGACGCCCGACCAGGTGAAACCTTGTCGCCCGACGCCGACCCCATATTTGAGCGCCGAATGGTCGGAAAGCACCAGATATAGCCGGCGCTCCGAGGTCGAGATGACGATGGTTCCCGGCGCCTGCGGGCCAAAGTAGGAGACCGTCTCGCGCGGGATCGACGAGGCCATCGGGCGCGACGAATACGAATTCGCCGTGGACGGATAACTCGGCGACGTCGGATACGTCATGTAGGCGAACGCCGACGGGGCGGCGAGGATGCCGGCGGCGAGAACGCCGGCACGAAGAAAAGCTGTCGTACGCATCAGGGGCAATTCCTTGCAGTCGGTCGCGCCGCGTGGCCGGGGCGCCCGTCTTCTTAACGCAGAAGCCGGAGCGTCGAACGGCGACACGGATCGAAAAATGTCCTGTCCAGGTTAAAAATGTGGTGACCTTCAACACATGTCAAAGCTGCGTCGCAAATGACGTCAGCCAGTTGGGCATGGTCGAGATCGCCCACGCCTCCGCGCGATGGTCAAGGCCCGTCAGAACGCCGACGCCGACCGCCACGAGCGCGACGCCAAAGACAAGCCGCCCCGCGTGGGCGAAAGCCCGCGTGCGCGCTCGCCCCAGCGCCGCCAGCCTACCCACGCCAAACCCCGCCGCCAGCAGCGCCGCCGCCGCGCCCAGCGCATAAACCGCCATCGCCAGCATTGCGAAGCCGCGCGACCCGGCCCCGGCGGCCAGCGCGAAGGCCGCGCCCAGCGTCGGCCCCGCGCAAGGCGCCCAGGCCAGCGCCAGAAGCGCGCCAAGCCCGAACTGGCCGATCAGCCCGGCTGGCAACCTGCGTTCCCAAAGGCCGCCCGCCTGCGCCAGGGGGGCCAGCCCCCGCTCGAGTCCCGCCTGTAACGCCGGCGACAGCATCGCTGCGCCCGCCCCCACCAGCAGAACGGCGGAGACGCCGCGCAAAACGGCGCTGTCGCCCGCCTCGACCCCTGCCGCCGCCAGCGCCCCGCCCACAAGCCCGAAGCTGACGGCGAGCCCGCCCGCGAGCGCCAACGGCCCCGCAAACCCGCGGGCCCGGCTCGCCGCCACGATAATGGGCGCCAGCGGAAGGACGCAGGGGCTCAGAATCGTCAAAAGCCCCGCGAGGAACGAGAGGGCGAGCGTGGTCACGCGCTCAGTCTCATTCGGCCGCCTTCAACACCTCTTCCACCGATTCCGTGGACATCCCCCACGACATACGTTTGACCTCCTTGCCGCCCTTGTAGGCGATGACGGTCGCACGCGAACATTTGAGATTGGTCACGATGTCCCTTTGATCGTCATAGCCGACGCGGAAGAACGCGATATTGTCGTAAGTCCCTGTCGTCTTTAACGTTTCGAGGATCGACTTCTGCGCGTGGCACTGCAGGCACCAGTCGGCGTAGACATGCAGGACGACCGCCTTGCCCGCTTTGATGGCGGCGTCCGCCTTGGCGGCGTCGTAAGGCTGGACTTCGAACGCGAAGCCTAGCGAAGGCGCGAGCGCAAAGGCCGCGAGGGCGGCCAGAAGGGTGCGGCGGTCGAGCATGGGGCGATTCTCCTGATTTCGTCCCCATTCGCGCGGGGAATCCGTTCTGTTACGTCTCAACCATCCGCGGAGATGACTGGCCGCGCGCGATTGAATTCGCCGTCCCGACCTGCCAAACCACCGCTCATGACCGACTTCGCTTCCCGCATCGGCGGACACATTCTCGTCGACCAGCTCGTCAAACAGGGGGCGAACCAAGTCTATTGCGTGCCCGGCGAATCCTACCTCGCCGCCCTCGACGCGCTCTACGATTCGGGCGTGCATGTGACGATCTGCCGCCAGGAGGCGGGCGCCGCGATGATGGCGAGCGCGGCGGGAAGGCTGACGGGCCGTCCCGGCATATGCTTCGTCACGCGCGGTCCCGGCGCCACCAACGCCGCCCACGGAATCCACATCGCCGAGCACGATTCCGCCCCGATGATCCTGTTCGTCGGCCAGGTCGAGCGCGGCATGCGCGGGCGCGGCGCTTTTCAGGAGATGGACTACCGCGCCGTATTCGGCTCGTTCACCAAA
>JAYVYJ010000267.1:0-17560 GCA_043784465.1 Hyphomicrobiales bacterium
CGGCCAAGTGCGAAGGCTTCATCGTCAGGGACGAGGACGTGCTCGACACCTGGTTCTCGTCCGCCTTGTGGCCGTTCTCGACGCTCGGCTGGCCCGACGCGACGCGGGAGATGAAGCGTTTCTATCCGACCAGCGTTCTCGTAACGGGCTTCGACATCATCTTCTTTTGGGTCGCCCGCATGATGATGATGGGCCTGCACTTCGAGAAGCAGGTCCCCTTCCGCGACGTCTACATCCACGCCCTCGTCCGCGACGAGAAGGGCGCGAAAATGTCCAAGTCGAAGGGCAACGTCGTCGATCCGCTGAGCCTCATCGACGAATACGGCGCCGACGCCCTGCGCTTCACGCTCGCGGCGATGGCCGCGCAGGGGCGCGACATCAAATTGGCGATCCCGCGCGTCGAAGGGTATCGCAATTTCGCGACAAAGCTCTGGAACGCCTCGCGTTTCGCCGAGATGAACGGTTGCGCCCGCGTCGAGGGCTTCAACCCCGCGACGGCGCGAGATCCGCTCAACCGCTGGATTCTCGGCGAGGCCCGCGTCGCGTTAGGCGAGGTGTCACGCTCGATCGTGGACTACCGCTTCAACGACGCCGCCAACGCCGCTTACCGCTTCGTCTGGAGCGTGCTGTGCGACTGGTGCCTGGAACTGGCCAAGCCCGTGCTGCAAGGCGAGGCGACCGACGCCGACAAGGCGGAGACCCGGGCCACCATCGCCCATGTGCTCGATCTGGCTTACGCGATGCTGCACCCGTTCATGCCGTTCCTCACCGAGGAGCTTTGGACGATCAAGGGCTTGGCCGGCCCCGCGCGTAGCGTGCCTCTGACCCTGAGCGAATGGCCGACGCTTGATCTTCCCGCCGACCCCGAGGCGGAGGCGGAGATCGGCTTCGTCGTCGAACTCATCGAGGCGATCCGCTCGATCCGCTCCGAAATGTCAATTCCTGGCGGCGCGCCCCTTCGGCTGGCGCTGGTGGCGCCGTCGGCAAAGACGGCAGGCTACCTCGCGCGCTGGCGCCCGACGCTGGTGCGCCTCGCGCGCATCGAAGACGTCGGCGTCGTGGACGACGCCCCTCCGGGGTCGTTGTCAATTCTGATCCGCGACGTGCAGGCGGCGCTGCCGCTCGCCGGCCTCGTCGATTTCGACGCCGAACGGGCTCGGCTCGACAAGGAGATCGAGAAGGAGCGGGCCGAGATCGCCAAAGTGGACGCCAAGCTCGCCAACGCCGATTTCGTGGCGCGCGCGCCGGAAGAGATCGTCGAGGAAAACAAAGAGCGCCGCGAGGCTTCGCAGGCGCGCGCCAGCAAGCTCGCCGCCGCCCGCGCGCGGCTTGAAACTTTGTAAACGCCCGACCCCGCCAAGTGGCATTTGCGCCACATCGGGCCCCCAAGTTTCGGGCGCCCAACTTGGCCTTCCTCCGCGCCGCGATTGCGCCATAAACCCCGCGCTTTATTTGGATCATGTACAGGCGGCGGGGGCCGTTGCGCGCGGCGAAGGGGACCCTGGCCCGTGCGAATTGGGATCGGATTGTTGGGAATGTCGGCGGGTACGTTTGCGCGAAGACTGGCGAAGGCGGCGTTGGGCATCGCCAGCTTCGGACTTACCGTCGCCCTGTTGAGCGCCCCGGCCTCGGCGCTCGACGGCTCGACGACGCCCGCCGACCAGAAGATCGTGCCCGGCCGCACCTACAAGAACGCTCGCGAGGCGCTGCGCATCGGCGTCGACGACCTGCATGCGGGCGACGCTCAATCTTCCGTAAAGGCGCTCACCTACGCCGCCGAGGGCGGCGAGCCGCTCGCGCAATGGAAGCTGGGCTCCATCTACGCCGCCGGTGAGTTGGTGCCGCGCAACGATCTGCTGGCCTACAAGTATTTCGACCAGCTCGTGGAGCGTTTTGACGAAGACGACAGCGACCAGCGCTCTCTGACCGCCGTCGCCAACGCCTTCGTGCAGGTCGGCGTTTACAATCTCAACGGCATCCCCGGCAGCGCGATTAAGCCTGACCCTGAGCGGGCGGTGGAATTGTTCGAGATCGCCGCGACGCGGTTCGGCGACGCGGACGGGCAATATCATCTGGCGCGCATGTTTATCGAGGGGGCCGGCGGGCTCGACAAGGACAAGCTGCGCGCCGCCAAATGGCTGGGCCTCGCGTCCGAGAAGGGCCATCGCGACGCGCAGGCGGTGCTGGGCCACATGCTGTTTCGCGGCGACGGCGTGCCGCGTCAGGCCGCCCGCGGCCTGATGTGGCTCAGCATGGCGGCTTTGTCGGCGAAATCGCCGAAGGACGCCTGGATTCACGAACTTGAAGTCAAGGACATCGCCAATGCGAGCGATGGCGAGCGCAATGCGGCGGCGGCTTTTCTGTCCGCACGCGGCAAGCGCGAAGTCGCCGCGGCGCTGATCGCGACGCCTGCGCATGCCCCCCCGCCGTTGCAACTCAGCGGCGCCGCCGCACCGGCGCCCTGACCTCGCGGCGCCTTCGCCCGACGCCCGCCAGACTTGGGAGCGTTCCCGGTCTCTCAGGGACCGGTGTCGCCACAGCTCATAAGTGACGTTGGGAAACTCGCGACCTTGAATTAAGCTGGCGCGAGCGGCGTTCAGGGCGGGGGAAACGGATTGCGCATCGGGATCAGGACGGCGGCGCTCTGCGCGCTTTTGGCCGTCGCGGCCTGCGAACCGGGCGGCAAAGGCGAGATAGGCCCGAAGGGAGACCCTGGCGCGCCGGGCGCGGCAGGTTTGGCGGGTCCCAAGGGCGAATCCGGCGCCCCCGGTCTCAAGGGCGAGGCGGGGCCGCAGGGTCCCGCAGGTCCGACAGGTCCAGCGGGCGACAAGGGGGATCGCGGCGAAGCCGGACCTCAAGGCGAATCCGGGCCACAGGGTACGCGCGGCGACGCTGGCGTTCCGGGCCCGAAGGGCGAACTCGGGGCGAAGGGGGACAGCGGCGCGCAAGGTGAACCTGGCCCGCAGGGTCCGAGCGGCGAAGCCGGATCCAAAGGCGACAGGGGCGACGTCGGCCCGCAAGGCCATCCCGGCCCGCAGGGACCGAGCGGCGAGACCGGCCCTAAAGGCGACAAGGGCGACGTCGGCGCGCAAGGCCAACCCGGCCCGCAGGGACTGAGCGGGCAGACCGGCGCAAAAGGCGGCATCGGGACGCAAGGCGACGCAGGCCCGCAGGGGCCGCGTGGCGACGCGGGCGCAAGCGGGGAAAGAGGCGAAACGGGCGCTCCGGGCCTGCCGGGTCCGCGCGGTGAAACGGGCGCGGCCGGCGCGAAAGGCGAGTCCGGCGAAGGCGGCGCGCAAGGCCCGCCCGGCGCCTCTCTGCGGGTCGTCACCGGCGACGCGCACGCCTATTGCGCGACCGACGAGACAATGATCTCCGCCTATTGCGTTGGCGGCGACTCCAGCCCCCATATCGCCGACCTTAGCGGGGCGGTCTGCCCCGCCGAAGGCGCCAAGGCGGTCGTCACCTGTCTGCACAAGTGACGAGGACGCCTCTCAGGGCGAAGCATGCGAGAAAATGTCCGTCGCCTCGAAGCCGGCGAGGTCGAGGCGCACGCGGTCGGGCAGATAGGCGAAAGCGGCGCGGGCATGGGCGTCGCGGCCTTCGCGGGTCAACATCGCGTCGAGCCTCTCGCGCAGCGCGTGCAGGTAGAGCACGTCGGACGCCGCATAGGCGACCTGCGCCTCGCTCAGCGTCGGCGCGCCCCAGTCGGAGCTTTGCTGCTGCTTGGAGATCTCGACGCCCAGCAGTTCCTTGACCAGATCCTTGAGACCGTGCCGGTCGGTGTAGGTGCGCGCCAGCTTGGAGGCAATCTTGGTGCAATAGACCGGCGCCGCCATGACGCCGAACGCAGTCGCCATCGAGGCCATGTCGAACCGGCCGTAATGGAACAGCTTGACCACCTGAGGATCGTCCAGCAGCGCGGCCAGACGCGGCGCTTCACGCTGGCCCGGCGCGATCCGCACCACGTCGGCGGCGCCGTCGCCCCGGCTCAGTTGCACGACGCACAGCCGGTCGCGGCCGGTGACGAGCCCCATCGTCTCGGTGTCGATGGCGACGGCCGGACCGCTCACCCAGCCTTCCGGCAAATCGCCCTCGTGCAGCCTCGCCGCCATTAGCCAAACCTTTCAGAAATCTACGATTTTCTTCGGGCTATCAGTGCAGCCGCGCGAGGTCAAGACGCGCGCCGGCTCGTGCTCATCCAGCGCGCCTGCGCGGCCGCGTCGTGCAGGAACGTCAGGGCGCAATAACGCCGCCCGCGCGTCACCGACGCCGCCTCATGCAACAGCGAACACGAGAACACCACCCCGGCGCCAGCGGGTGGGCGATAGCGGCGGTCGTTATATTCGGGAAACAGCAGATGCCCGCCGTCGTAATCGTCGTTAAGGTTTAGGCTCAGCGCGAACTGACGGAACGCGACGCTGGGGGCGGCATTATCGCGATGGCGGCGAAAATAACCGCCCGATTCGTCGTAGCGCGCCAGCAGGATGCGGTCGGTATGGGCGATGTCGACGTGAAACGCGCGCGCGATCTCCGGCACGCAGCGCGAGACGACGCCGCTCAACACCAGTGAGAGGTAGGGGTCCCCGGCGCCCAGCACGAGATCGTAGCGGTGCTTCTTGCCCGCGTCGATCTTGTGGACGGCCGCCCCGTCCGCCCCGACTGAGGCCATGCCACCAAACGTAGACCGCCCGGCGTCGAAATGCTGGATCAATTCGCGGCAGAGCGAGGCGCTGAGGACATCGGGAACGATCAGCACCGGCGCGGGAAGGGAATCGTCGAAGGCGGCTTCATGCGGACGCGCCGTGAGCGCGGCCAGATGGACCGCGACGGCGGCGGGAGACGCGACCAGGGGCGGACCGACGAGCCGCCCCCCCCGATCGAGCGCCACCAGCGCCGGGCGGCGATGTGGAAAGCCCCAGCCTGCGAAAACGTCGGCCCGCGAGAACGCTATGCGTATGTCCGGCGCCTCGGTCTGACAATATTGCGTCGCGCAGGGCGCTTCCCATTCGACGAGCGCAACCAGATCGACGCCGCAGGCGGCGAAAGCATGCGCATCCCGTTGCAAGGCCGCGAGCGCCTCGTGCGCTTCGGCGAGCGGCAACCGCCCCACCAACAGCAGCACGACCGCTCGGCCCGCCTGGCTGTCCAGCGAGAAGAACGATTTATCGAGCGCGACCCCGTGGGTGGCGGGCGCGAAGCGACCCGCCGCGAGCGCGGCCGTCTCGGGAAATTTGGTCATGCGGACCCGTCTCCAAAGGGGGATCGGGCCGTCTTGAGCCGTACGACTTGCGCTGGGCTGGCCGGAAGCGGCCCTAGTGACCGCCGCCGCCCCCGCCCGCCATCGCCGGCCGGCGCATCAGCGCGGTGAGCCACAGCGCGCCGACATAGATCGCGGCGATGCAAAGGAACACATCGCCCAGCGCCATCACCTCGGCCTGCCGGCGCACCATCAGCGCCATCTGTTTGGTGGCCGCGTAAGTCGCGTCGGACCCGCGCGCGGCGAATGCGCCGGTCAGCGTGGTCATCGTGTCTTCGACCACGTTGCGGCCCCAGATCGTCGCCTCGCGCAGCCGCTCCAGATGCAGGTCCATGCGCTTGTCGAGGACAGTGTTGATGAGGGCGAGCCCGATGGCGCCGCCAAGGTTTCGGGTCAGGTTGAACAAGCCCGAGGCGTTCTTGATCCGGGCGGGCGAAATCGTGCCCAGGGCCAGATTGTTGATGGGCACCATGCACAGCATCATCGACACGCCGCGAAAAATCTGCGGTACGAGCAATTCGTAGAAATCCCAGTCGGACGTGATGTCGGACGCCAGATAAGCGCCGACCGCGAAGCCGGAGAACCCGATGGCGATCATGATACGCGGATCGACGATGCTCATCAACCGGCCCGAAATCGGCGCGGTGAGGAACATGCAGACGCCGGTGACGAACATCGTCTCGCCGATCATCAGCGGCGTGTAGCCGCGAACCGACGCCAGATAGACGGGATAGATGTAGGTTAGCCCGTAGAGCCCCACCCCCAGCACCATGGATAGCGCGCAGCCGGTCCAGAAATTCCGGTCGCGAAACGCGCCGAGATCGACGATGGGCTGCGGCGCGGTGAACGCCCGCCAGAAGAACACCAGCGCGCTGACCCCGGAGACGACGATGGCGGCCGCGACCGGCGGGCTCTCCAGCCAGTCCTTGGAAGGCCCCTCTTCCAGCGCATATTCCATCGCGCCGAGGAAACCCGCCATTGCGGCGAGGCCCGTCCAGTCGAAGCGCGGCAACAAGGACCAATCCGGCTTGTCGAAATCGATCAGCATCCAGGCGGCGACCGTTACGACGACGCCCGGCAGGATATTGACCAGAAACAGCCAATGCCAGGAGAACAGATCCGTCAGATAGCCCCCGATCGTCGGCCCGATGGTGGGCGCCAGCGTCGCCACGAGGCCGATGATCGGGGCGACGATGGGCATCTTGGAGCGCGGGAAGATCGTGTAGGCGGAGGCGAACACGGTCGGGATCATGCCGCCGCCGATGAAGCCCTGAAGCGCGCGCCAGACGATCATCTCCTCGATGGAAGAGGCGGTCGAGCAGATCAGGCTCATCGCGGTGAAGCCTGCGGCGGAAACGGTGAATACGATGCGCGTCGAGAGCATCCGCGACAGGAAGCCCGACAGCGGGATCATGATGACCTCGGCGACCAGATACGACGTCTGAACCCAGGTCACCTCGTCCTGGCTGGCCGACAGGCCCGCCTGAATTTGGCTCAAAGACGCCGAGACGATCTGGATGTCCAGAATCGCCATGAACATTCCAAACACCATGAAGATGAACGCGACGAGCCTGCGCTTGTCGAAACGCTCGCTTGCGACGGACGGCTCGGCGACCGCGCTCACGGGCGGCTCTTGTCAAGCCCGAGCGCGCCGGCCATGCGGGTGCGCAGCCGTTCAAGGGTGAAGCCCTGAAAGCCAAGCAAACCCAGCAGCGTCGGCCGAGGTTGCGTTTCGTCGCGCGTGCGAATGGCGGCGACCACCGACAAACCGGGCCGGAGCACATGGGCGCGGATCGTCTCCGCGTCGAAGCCGATTCGCACGGTCACGCGCTGCACGATCTTCGTGAAATTACCGGTGGCGTTGTCGGGCGGCAGCAGCGAGAATTGCGAGCCCGAGGCGGGCGCGACGGAACGCACGACGCCCTCTATCGTCTGGCCGCCGAGCGCATCCACCGACACCTCGACCCTCTGGCCCGGCTTGATCGGCCCGAGCTGGGTTTCCTTGAAATTGGCGTCGACGTAAACCCTGTCGAGCGGCACAACCGCCATCAAGCGCTGGCCCGGCTGGGCGAATTGCCCGATCTCGACCGCTTTGTTGCCGACCACGCCGTCGAACGGAGCGCGAATCTCGGCGAAGCTGAGATCGCGGTCGGCGCGCTGAACCGCGTTCATGAGTTCCGCGCGGGTGCGCTCGGCCTCTGTGCGCTGGCTTTGCAGCACGTCGACGTTGGCCTTGGCGAAGGCCAGTTGCGCCTGCGAGGAGGCGAGCGCGGATTGCGCGCCGTTCGTGGCGGCGACAGTGCGCTTGGCGTCGGCGGTCGCCTGTTCCAGCCGCTGCTGCGAGCCAAAGCTGGTCTGCGCGAGCTTCTGGGCGCGGTCGAACTCCAGCGAGGCGCGGATCTGGTCCGCAGCGACGCTCTCGGATGACGCCCGGGCGCTGCCGACCTGCGCCTCCGCCTGCGCGACGGTGGCGCGCTGCGCTTCGATTTGACGGCCGATGCGAGCGATGGCGGCGTCTTGCGTCGCGACCTTCGCCTTGGCCGCCTCGACGGCCAACTGGTAATCGCCGCCGTCGATGCGCGCGAGCACGTCGCCAGCATGGACTTCCTGATTGTTCTTGACCGGAACCTCGACGACATAGCCGGCGATCTTGGGCGAAATGATCACCACGCTGGCGCCGACATAGGCGTCGTCGGTCGAGACGAGGAATCTTCCCTCGGTGAAATAATAATGGGCGTAGTGGAGGCCATATCCCACGCCCGCGAGCGCCACGAGCGGCAGAATGAAACGACGGACCGAGCGCTTGGCTTTCACCGGCGCCAAGGGCGGCGCTCCGGCGGCGCGTGCGAAGGCGGGGGAGGCGGCGACGGCGTCTTGAGCCATAGTCATGATCCCGACCGAACCGTTCGGTCAACACGATTGACATATAGCGACCGCAAAGATAATTCAAGACGGTACTGAACGGTTCGGTCAGGGACGTGGTAACCCGGAAGGGGAACGGGGATGGACGCGGATATGCTGGCGGCGACGCCGGTCTGCGAAGTCGAACCCGCCAAGCGCCGGCAGGTTCTCGACGGCGCCCGGCGCGTGTTTCTCGCTGACGGCTTTGACGGCGCCAGCATGAACGACATCGCGCGCGTCGCAGGCGTTTCGAAGGGGACGCTGTATGTCTATTTCGAATCCAAGGAATCTCTGTTCGAGGCCCTGATCCGCGAGGACCGTAAGCAGCAAGCCGAGCGGCTGGTCATCCCCGAAGGCGCTGCGGACCCGCGCGCGCCGCTCGCCGTATTTGGGCGTAGTCTCCTCACGTTGATGACGCAGCCCGAGATGATGGCGCAGGTGCGCATCGTCATCGCCGCCACGGGCAAATTTCCCCGGCTGGGCCGCGCGTTCTACGAGTCCGGCCCCTACTACGGCGAGACGCGGCTGGCGGAGCGGCTGGAAAACTGGCGGCGTGCGGGCCTGCTGAATTTCGAGGATGGGCGCATCGCAGCGCGGCAGTTCATCGATCTGTGCAAGTCCGGCGTCTTCGGGGCCTGCCTGTTCGGCGTGACCGAGGCGGCCACGCCCGAAACCATCGCGCAGACGGTCGATCGCGCGGTCGACATCTTCATGCACGTCTATGGCGCCGACAGCGCCTTCTCCACATCGCCCGCGATCGCGGCCGGCGCTTCTACCGGCGCATAGCGGCGGCGCACCTCGCCGTCGCGACCGATCAGGAATTTGGTGAAATTCCACTTTACGCCCTGCGACCCCAGCAGCCCCGGCGCCGCCTTCTTCAACGCCTGAAACAACGGATGCGTCTCGGGCCCGTTGACTGCGACCTTGGCGAACATCGGGAACGAGACGTCATAGTTCATCGTGCAAAAAGACTTGATCTGGGCCTCGTCGCCCGGCTCCTGATGGCCAAACTGGTCGCAGGGAAACCCCAACACCGCAAAACCCCGTTCGCCGAACTGCCGCTGCAACGCCTCCAACCCCTTGTATTGCGGGGTGAATCCGCATTTGCTCGCGACATTGACCACCAGCAGGGCCTTGTCGGCGTAATCGGCTAAGCGAACGTCCCGGCCGTCGATGGTGGTGAGGACGATATTCGGATCGAGGGGCATTTACGCTCGCAGGCTATGCGCAGTTCAACCGGGTGCCTCGCGACTACGAACGACGCCGGCCCAGCGATCACCGATTAGAACGGAATGTCGTCGTCGTGAAACTCGCCGCCGCCGCCGCCGCCGCCCGCAGGGGCCATTGCGGGCCGACGCTCGGCGGGCGACGCGCGGCCAAAGCCCGGCGCCCGGTCCTCGCCGCCAAAACTCTCGCGACCCTCGCCGCCGCTGCGCGAGTCTAGCAGCGTCAATTCGCCGCGGAACCTCTGCAACACGATTTCGGTGATGTATTTTTCGGCGCCCGCCTGATCGTTGTATTTACGGGTCTGAATTTGCCCTTCGAGATAGACTTTCGAGCCCTTCTTGCAATATTGCTCGACGACGCGTCCGATATTTTCATTAAAGATGGCCACGTTGTGCCATTCGGTTTTCTCACGCCGCTCACCGGTGTTCTTGTCTTTCCACGTCTCGGAAGTCGCGAGCGTGAACGATACGACTCGATCGCCCGAAGGCAAGCTTGCAACCTTGGGGTCTTTACCCAGGTTGCCGACCAGGATGACTTTGTTGACGCCCGCCATGTGGCTCTCCTCGATCTCTCTGCGGCCTTCCTCCTCCTCCCCGTCGCGGAAGGGAAGGGCCGCCTTGTCACTTGTCCACAGCGGGGCATTGGGCTCAGGCCGGCTTCGCACTAAATAGGCTAGGGGCGCTGGCTTCTGTTCTCATTTCGTTCTAACCTCGACGCACGTCCGGCGCAAGCCCCCTCGGACGATTCGTCACCTCAAGGTCTTCATGGCGAGCAAGCCCCCAGCCCGCGTCGCGCCGTCCGTTTTCGACGGTCGCGCCATCGTCATTCGCGGCGCGCGCGAACATAATCTCAAGAATGTCGATCTGACCATACCGCGCGACAAGCTCGTCGTGTTCACGGGGCTGTCGGGCTCGGGCAAATCCTCGCTAGCCTTCGACACGATCTATGCGGAAGGCCAGCGTCGTTATGTCGAGTCGCTGTCGGCCTACGCTCGGCAATTTCTGGAGATGATGCAGAAGCCAGACGTCGATCAGATCGACGGCCTGTCGCCGGCCATCGCCATCGAGCAGAAGACCACCTCGAAGAACCCGCGCTCGACGGTCGGCACCGTCACGGAGATCCACGATTATATGCGCCTGCTGTGGGCGCGCGTCGGCGTGCCCTATTCGCCCGCCACCGGCCTGCCCATCGAGAGCCAAACCGTCAGCCAAATGGTCGACCGCGTGCTGGCGATCCCCGAGCGTACCCGGCTTTATCTGCTCGCCCCCGTCGTGCGTGGCCGCAAGGGCGAATATCGCAAAGAGATCGCCGAGTTCATGAAGCGCGGCTTCCAGCGCGTGAAGATCGACGGCGAGTTCTACGAGATCGCCGATGCGCCCGCGCTCGACAAGAAGTTCAAGCACGACATCGACGTCGTGGTGGACCGCATCGCCGTGCGCCCCGACATCGCGAGCCGCCTCGCCGAGAGTTTCGAGACCGCGCTGGAACTGGCGGACGGCCTCGCTTACGTCGAATTCGCAGACGTTGCGGAAGGCGCCAAGACGCCCGAGCGCGTGACGTTCTCATCCAAATTCGCCTGCCCCGTCTCGGGCTTCACGATCGAGGAAATTGAGCCGCGACTGTTTTCGTTCAACTCCCCGCACGGCGCCTGCCCGTCTTGCGCGGGTCTGGGCAGCCATCTCACCGTCGACGCGGAACTCGTCGTGCCCGACGCCAAACTGACGCTAAAACGGGGAGCGGTCGCGCCGTGGGCGAAATCGTCCTCGCCCTATTATTTGCAGACGTTGGAGGCGCTCGGGCGGCATTATAAATTCCGGCTCGACAAGCCGTGGAGCGAGTTGCCGCCAAAGGTGCGCGACATCATCCTTTTCGGCTCCCGGGGCGAGGACGTGCGCTTCGCCTACGACGATGGCATGCGGTCTTATGAGGTCAACAAGCCGTTCGAGGGCGTCGTCACCAATTTGGAGCGGCGCCACAAGGAAACGGAGAGCGAGTGGTCGCGCGAGGACATCGAGCGCTTCATGAGCGCGACGCCCTGCGACGCGTGCAAGGGTTTTCGCCTGAAGCCCGAGGCGCTGGCGGTCAAGATCGACAACCGGCACATCGGCGAGGTCAGCAATCTCTCGGTCGCCCATGCCGTCGAATGGGCCAGGGGCCTGCCCAAGAAGCTCGACGCCAAGCGCAACGAGATCGCGCAGCGTATCCTGAAAGAGATCGTCGACCGGCTCACATTCCTGCGCGACGTCGGCCTCGATTATCTCAACCTGTCGCGCGCCTCGGGTACGCTGTCGGGCGGCGAGAGCCAGCGCATTCGGCTCGCTTCCCAGATCGGCTCGGGGCTGACGGGCGTGCTCTATGTGCTGGACGAGCCGTCCATCGGCCTGCATCAACGCGACAACGCCCGGTTGCTCGACACGTTGCGCCGGCTGCGCGATCTCGGCAACACGGTCATCGTCGTCGAGCATGACGAGGACGCGATCCTGGCCGCCGATTACGTGGTTGACGTCGGCCCCGGCGCAGGCGTGCATGGCGGCGAGATCGTCGCGCACGGCACGCCGGAGGCGGTGAAGGCGAACCCGAATTCGCTCACCGGCCATTATTTGACCGGCGAGCGCTTCGTCGCGATCCCCAGCAAGCGGCGCAAGGCGCAGCCGGATCGCGAGTTAAGAATCGTCGGCGCGCGCGGCAACAATCTCAAGGGCGTGGACGCGGCGATACCGCTGGGGCTGTTCACCTGCGTGACCGGCGTGTCGGGCGGCGGCAAGTCCACGCTGGTGATCGACACGCTTTACAAGAGCATCGCGCGCCATCTCAACGGCGCCAGCGACCCCGCCGCGCCGCACGAGCGCATCGACGGCATGGACGCCATCGACAAGGTCATCGAGATCGACCAGTCGCCCATTGGCCGCACGCCGCGCTCGAATCCCGCCACCTATATCGGCGCCTTCACGCCGATCCGCGACTGGTTCGCCCAACTGCCCGAGGCCAAGCAGCGCGGCTATCAACCGGGGCGCTTCTCGTTCAACGTCAAGGGCGGGCGCTGCGAGGCGTGCCAGGGCGACGGCGTCATCAAGATCGAGATGCACTTTCTGCCCGACGTCTACGTCACATGCGACATCTGCAAGGGCAGGCGCTACGACCGCGAGACGATGGAGGTGCGCTACAAGGACAGGTCCATCGCCGACGTGCTCGACATGACGGTCGAGGAGGCGGCGGAATTGTTCAAGGCCGTGCCCGCCATCCGCGACAAGATGGAGACGCTGAAGCGCGTGGGGCTGTCTTACGTGAAGGTCGGCCAGCAGGCGACGACGCTCTCGGGGGGCGAAGCGCAGCGCGTCAAACTCGCCAAGGAATTGTCGCGCCGCTCGACCGGGCGCACGCTCTACATCCTCGACGAACCGACGACGGGGCTGCACTTCCACGACGTCGCCAAACTGCTCGAAGTGCTGCATGAACTGGTTGATCAGGGCAACACGATGGTGGTGATCGAGCACAATCTGGAGGTCATCAAGACCGCCGACTGGGTGCTCGACATGGGGCCGGAGGGAGGCGACGGCGGCGGGCGGTTGGTGGCGGTCGGCACGCCCGAGCAGATCGCGAAGAACCCGGCCAGCCACACCGGGGCGTATCTGAAGGACGTGCTGGCCCGTCGGCCGGTGAAGCGCAAGGCGGCGGCGGAATAATGCGCGAGAAGATTCTGCGAGAGATTCGCAGACTCGCGCGGGAGAACGACGGGCGGGCGCCCGGACATAAAATATTTGTACGTGAAACCAACATTGCCGAGCACCATTGGCGCGGCAAGTTTTGGGCGCGTTGGGGCGACGCACTTATTGAAGCTGGGTTTCCGCCGAACGAGTGGACCGGGCGCCTCGATTCCGAGGCGGTGTTGACGGGCGTTGTAGCCGCTTGCCGCCATTTTGGACGACTGCCGACGCAAGCCGAAATGAAAATGTATCGAAACTCAGATCAGTCCGTCCCCACCGATCAGGTTTTGAGACGAGATTTTGGTACAAAGGCGGATCTCATAGCCGCGCTTGTGAAACGCGCCGGAGACGACGCGGCCTACGCGGATATCACGGCCATGCTGCCAATCCTGCCGCCCAAGATATCCGAGCAACCGATCCGCTTAGCAAAAACGTCAGAAAGCTCAGTTTATCTGATTCAATCCGGCGAGTTTTTCAAAATTGGTCGAAGCGACGACATCGAAAGGCGCATCAAGGAAATTTGCATCGCGCTGCCCGACAAAGCGACGCTCGTTCATGTCATTCCCACCGACGACCCGTCCGGCATCGAAGCCTATTGGCATCAACGATTCAAAGACAGACGCGCGAATGGCGAGTGGTTCAAACTCGCCGCGACGGACGTCGCCGCGTTCAGAAAACGCAAGTACCAATAGGACCCGGTGGCCGTCATAGCCGGGCTTGTCTCGGCCATCCACGCCTCCCGCAACAGCTTGGTTTTCTGAACTTCAACGATACCCTGCACGAACGTCGAGTCAAACAATCACACTAATCTGTTTGCACATCCGCGTGGAGGGCCGGGACAAGCCCGGCCATGACGGACGCGCACGTCCTCTTGTCTAGCCAACAACACTGTTTGCGACATGCGCACAATAGCAGCAGGGCTTTTGCCCAAGCCTCACACCCGCTCGATCACCAGCGCAATACCCTGCCCGACGCCGATGCACATGGTGCAAAGCGCATAGCGCCCCCCCTGTCGCCGCAGTTGATAGGCCGCCGTCAGCGCGAGCCGCGCGCCGCTCGCGCCCAGCGGATGGCCGATGGCGATGGCGATGGCGCCGCCGTTGGGGTTCACGTGGGCTGCATCGTCGGGCAGGCCGAGTTCTCGCATCACCGCTAGCGCCTGCGCGGCGAAGGCTTCGTTGAGTTCGATCAGGTCCATCTGGTCGAGCCGCAGCCCCGTGCGCGCGAGCACCTTGCGCACGGCGGGGACGGGGCCGACGCCCATCACGCGCGGCGCGACGCCCGCCGCCGCCATACCGATCACACGGGCGAATGGCGTCAGGCCATGGGTCGCCGCGCCCTTCTCGGAGGCGAGCATCAACGCGGCGGCGCCGTCGTTGACGCCCGAAGCGTTGCCCGCCGTCACCCATTTGCCGGGGCCGTTAAGCGGCTTCAGCTTCGCCAGTTGCTCCAGCGTCATGTCGGGGCGCGGGTGTTCGTCGCGGTCCACCACCAGCGGCTCGGCTTTGCCGCGCGGCACGCGCACGGGCGCGATCTCCTCGACGAACAGTCCATTGGCGTGCGCAGCGCCCCAGCGGAGCTGGCTGCGCAGGGCGAAGGCGTCCTGATCGGCGCGCGCGACTCCGAACTCGGCGGCGACGTTGTCGGCGGTCTCGGGCATCGAATCGGTTCCGTAACGCGTCTCCATCGCCGGGTTGATGAAGCGCCAGCCTATCGTCGTGTCGTAGACCGCGTTGGCCCGCGCAAAGGCGGCGTCGGCCTTGGGCATGACGAAGGGCGAGCGCGTCATGCTCTCGACGCCGCCCGCGATGAGGAAATCGCCCTCCCCGCATTTTATCGCTCGCGCCGCCTGCCCCACAGCCTCAAGCCCCGAGCCGCACAAACGGTTGACGGTGACGCCGGGCGCGGAGATTGGCAGACCCGCGAGCAGCGACGCCATGCGCGCGACGTTGCGGTTGTCCTCGCCCGCCTGATTGACGCAGCCATAGATTACGTCGTCGAGCGCCTCCCAATCGGCCTGTCCGTGGCGGGCCTTCAGAGCGGCCAGAGGCGCGGCGGCGAGGTCGTCGGCGCGGATGGAACTGAGCGCGCCGCCGTAGCGGCCGATGGGCGTGCGCAGCGCATCGCAGATGAAGGCTTCGGCCAAGGGGTTCTCCCGATCTCGATCTAGCTAGCTCATGGGACGGCGAGGACGCAACGGGGCGCCGGTTCTGGACGGATCGGCGCCGCCGCGTTATGCGCGGCTTGAGAAAGCGCGGGTAATCCGCCCGCGAGATAGGCCATGTCCGAACCAGCTGATTTTCCCGTCGTCGCGAAGGACGAACGCCAGCGCCAGAGCGCCGCGCGCCTCGCCTTCGGGGCCGCCGTGGTCGTCCTCGCGCTCTGGAGCTTCTCCGAATATCTGCCCGCGCTCGGCTGGGCGGGCGTCATCGCCATCGCGACCTGGCCGTTCTACAAGAAAATTCGCGCCCGCGTCGGCCACGGTCACGCGCTGCCCATCGGGTTCGCGGTCGGCGTCGGGCTTATCTTTCTGGCTCCGGTCGTCGGGCTCGGCTGGGTCGCCGAGCGCGAGGGGGTGGCCGCCGCGCACTGGATCGAGGAGGCGCGTAAGAACGGCGTGCCGGCGCCGGAGAACCTCGAGGGCCTCAAGTGGGTCGGTCCCAGCCTTGCGTCGTGGTGGCGCGATAATCTCAGCGATCCCGCGAACGCGCGCAGTCTGGTGCGTGGCCTCGACAAGGCGCCGCTGATAGAAATGAGCCGCCATGTCGGCGTCGCGGCGGGCCGGCGGGTGGTCGTGTTTCTTTTCACCATCCTCGCGCTGTTTTTTATGTACCGGGACGGCGACAGTCTCTCCGCTTCGCTCGACCGCCTCAGCGAGCGCGCCTTTGGGCCGCGGGGCCGAGAGATCGGCGGACGCATCGTCAATTCCGTGCATGGCACGGTGGATGGGCTGGTGCTGGTGGGTTTGGGCGAAGGGCTGATCCTCGCCATCGTCTATTATTTCGCTGGCGTGCCGCAGGCGCTGCTGCTCGGCGCCGCGACCGCCATTGGCGCGATCATCCCGTTCGGCGCCTTCTTCATGTTCTCGCTGGCGTCTATCCTGCTAATCGCCAAGGGCGCGGCGGGGGCGGCGGCGGTCGTGTTCGTGGCGGGGCTTGCCGTACTGACGGTCGCCGACCACGTCGTGCGGCCCTACATCATCGGCAACGCGACGCGGCTGCCGTTCCTCTTCGTACTCGTCGGCATCCTCGGCGGAGTCGAGGCGTTCGGGATGCTGGGCCTGTTCCTCGGCCCCGCCATCATGACCATATTGGTCGATCTCTGGCGCGAGGCGACCGCTTGAACAGCGCCGTCAGGCGGTCACTTCCAATGTGGTGACTTCGAACAGCGCGAGATTGGCGACGCCGAAAGCTGTGGTGATGGCGACATCGGCGGCGTCGCGGCCCCGGCACATCACGACGCGACCGATGCGCGTGCGGTTGTGTCGCGCGTCCATCGTATACCAGCGCCCGTCAAGAAACACCTCGAACCACGCGCTAAAGTCCATCGGATTGGGATCGAGAGGAACGCCGATGTCGCCGAGATAGCCTGTGCAATAGCGAGCGGGCACGTTCATAGCGCGGCACAGCGCCACGGCCAGATGGGCGAAATCCCGGCAGACGCCGACCTGCTCGCGCAACGCATCGGAAGCGCTCCGGATCGGCGAAGCTTCGGGGTAGCTGAAGCGGATATGCTGGTGAACGAAATCGCAGATCGCGCGGACGCGAGAGTAACCTCCGGCGATAGCGCCGAACTTCATCCAGGCGAAACTCGACAATGCGTCGCTGTCGCAATAGCGACTGGAGACGAGATATAGCAAAACGTCGTCGGGAAGTTGCGAGATCGGCAACAGCACGTCGCTATCAGGCATGACGTCGGGCGTGCCGGAATCGAAGATCTGAAAACTATTGTAAAAGGTGACGGTTCCCGGCGGCACGTCGGTGCGCGTGACCTTATTGCCGTATAAATCGAAATACGACGTCATCGGCAGCGGCGGGTCCGACTGGATCACGTCAGGCGATTGAAGATCATTGACGCGCGAGGGATGGACATTTCCCTGCAACAGCATCGGCGTCCAGTTCGGGCATTGGAAACTGATTTTATAGCCCGCTTGGATAATCATCGTTCAAGTCCTTTCACGGCGCGTCGGCCCTGGCGTCATGTCTCAGGCACGAATAACGCTCGAACTCGCCAATCGTTTCTTGTAGTTTTAACGTCGCCGCGCAAAGCTGCTTTTTTCAGCAGGCCTGCTTAAACCGAATGTTCGCGGAAGATGGGGCCTTGGCAAGGCAGCCCCCCCATCACGACGGCGGTCGCGGGATCGACCTGCCCCCAGTCCTCCGGAAGGCGCCCTGGGCGACCGCCGCAATCTGTTTGAAATCGTTCTAAAGTGACGTTCGCCGGGATGCGCGCGATGGCGCGGCCGGTC
>JAYVYJ010000268.1:0-14071 GCA_043784465.1 Hyphomicrobiales bacterium
CGAGCGCCGTTTCGAACGAGCCGATGAAATTGACGGCGTTCTTGACCTTCAGCTTGGCCCAGGCGGAGAAAGACCAATAGGGGAAGCCGAGCCGACGTCGGACGGCGTTGAAATGGGTGTTGACGAAGATCGCGAAATCGTAGGCCCAGTCGCCGAAGAAGGCGAGCCATTTGGAATGACGCACGACCAGATCGAATTCATCGCCGTGCATGACAAGATAAATCTTGCCGTCCGCCGTTTTATATTTGGCGTTGCGGACGATTTTGACGCCGCCGAAGGACAATCCGACAAATTGACGCGCGAATTCGTCGTGATTGCCGGGCACGAAGATCATCCGCGCGCCACGTCTCACCTTTCGCAATAGTTTCTGGATGACGTCGTTATGCGCCTGCGGCCAATAAAAACTTGCGCGCATGCGCCAGCCGTCGATGATGTCGCCCACCAGGAAGATGGTGTCGGCGTCGTTGTGACGCAGGAAATCGAGAATGATCTCCGCCTGGCAGCCGCGCGTGCCCAGATGCAAATCGGAGATGAAGAGAGCGCGATAGCGCCGGGCGGCCGGAACGGCGGCTTGGTCTTCGCGCTCGCGGGACATGGCGGGGGTTCCGTTTAGGGCCGAGGCTGACCGTGCTTTGCTCAGATTCGTGTGTCGGCCCGGTGACAAGACGCGAACGCGCCGCAATCGCGCTGTATCCCGCGCGGGGAGCTGTGATAGAGACGGGCGCGGGCGCGGGCGCGCCGCGAATCGCTGCGCCCGCTCGGTCGAGCTGAATTAATCGGACGGGGTCCCATGGCGGCGTTGCCAATATTCGATTTGAACGATCTCAAGCGGCGCATGCAGGGCGCCCATTCGACCCTCAGGACGGAGTTGAACGGTTTACGCACGGGACGGGCCAGCGCCGCCTTGCTCGAACCGGTACAGGTCGAAGCCTATGGCCAGCGGATGCCGATTTCTCAGGTCGCCTCGATCAGCGTGCCGGAGCCGCGCGCGCTCGCGGTGTCGGTCTGGGACAAGACCATGGTCAATGCGGTCGATAAGGCGATTCGCGACGCTAATCTCGGCCTGTCGCCGACCGTCGAGGGCACGTTGCTGCGTATCCGCATCCCCAAGCTCAACGAGCAGCGCCGCAAGGAGATGGTCAAGGTGGCGCATAAATACGCCGAGGATGCGCGGGTGGCCGTGCGCCATGTTCGCCGCGACGGTTTCGATGTGCTCAAGAAGCTGCTCAAGGAGCACGCATTGAGCGAGGACGACAACAAGCGCCACGAGGCGGAAGTGCAGAAAGCCACTGACGAATCGATCAAGGAGATCGACCTGCTGCTGGCGACCAAGGAAAAGGAAATCATGCAGGTTTAGCCGGTTGAAAGGCTCCGCCCGCATGTCGTCGCTCAGCGAAAATCTGCATTCCGCGCGCAAGGCGCCTCGGCACGTCGCCATCATCATGGACGGCAATGGCCGCTGGGCGCAGGCGCGCGGCCTGCCGCGCTATGAGGGCCATCGGCGCGGCGTCGAGGCCGTGCGCCGCGCCGTTCGCTCCGCCAGCGAGATCGGCGTTTCGTTCCTGACGATCTACAGCTTTTCGACCGAGAACTGGACGCGGCCGCCCGACGAAGTGTCGCTGCTGATGGGCCTGTTGCGCCGCTTCATTCGCAACGACCTCGCCGAGCTTCATGCCAACGACGTGCGCGTTCGGGTGATTGGCAGCAAAGAGGGCGTCGCGCCCGACATCGCCTCGTTGCTCGCCGAGGCCGAAGAATTGACCCGCCGCAATCGCGGCCTGACGCTGGTGGTGGCGTTCAACTACGGCGGCCGGCAGGAGATCGTCGAGGCCGCGCGTCGGCTCGCGGAAAGGGCGGCGGCGGGGACGCTCGACCCTGCGTCCATCGGCGTCGAGCATATGGCGAGCGCGCTGACCAGCGCCGACATTCCCGACCCCGACCTCATCATTCGCACTTCGGGCGAACAGCGGCTGTCGAATTTCCTCTTGTGGCAAGCCGCTTATGCGGAATTTGTGTTTTTGCCGCTGCATTGGCCGGATTTCGACCGCGCCGCATTCCAGTCCGCGCTGGACGAATATTACGCGCGCGAGCGCCGCTACGGCGGCTGCGGGCGGGAAACGGGCGCGGCGGCCGTCAAGTCGGCCTCCTGATGGCGCGGTTCGCCGTCGGC
The DNA here is from genome assembly GCA_043784465.1 of Hyphomicrobiales bacterium. Classification (GTDB taxonomy): domain Bacteria; phylum Pseudomonadota; class Alphaproteobacteria; order Rhizobiales; family Beijerinckiaceae; genus Roseiarcus. Next base: position 2,171 of record JAYVYJ010000268.1, read on the forward strand.
GACGATCTGGTCCCGAGGGCGATGTCCGCCGTCGTGATGATCGTGCTCGCGCTCACGGCCACGTCCGTGGGCGGCTTCTATTTTGTGGTGTTCTGGGGGGTCGCGGCGCTGGGCGTCGCTTGGGAATGGCAACGCATGATCGGCGGCGGCCGGCTGGGCCTGCGCACGCTCGCCGCCGGACTGGCGCTGATCGCGGCGGCTCCGTGGGCGCTGTTCGCGCATTCGCGCATCTCGCTGCTCATCTTCATCGCCGGCGCGGTGGCGGCGGGCGCGGCGGCGGACAAAAGCCGCCGTTTCAATTCGGGCGCGGGCGTCCTCTACGCGGGGGCGGCGATGCTCGCCCCGGCGCTGTTGCGGGCCAGCCCCACGCAGGGGCTGGCGGCGATGCTCTGGCTCTACGCCATCGTGTGGGGAACCGACATCGGCGCTTATTTCGGCGGCCGCCTGTTAGGCGGCCCCAAGCTCTGGCCGGCGGTTTCGCCCGGCAAGACTTGGTCTGGCGCGTTGGTGGGGGCTGGGGTTTCGACTTTGCTCGCCGCGATCGTCGCGGCTATCGCCGCGCCGGTTTGGCTGCGCTGGGCGCCGCTGCTGGGGTTGGGTCTGGTCGCGTCGGCGCTCTCGCAGGGCGGCGACCTTTTCGAGTCGGCCATGAAGCGAAGGGCGGGAGTCAAGGACTCCAGCCGCCTGATTCCTGGGCATGGGGGCTTGATGGATCGGCTGGATGGCTTCATCGTAGCCGCGACGTTTGCGGCGGTCGTCGGCTGGGTGCGTTCCGAGGGACCCTGGATCGCGCCGGGCCTGCTTGTGTGGTGAGTCCGGCGAGGATCAGAATTTGACATCTCTCCAGCGCGGCGAACGCGCGCCCAAACGCCTTGTCTTGCTGGGGGCGACGGGCTCCATTGGCAAATCCTGCGCCCGGGTCATTCTCGATAATCCCGGCCGCTTCTCGGTCGAAGCGGTGGTCGGCGGGCGCGACGGTGCGGCGCTGGCGCGCACCGCCCTAGAATTAGGCGCCAAATTCGCCGCGTTATCCGACCCCGCCGGTTACGCCGATCTGAAAGTGGGCCTCGCCGGCCACAATGTCGAGACCGCCTGCGGCGAGGACGCGCTGGAGGCGGCGGCGCGATGGCCCGCCGACCTCGTGGTGTCGGCCATCGTCGGCGCGGTCGGCCTCAAACCGACTTTCGCGGCGATCGAGGCGGGGCGCAGGATCGCGCTCGCCAACAAGGAGACGCTGGTCTGCGCCGGCGCCCCCGTCATGCGCGCGGTCGCACGCTACGGCGCGACGCTGCTGCCTTTGGATTCCGAGCACAATGCGATTTTCCAGGCGCTGGGGGGGCGCCACATTTCGGAAATCGTCTGCATGACGGTGACCGCCTCGGGTGGCCCGTTCCGCGAGTGGAGCGCCGAGCGCATCGCCAAAGCCACCCGCGCCGAGGCGCTCGCGCATCCCAAATGGAGCATGGGGCCAAAAATCTCCGTCGACAGCGCCAGCCTGATGAACAAGGGCCTCGAACTGATCGAGGCGCATCATCTGTTCTCCATTTCGCCCGAAAAGCTCGCCGTCGTCGTGCATCCCCAGTCCATCGTCCATGGGTTGATCGCCTTCGAGGACGGCTCCACGCTGGCGGGGCTAGCTAACCCCGACATGCGCACGGCGGTCGCCCATTGTCTGGCCTATCCCGAGCGCGTGCCCAGCGGCGTGCCCGCCCCCGACCTCATCGCGCTGTCGAAACTCACGTTCGAACCCGCCGACCTCGGCCGCTTTCCCGCCCTGCGCCTCGCCCGCGAGGCGCTGGCGGAGGGGGCGGGAGCGCCCACCGCGCTGAACGCAGCCAACGAAATCGCCGTTGCGGCGTTCCTCGACGGCCGCATCGCCTTTGGCGTGATGGCGAGGGTTGTCGGGGGCACGCTGGAGGCGATGCGCGGGGCCGGCGAACTGGAAACGCCCGCCGACGTAGCCGGGGCGCTGGCGATTCACCATGCCGCGAGAGATCGGGCTTCCGCCCTCTTGGCGTAACGGCGCCCCTCGGGCATATTAAGGATGCAGTAACCATTTGACGGCGGCGCGAAATTGGCGGAATTCCGCGCCCCCGGGAAGAGGCCTATCATAATGCCAATCTTGCACGCGCTCGCGGACGTCCTGGGTTGGATGAAGTGGTACATCGTCCCTTTTCTCGTGATCATGAACGTGATCGTGTTCATTCACGAACTCGGCCATTACCTCGTCGGCAAATGGTGCGGCGTGAAGGTTGAGGCGTTCTCGCTCGGCTTCGGGCCGGAACTTCTGCATTACATCGACGGCGACGGCACACGCTGGCGGCTGGCGTTGTTTCCCATCGGCGGTTACGTCAAGTTTCTCGGCGACGCCAACGCCGCCAGCGGTCAGGATGAAAAAGCGCTCGCCGCCGTCGCGCCGGTCGACCGTAGTCGCACCCTCGCGGCTCAGCCGGTCTGGGAGCGCGCGGCTATCGTCGCGGCGGGTCCGGCGGCCAATTTCCTGCTCGCGATGGTGCTGTTCACCGGCATTTTCTACGCCATGGGGCAGTCGTTCCACAACGCCCGCATCGGCATGGTCGAGAAAGGCTCGCCCGCCGAGGCGGCGGGCTTCCAGCTTGGAGACCTCGTGACCGCCATCGATGGGAGCAAGATCAAGAGCTTCCAGGATTTGCAGCAGGCGGCGGTGCTCTCCACCGGCCTCGATATGACATTTACGGTCGACCGCGCCGGCGATACGCTGACGCTGCGCGCCGCGCCGCAGGTGACGCTGGTGGATCAGGGCACGCTCGGCAAGCGCCGCATGGGCCATCTTGGCCTCGGCTCGACGCGCGATCCCGCCGACGTCAGTTATGAACGTTGCGGCATCGTGCAGTGCGTGGGCTGGGCGGGCGGCGAGGTCGGCTTCATCACCAAGGCGACGCTCTCCTATATCGGCGGCCTGTTCGCCGGGCGCGAGTCGGTCGATCAGATGTCGAGCGCCATCGGCATGACGCAGATCACCGGCGCCGTCGCCAAGGTCAGCTTCTGGGAATTGTTCAACCTGGCGGCTTTGTTCTCGGTCTCGGTCGGGCTGATGAACCTGTTCCCCATCCCGCTGCTCGATGGCGGGCATTTGATGTTCTACCTGTTCGAGGCCGTCACCCGCCGCCCGGTGAGCGAGCGCGTGCAGCAGATGGGCATGCGTATCGGGATTGCGCTGGTGGGCAGCCTTATGATCTTCACCACCGCGCACGACCTGCTTCGGCTGTTCGCCCGCAGTTAAGCGTGAGTTAACCCTGTGGGTTAACCTGGGGTCAACCACGCCTGTGTCGCATGCGCCACGCCCCCCCGGAAATGGTGTACGGTGTCCTTAATTACCGTTTGCGCGCTCTCGCTAAATGGGTAAAAGCCCGGTAACCTTTGGGACTTGTGCGAGTCCGGGAGGTTTCCGCCCCGTGTTTTCGGCGTCATGGCTGAAGGCGAAACGGGGTCCGGGACGCGGGCGACGGTGAACGAGGAAGGCCGGCGGCGACGCCAGCTTTCGAGCGTCGGGCGATACGGGGAAGTCGAGCGCAATGAAGTTATTTGCAAGGTCGGGGGCTCGGTCGGCGTTTTGGGGGCTTCTGGCCGGTCTGGTCGTCGCGCTCAGCGTTTTGACGACGCCGCAAGCGGCCCTGGCGGCTTCGTCGCCGGTCGCCGACAAGATCACGGTCGTGGGCGCCAGCCGCGGCGACGCCGATTCGATCAAGAGCTATTTTCAGGGCACGGATCAGGCGAGCGTCAACCGCGCCGTCGCGGACCTGTCCGCCACCGGAATGTTCTCGCGGGTCTCCGCCAAGATCGCGGGCGACCGCGTCGTCGTCTCGGTTGCGGAGGGTGCGCAGATCATCAATCGCGTCGCCTTCGAGGGCAACAACCGCCTCAAGGGCGATCAGCTCGGCGTCGAGGTTCAGTCGAAGAGCTATAGCTCATTCAACAAGACCGTCGCCGACGCCGACGTCGAACGCATCAAGGAGGCCTACAAGAAGATCGGCCAGAGCGACGTGACGGTCACGTATCGCCTTGTCACGCTGCCCAACGGGCGCGTCGATCTCGTGTTCAGGTCCGCCGAGGGCGACAAAACGGGCATCAAGTCGATTGTGTTCATCGGCAACAACAATATCTCGAACTGGCGTCTCAAGAGCCTGATGCAGGCGACGGAGATGAACTGGCTCTCGTTCTTCAAGACGAGCGACGTCTACAATCCCGACATTGTGGCGACCGACGAAGAGGCGATCCGCAAATACTACATGCGCTACGGCTACGCCGACTTCCGCATCACCAATACGGCGGTCGTCTACGATCCCTCGCAAAAGGGCTACATCATCACGATCAGCCTTGACGAAGGCCCGCAGTATCATGTCTCCAGCGTGCGCGTGTCGTCGAACTTGCCGCGCGTGTCCGGCGCCGAGCTTGAGCATTTCGTGACCCAGCATCCCGGCGACGTCTACAACGCGACGGCGGTGGACAAGTCCGTCGAGGCGATGACGCGCGATCTGGCGCGCCGCGGCTACGCGTTTTCCGACGTGCGCCCTCACGGCGACCGCAACAATGCCGACCACACGATTGCGCTCGCCTTCACGGTGGACGACGCGCCGAAAGTCTATGTCGAGCGCATCGACATCGTCGGCAACACCCGCACCCGCGACTACGTGATCCGCCGCGAGTTCGACATCGGCGAAGGCGACCCCTACAATCATGCGCTGGTCGAGCGCGGCGAGCGTCGCCTCACCAATCTCGACTTCTTCAAGAGCGTCCACGTCTCGACGCGTCCGGGCTCGGCGTCCGACCGCATCATCGTGACCGTGGCGGTCGAGGACAAGGCGACGGGTTCGGTCAGCGTTTCGGGAGGGTACTCGACGCTGGAAGGCGCACTCGTCGAAGTGGCGTTCACGGAGACCAACTTCCTCGGTCGCGGCCAGTACGTGCGCCTGAGCGCCTCGCGCGGCCAATTTTCGAACGGCTGGGGCCTCAGCTTCACCGAACCCAACTTGTTCGACCAGCGGCTCGCGGCAGGCTTCGACATCTATCACAAGGAGCAATTGCAGAACACTTACGCCCTGTATCAGACGACCACGACGGGCGTGAACCTGCGGTTGGGCGTTCCAATCACCGACGAACTGACGTTCCAGCCGAACTATTCGCTGTACGCTTCGCAGATCAAGATCCCCAATACGAGTTCGCAGCCATATAGCGACTGCAACACCTCTACGACGCCGGACGGCGGAACGTCGTGGTTCTTTACGCCTCCGGGCCAGCCTGCGCGTCAGGCGAATGTGGGCAGCAACGGCACGTGCTTGACCAACGGCGAGGCCTCGGCGGCGATCAAGGAAGCGGCGGCGCTCAAGCAGACCATCACCTCGCTCGTCGGCTATTCGTTGATCTGGGACTCGCTCGATAACCGCAAGAGCCCGACGCAGGGCGGCTACGCCAACTTCCATCAGGACGTCGCAGGCCTTGGCGGCCAGACCCACTTCGTGCGCGAGACGATCGACGGTCGGTACTATTATGCGATCACCGACGATCTCGTGGGTCTGCTGCATGTGCAGGGCGGCCGGATCGATCAGTTGGGCAAAGGCTCCTTGCCCCTCATCGACGACTTCAACCTCGGGCCTACTCTGGTTCGCGGCTTCGCCCCCGGAGGTCTCGGCCCGCGAGATATCTCCGATCCCAACAACATCGCAGCCAATTCGCTCGGCGGCACGACCTATATCGGCGGCTCGGCGGAAATCCAGTTCCCGATCTTCGGGCTGCCGCGTGAGATTGGCCTGAAGGGCGCGCTGTTCGTCGACGCCGGCACGCTCACCGGCTTCACCGGACGCACCAACTTCTCGTCGCTGCTGGGCTACACTTATTGCCCGACCGGGAATGGGACGCCGCTGACGCAGCCGAGCTGCCTCAAGGTCAGCGACGACAAGACGATCCGAACGTCTGTGGGCGGCTCGATCATCTGGGCGTCGCCGCTCGGCCCCATCCGCATCGACGTCGCCTACCCCGTCATGAAGGGCAAGTACGATCAGACGCAATATGTGAACTTCAGCGGCGGCGCCAGTTTCTGACCGCAATCGCCTGATCGCAAATGACTAAACGACCGCCGCGCGCCGAACTCCTGGCGCGCGGTTTTCCTTTGTAAAGGAACGGCGTCAGCCGCGCTTGGCTCAGGAGATCGGGATTTGGACGCGCCCCGCAAAATTGCATTTTTTCCCGCCGCCCTCTCGCCGACGTTGCGCGAGATCGCGGAATGGACCGGCGCGACGCTGGCAGACCCCGCTTTGGGCGACGCGCGCGTTCGCGACGTCGCCGCCGTCGATGCGGCGGGCCCAGGCGATCTGACGTTTCTGGATAATCCCCGCTATCTGCCGCAACTCAAACTCTCGCGCGCCGCAGCCGCTTTCGTGACGCCTCGTCACAAAGGCGAGACGCCCACGGGCTGCGTCGCGCTCGTTACGCCTCAGCCCTATCGGGCTATGGCCGAAACCATGGCGCGTCTTTATCCTTCCGCTGTGCGTCCTGCCTCGGGTTTCGACGAGCGCGGCGTTTCGGCGGCGGCGCATGTGCATCCAACCGCGCGGCTGGAGCCCGGCGTGGTGGTCGATCCCGGCGCGGTGATCGGGCCGGAGGCGGAGATCGGCGCGCGGACGACCATCGGCGCCAACGCCGTCATCGGCCCCAAGGTGCGGATCGGCCGCGACGGCGCCATCGGCCCTGGCGCGACCGTCGCCTGCGCCTTGATCGGCGACCGCGTCATCATTCATCCCGGCTGCCACATCGGGCAGGACGGTTTCGGCTTCGCGATGGGGCCGCGCGGCCATCTCAAGGTGCCGCAGGTCGGTCGCGTCGTCATTCAGGATGGCGTTGAGATCGGCGCGGGTTCGACCATCGACCGGGGCGCCAACCGCGACACGGTCATCGGCGAAGGCACGAAGATCGATAATCTCGTGCAGATCGGCCACAATGCCGTCGTGGGCCGCCATTGCGTAATCGTCTCTCAGGTCGGAATTTCCGGTTCCTGCGTGATCGAGGATTTCGTGGCGCTAGGCGGCCAGGCAGGGCTGGCGGGCCATTTGCGGGTCGGCATGGGCGCGCAGATCGGCGCGGCGTCAGGCGTGATGAACGACGTGCCCGCAGGTCAACGGTGGTTTGGAATGCCCGCGCAGCCGGCGCGCGAATATTTCCGCGCCGTCTCGACCCTGCGAAAACTGGCGAAGGCGGAAAAGTCTAGCGCGCCAGAAACGGATTAAGGCCCTCGCGCATGGCGATCCGCCGCAGCGGCCGGAAAGCGGCTAGCGCGGCGAGGCCTAGCCCTCGCGCCGCGTCGATGGGGCCGACCCCCGCCAGCAGCGACATGTTGAGCAGGCCGACGCCGAGCGTGCGCGTCACGATGTCGGGTCGTCGAGCGGCGGAATATTCGGCGAGCATGGCCTCGCCGCCCGGATCCTTGGCGGCGGACGCGTGCGCGACGAGGGTCTGCGCGTCACGCAGGCCCAAGTTGAGACCCTGCGCGCCAATGGGGGGGAAGGCATGCGCGGCGTCGCCGATCAGCGCGAGTCGACGCCCGGTCAGCCGCGACACCCGCTGCACATTCATGGGAAACGCGCCGCGCGCGCCGACGATCTCCATATCACCGAGGAAACCATGCGCGCGGCTGCGGATTTCGCCGAGCAAAGCGGAATCGTCGAGAGCGCCGATGCGCGCGTATGATCCGTCGCGCATCAACCAGACGAGGCTTGAGCGATGCGGCGCGCCCGGCGCGGGGGGCAGCGGCACGAGCGTGAACGGCCCCTCGCGGGTATGGAATTCCGTGGAGACGTCGTCGTGATCGCGCGCGTGGCGCAATTGCAGAGTCAGCGCGATCTGGCCGAAAGCGCGAGTCGTTGCGTCGATGCCCGCCGCCTTGCGCGAGGGCGAGTTGCGACCGTCCGCGCCGACGACCAGGCGCGCCGCGAGGCTCATGCCATTGGCGAGCGTCAACGTCGCCGCGTCGGCGCCAAAATCGAACGCGGTCACCTCCGCCTCGAACCGCGCGACGCCCGCAATCGCCGCTTCGAAGATCGGCGACAGCAGGGCGTTTTCGATATTCCATCCAAAAGCGTCGAGACCGATTTCCCGGGCGCGAAAGATAACGGGGCGCGGTGCGAAGATAGAACCGCTGTCGTCGACGATCCGCATGCCGCAAAGCGGAGCGCCCTGTTCCTCAACCTGCGCACGCAACCCCAGTTGCGCCAGAAAATCGACGCTTCGTCCCAGCAGCGCGACCGTGCGGCCCGCTCCGCCGCGCTCGGGCCGCCCAACGCAGGCGACTTTCAGCCCGGCGCGCGCCAGGCCTAAGGTCGCAGCGAGGCCGGCGAGGCCGGCGCCCACCACGATCGCGTCGAAGACGGGGATGACGGGGACTTGAGCCATTGCTCCCCTTTCGCATGCGTGCTTTTAAGCGTCCATGGGACGCTCCGCCGCAGCGGGGGGAGAGGCGGCATGGCGATGGAAAGCCCGCGGGCAAGACGGGCGGCTGGGTTTTCGGTCCATTTGTTCACGGCGTCCGGCAGCGCGGTGGCTTTGCTCGCGCTCTACGCCGCCGTGGACCGAAATTTCCCCGCCTGCTTCGCCTGGCTCGGCCTCGCGCTCGTCATCGACGGCGTCGACGGCACACTTGCTCGCGTCGCCAACGTGACGGAAACCGCGAGCGCGATCGACGGCGCCGTGCTGGATCTCGTCATCGATTTTCTCACCTATGTGCTGGTGCCGATGGTGGCGCTGTGGCGCAGCGACCTGATGCCGGTGACGCTGTCGTTCTGGCTTAGCGTGGGGGTCGTGTTCGCCTCCGGCCTTTATTTCGCCGACACGCGGATGAAGACGAAGGACTATTGGTTCCGCGGCTTTCCCGCCATCTTCAACGTGCTGGCGATCTATCTGTTCGTGCTGCGTCCGCCCGCCGTGGTCAGCGCCGCGCTCATCGTGGTCGCGACGGCAGGGATGTTCGCGCCCATCGTGTTCGTGCATCCGATGCGGGTCAAGCAGCTTCGCGCGTTCAACATCGTCGCGTCGTTGGCGTTCTTCGGGCTTTCGGCCTCGGCGATCTTTCAGGATTTCCATGCGGCCCTGTGGGTCAGGGCGGGGTTTCTGGTGGTGGCGGCTTATTTTCTCGCCGTCCCGTTCTGGCGTCATTCGCCCTGGGCCGACGACTAGTTTTGACATCGGACGGCCCTTGCGCGAAATCCGGCCTATGTCCACGAGCGTCAAAATCTGCGGCCTGTCCACGCCCGAGACGATGGAGGCCGCGTTGAAGGCGGGGGCCGACATGGTCGGCTTGGTGTTTTTCGAGAAAAGTCCGCGCCACGTGACGTTGGCGGCGGCCAAGGAACTGGCCGCCCGCGCCCGCCAGCGCGCGGAAGTCGTAGCTCTGACGGTCGACGCCGACGACGCCACGCTCGAAAAGCTCGTGCGCGCGCTGGAACCGGAGTATTTGCAATTGCACGGGCGCGAGACGCCGGAGCGCGTTGACGAAATCCAGCGCAAGTTCGGCGTATCGGCGATCAAGGCTCTGGGCGTGGCCGAGGCGGGCGATTTTGTGCTCGCCGACGCCTACGCAAGCTCCGACGCCCTGCTGATCGACGCCAAGCCGCCCAAAGGCTCGGCGCTGCCGGGCGGCAACGGCGTCGCGTTCGACTGGCGCCTCGCGCGCGGCTTTACGCCGCGCAAGCCGTGGATGCTGTCAGGTGGACTTACCGCTGGCAACGTGGGCGAGGCGATCCGGTTGAGCCTTACGCGCTCGGTCGACGTATCCTCGGGCGTGGAGATCGCGCCGGGAGCCAAAGACGGGGTCAAAATTCGCGCCTTCATCGACGCGGCTCGGGCGGGCTTTGCGGCGGCGGACGCGGAATGATTGCGAGCGAACGTACAGCGGGATAAGGGCTGGCCATGACCAAGATCGACAAGCCGAACTCCTATCGCAACGGCCCCGACGAGCGCGGCCATTTCGGCATATTCGGCGGCCGCTTCGTCGCCGAAACGCTGATGCCGCTGATCCTGTCGCTGGAGAAAGCCTATGGCGAGGCCAAGGCCGACCCGGCGTTTCATAAGGAGCTTCAGCATTTCGCGACCCACTACGTCGGCCGCCCCAGCCCGCTCTATTTCGCCGAGCGCATGACGCAGCATCTGGGCGGCGCGAAGATCTACTTTAAGCGCGACGAGTTGAACCATACCGGCGCGCACAAGATCAACAATGTGATGGGCCAGATTCTTCTCGCGCGCCGCATGGGCAAGGAGCGGATCATCGCCGAGACCGGCGCGGGCCAGCACGGCGTCGCCACCGCCACCGCCTGCGCGCGCTTCGGCCTGAAGTGCATCGTCTACATGGGCGCCGTCGACGTCGAACGGCAGAAGCCCAACGTGTTCCGCATGAAGATGCTGGGCGCCGAGGTCATACCCGTGCAATCGGGCGCGCGCACGCTCAAGGACGCCATGAACGAGGCGTTGCGCGATTGGGTCACCAATGTCGCCGACACGTTCTATTGCATCGGCACGGCGGCGGGGCCGCATCCCTACCCCGCGATGGTGCGCGACTTCCAGAGCGTGATCGGGACCGAGACGCGCGAGCAGATGATGGCCGCCGAAGGGCGGCTGCCCGACAGCCTCATCGCGTGCATCGGCGGCGGCTCCAACGCCATCGGCCTGTTTCATCCGTTCCTCGACGACGAGAGCGTGCAGATTTTTGGCGTCGAGGCGGCGGGCCACGGGCTCGACGTTCCGGACGGACATGCGGCTTCGCTCGCGGGCGGGCGCCCCGGCGTGCTGCACGGCAACCGCACCTATCTGTTGATGGACGAGGACGGCCAGATCAACGAAGGGCACTCGATCTCGGCGGGTCTGGACTATCCCGGCATCGGGCCGGAACATGCGTGGTTGAAGGAATCGGGCCGCGTCACGTATCTGTCGGCGACGGACAAAGAGGCGCTCGACGCCTTCCAGCTTTGCTCGAAGCTGGAGGGCATCATCCCCGCGCTGGAGCCCGCGCATGCGCTGGCCAAGGTGATCGAACTCGCGCCGAAGCTGCCGGGCGATCATCTGATGGTGATGAATATGTGCGGGCGCGGCGACAAGGACATTTTCTCCGTCGCCGAATATCTGGGCGGGATGTGAGCGGGGCGCGCTACGGGGCCGCCTCGCTGCGGCGCGCCCGCAGCAGCGCGCGGTAGATCTCGTCGTCGCCGCAAAGACCGGCCATCCGGCCTAGCTGATCGACGAGCACGACCGGGTTTCCCGACATTCGGCGAAGCTCGATGGCCAGACGCATTTTAAGATCGAGCGGCGCGACGATGATTTCGGCGGGCAGCGGACCAGCTCCCGATACATTCTCCGCGTTGCGCAGCGCGCCGGTCTCTCCGTCAAGAGTGCAGCCGTGCGGTCGGCCGTCTTCGTCGAGACGGATGCGGATGCGGCCCTGCCGGTCGAGCAGCACCTCGGCGCCTTCGCGCCGCAGCCCCGCCGCCGGCGTCATCATCGAAGCCCCGCGCAGGACGTTGAGCGGATTCATGTGCTTGACGAACTCCGCCACATAGTCGTTGGCGGGGTGAAGCAGAATCTCCTCCGCCGTGCCCCATTGCACGACGCGCCCGCCTTCGAGAATGGCGATGCGATTGCCCAGTTTCATCGCCTCGTCGAGATCGTGGCTGACGAAAATGATGGTCTTTTTTAGCTCTTTTTGCAGGCCCAGGAGTTCGTCCTGCAGCTTGTCGCGGATCAGCGGATCGAGCGCGGAGAACGGTTCGTCCATCAGCAGGATGTCGGCGTCGGTGGCGAAGGCGCGGGCGAGGCCGACGCGCTGCTGCATCCCGCCCGATAGCTCGTGCGCATATTTGTCGGCCCATTGCGTGAGGCCGACGAGAG
>JAYVYJ010000269.1:0-2885 GCA_043784465.1 Hyphomicrobiales bacterium
ACCGGCGCGCCCGACGGCTTCCAGTCCGACGGGTCCGTTGAGAGATCGACCGGCCCCTTCACGAGGCCGCTCTCCAGAAAGTCGCGCAAGGTTGCGCCCCCCTTGCGCGCCACCCATTTGAGCACGTAGACGCGCGCTTGGTCGAACAGCGTGTCGCCAACCAGTTCGGCGAACCCGCCGCGCTTGATCGCGGTAGCCCGCGCGGCGGTCTGGCCGACCCGGAACCGCAGCACCCGTCCGCCGCCTGGTCCACGCCGCACGGGCGCGGCTGCCGCGTCGTCCCTGGGCAGGAGCCAGCGCAGGTCGCCTTCGCTCTCCACGAGGATCGCCGCGTTTTCACTGTCGCTCACCGGCACTTCGATGGACACGGGCCGAGCGCCGCCCGGCGGGTTCGCGGAACTGCGCCGATTGAAGGCGCAAGATCCACGCGCGTGACGCTCGCCCCGCGAGCTACCCCTTGAAGAAGGACGGCGGCGGCGAAACTGTCAGAAGACGCGCCGCGCTTCAAGGCGCCCACGTTCGGTAACGCGACGTCGACGTCGCCCAGCGTTTCTACGACGATCGCGTTCGCGCCCTGAAAACGAGGCATGCTGCGCTCCCCGTCCGCCCGGCGCAGCGTTTAAGTTGCAGGCCGGTTGCTTGAGCCAAAATAAGCATCCGGACGAGGAGGTTGGCAAGTGTTATAAACGACATCCAGTTGACGCGGCCACGGGCGTTGCGTCATATGCAGCCGAAAGCATTGCGCGCAAAGGCAAGTCGAGGATCGACGATCCTTGCCGAGTTTGGTTTTGCCATAGCCCAGACGTCGAGCGACGGAGCGAGCCCGCGTCGTTCCTTCCTTCGGGACGTTAAACCCGATCCGAAGCGGACCGCGAAAAAGCGAGAAAAGCCTTGAAGGCGGATAAGGGTTGGCCGCAACAATTCCGCCTCCGAAACCGAATACCCGACGAAGCGCGTCCCCGATCCGGCCTTCTGCCTGGGCTTTCCTAGCAGCTGGCGCTCCCAAGGGTAGTGTTCTATCTACGTTATTTCAATAACTTAGGAGAAAGTGGGACACGCTTTTATAATGTCCTTTTACAACGATTTCTAAGTTTCGGGTCCCACTTTTTGGGGCGGCGGAACGGCATAATTTTACGCTTGAACCCCAGTTTCAGCCTTAGGCGAGCCCAGTGCCAAGGGCGTAACCTATTTTTGCAGTCGCCAGTAGACCGGCATTCTTTTCTCATGAAGCGCCGATAAGGCGAGATTACAAAATATGGCGAAAATTAGGCAACAAATAAATACGAATATGGATATCAGGACAATCGCAAATACATAATTGAAAGGAGAAAATTTGAAACGAGAGCAAGATGCGCTTCATAGAAGACTAATGGAAGAACAGCACAGTCTATATGCTACCATTACTCTAAAAAAAGCCGTACCAAATCGCCTTGGAGGCTGTAAATACTCAGACGAGTACGTAGTCCAAGGCGTAGCACGGCGATTTAGAGAGCATATGAAGCGACGTTTAGGATGTAGGAGAACTGGCTTTTATTACGCAGCGTGGTTTGAATTGGGCCGCAAGGATGGACTTCCTCACTGTCATACAGTGTTTCAGAATCCAAAAAATTGTTCTCTTGAACGAATAAATCACGAGATAGCTACTTTTATCAAAAAGGACCCTTGGACAAGACCGGAGCAATTTGATTGCCAAGAGATTTACGATCCAGATTGGTTATATAAATATAATTCGAAGCAAGGTCCAGATAGTTTTATCTGGGAGGTTTGGGAAAATCCCAAGTACTCTACTATACAGAAGAGCCTATAAGGCCACTGAAATAGTGTTTCGATATCGGCGAAAACCGTCAGGGGCAAGTCCCTTGATTTCAGAGTCATGTTTAATTCGACAATCATATTTAATTGTAAAGGAGAAATAGAGATTATGAAGCAGGTATTATTTAGAATTCATGAAGATATCAAGGAAGACGTTGAAATACTCTCGCAGGAATTTAAAACGGCTAATTCCGATGTTATCAGTGAAAGCATTACAACATTTATTAATGAAATTAAAAATTCGGATATTCATTTTCTACTCAAGCCAGATTTGGTGGAATACCAGTTTCTTAAAGAAGTTGTTAAAAGAATAAGTGAGGAAGTCGATATATCTTGTGTCGAAGACAAAGTTGATATTTCGATAATTAAAATAGGATATTTCAAGGGCATATGCAAGTTCTTAGAAAAAGCGCAAGAGATAGACCCTAATTACAATAAAGTCTTGAATATATGTGAAGTAAAAATTGGATATATCATGAATAAAATGAGCATATTTGGCGTCAAAGAGCCTGTAAATAACCCATTTCAAACATACAGCATCGATTTAAATAAAATAGCTAATCGATTACGGGAGATAAAAAAATTGTATTCCGTTCGTGAATCGAATGTATTCCGATAAATTACTGTATTTGAATGCGCTCTTTGATGTATTTAGTAACGTTCCAAATACGCAAAAATGCAATTTTGATCTTAATATTTCTATAGCCAAGAGTTATTTTGATGCAATTTTATACTTCTAACTCGTCTCACAATATATCGCACGCCCATATATAAACTCAATGCAAATTCCGCCCATGCTATTCAGCTTAGTGAAATCATTATTCACTTTATGATGTTAATATTAGAAAATGTATTCATGTATTTGGTTTTATACCAGATTCCAATGACGAAAATCGAAATTTTTTTTGCGACAAACATTAGCTACAAATCTCGAATTAAACAACGATAAGAAAATCAAATCTAGAAGCGGGGCAGGATGTCAAGAACGTCGTAAACGCGCTTAATGATGAACCCTGCCCCATCTCATGAATCCCCTCATTTGGAGAGCGGCCTGATTTCAGCGTCTTTTCGCC
>JAYVYJ010000270.1:0-4254 GCA_043784465.1 Hyphomicrobiales bacterium
TGGAGGCGACGCGCGCCGGAGCGGACGAGGGCGAAATTCTTGGCCAAATGCATCGCGCGATCTTCGCGGGCGGGGGAGATTATCCGGCCAACGAGTTCATCATCGGCTCCGGCGCCGATGCGTTGCTGTGCCGCTACAAGAGCGGACGCCGCCGTCTCGATTCCGACGATCAGTTGACGCTCGAATTCGCCGGCGTCAGCCGCCATTATCACGCGGCGATCATGCGCACGCACATCGTGGGCCGCGCACGCCCCCTGCACGAGCCGTATCACGCCGCCGCCCGCGCCGCGCTCGCCGCCTGCGCCGACGAACTTCGTCCGGGCCGCACGGCAGGCGACGTGTTCGCCGCGCATGCGCGCACGCTCGACGCGCACGGCCTGTCGCGGCATCGGCTCAACGCCTGCGGCTACGCGCTGGGCGCGCGGTTCACGCCCTCGTGGATGGATGCGCCGATGTTCTATGAGAACAACGCGCACCCCATCGGCCCGGATGAAGTCTATTTCCTCCACATGATCCTGATGGACAGCGACAGCGAAACCGCGATGTGCCTCGGCCGCACCTATCGGACGACGCAAGGCGAAGCCGAAGCTCTCAACGCGCCCGATCTGGACCTCGGGCAAAAATAGCGTTACGAAACGGTTAAACCGGGGAGCCGACGATGGATAAGTTTGGCGCCGGTCTGGCGCTTGTCGCGGCGGCGCTGAGCTTGGGGGCATGCGCGCAGACGGGGGGGTCGCCGGAGACCGCGCTGGCGCCGACGCCGATGGTGAAGCGCGAAGGCGCCAATCTCGCCGCCGCGCCCGTCGCTTTGGTGACTCTCCAGGGCGCCCCCGACGGGCCGGGCCGCGATTTCAAAGCGGCGTTGCAGAAAGACCTCGCCGACCGCGGCGTCGCGACGGGCGACGCCAAGGCCGCCCGCTATTGGCTACGGGGCTACCTGTCGGTGCGGTCTGGCGAGGGCGGGGCGGATATGGCCTATGTGTTCGATGTCTATGACCGCAGCCGCGTGCGGACTGCGCGGCTCGACGCGTCTTTCGCGGTAAAGGGCGAGGGCGACGCCTGGAGCCTGATGAACAGCGCGACGATCGACGGTCTCGCCGCTCAAGGCGCCGACGACATCGCCGCCTGGCTCTCCCAGACGCCGGAAGCCGCGCCGCCCAGCCCTTAGCCGCGATAGGCCGCCAGAATCGCGCCCGCCGTAATGAAGGCGACGCCCGTCCAGTTGATCGCCGACAGTCGCTCGCTCAAAAACGTCACGCCGAACAGCGCGACCATCGCGACGCTGAGCTTATCGATCGGGGCCACGCGCGCCGCGTCGCCCAGTTGCATCGCGCGGAAATAGCAGAGCCACGAAGCGCCCGTCGCCAGACCTGACAGGGTCAGGAACAGATAAGTGCGCGGGGCGATCGAGCCCAGCGGGCGCCATTCTCCGAACGCGGTGAGGATCGCCGCCAGCGCCGCCAGGACCACGCAGGTGCGCAGGAACGTCGCAAAATCGGAATTGACGCCTGCGACGCCGACCTTGGCGAAAATTGCCGTCAGCGCTGCAAACCCTGCGGAAAGAAGCGCCCAGAAGGCCCAGCCGGTCGCGAGCGATCTCATGAAGGCTCTCGCGAACGCACAAGCCGCCTACGAGGGCGCGCGGGCGGCCTGATTTGTGACCTATGCGTCCTCATTCGAATATCCGCTGCAAGGGTCGAGCGGCAAAAGCAGGCGGGGGCGCCTGCGTTCCGAGGGGAACGCGAACGTCCCCACACCTGCGAGGCGATTGAACGCAGTTCGTCTCATTCCCCCACGAGGGTCGATTTGGCGCGCTGCCACCAGCCGGTGCGACGCGGGCGTGGTGGCCCGTCTGCTTCGGGAGCCTCCTCGACCGGCGCCTCTTCGGACTTGGCCGGCTCCGAATGTCCCACCCTTTCCGCCGCCGAAACCGGCTCCTCGTGCGAAACCGGCTCGTGTGGCGCCACAAGTTCGGCGGTCGCGACGGGTTCGGCAGGCGCCGAAGGCTCTTGCGCCGCTGGTTCATGATGCGCCATGGGCGTTTCATGCGCGGGCGCAGCGGAGGCGCTCCACGACGCCGGCTCCAGCGCCTCGGCGATCGAATGGGGCGGCTCGTCCATGCCGCCCGAAGATTCGACGCCGCCCATCGCGGCGTCGCCATGCAGCAACTCGCCCTCGGGCGCGGCCTCGCCTTCGGCATAAGTCTCCGTCGCGGCGGTCTCGCCGAAACGCGGTCCCCGGTCGCGGCGGCCGCGGCGCGAGCGGCGGCGGCGTACGCCGTTGGGACCTGTCGAGCCTTCCGTGCCCGCGCCCGCAAAATCGCCGCCAATCTCCGCCATCGCCGCCAGACCGTCGTCGGCCGGTTGCGGCGCTTCGGCCAAGGCCGGCTCGCCGGCGGGCCGCTCCACGCCGCCGCGCCGACGACGCCGGCGCCGACGTCCGCGACGCTCGCTCTCCTCGGCCGTTTCGGCGACGGGGCTATCGCCTTCGTCCTCGCCCGCCTCCTCGTCGACGACGTCCACCTCCTCGACCTCGACCGTCTCCTCGACGGCGAAATCGTGGTCGGGCAGGGCGCCGTAACCGGGCCGGTGCGCCGGGGGCGCCTCGCCGCGCACGCCGCGCGCAGGCTCGCCGCGCTCCATCGCGTGAGCGACGCCATGACCCAGCGTCTCGTCGGCCTCGACGAGGACGCGCACGCCAAAGCGCGTCTCAAGATCCCGCAGATGCGCGCGCTTCTGGTTGAGAATGTAGAGTGCGACGGCGGTGCGCGTGCGCACGGTCACGTCATACTGCGCACTGCGGATCAAGCCGTCCTCCAGCACGCGCAGCACGTGCAGCGCCAGCGAGGAGGTCGAGCGGACCACGCCTGCGCCCACGCAATGCGGGCAGGGCACGGTCGAGCCTTCCAGCACGCCGGTGCGGATGCGCTGGCGCGACATCTCCAAAAGGCCGAAATGCGAGATGCGTCCGACCTGGATGCGCGCGCGGTCGTTCTTCAGCGCCTCCTTCATCCGGCGCTCGACCGAACGGTTGTTGCGCCCTTCCTCCATGTCGATGAAATCGACGACGATGAGGCCCGCCAGATCGCGCAGCCGAAGCTGGCGCGCGACCTCGTCGGCCGCCTCCAGATTGGTGCGCACCGCCGTATCCTCGATATTATGCTCGCGCGTTGAGCGGCCCGAGTTGACGTCGATGGCGACCAGAGCTTCCGTCTGGTTGATGACAATGTAGCCGCCCGACTTCAGCGTCACCTGATTGGAGAACATCGCGTCGAGCTGCGCCTCGACGCCCGCCTTGGCGAACACGGGCTGGGGATCGCGATAGGGCACGACGGCGTTGGTCGCGCCCGGCATCAGCAGGCGCATGAAGTCGCGCGCCTCGCGGAAACCCTCGTCGCCCGCCACCACGATCTCGTCGATCTCCTTGGAATAGAGATCGCGGATCGAGCGCTTGATGAGCGAGCCTTCTTCATAAACCAGCGTCGGCGCGGAGGAAGCGAGCGTCGTTTCGCGCACGGTCTCCCACATGCGCAGCAGATATTCGAAGTCGCGCCGCACCTCCTGTTTGGTGCGCGCCGCGCCCGCCGTGCGCAGGATCACGCCCATGCCTTCCGGCACGTCCAGCTCGTCGGCGATCTCCTTAAGCCGTGCGCGGTCCTGCGCGCTGGTGATCTTGCGGCTGATGCCCCCGCCCCGCGCGGTGTTGGGCATAAGCACCGAATAGCGGCCCGCGAGGCTGAGGTAAGTGGTCAAGGCCGCGCCCTTGTTGCCGCGCTCCTCCTTGACGACCTGCACCAGCAGCACCTGACGGCGCTTGATGACTTCCTGAATCTTGTAGTTGCGGCGCGGGCGATAAGCGCGGCGGGGCGTCTCGTCCATCGCATCGCCGCCAATCATCTCGACCGGCTCGCCTTCCTCGTCGGAGCGCGGGCGGGGCGCACGCGCGGGCTCGTCGCCCTCGCCGCCGCCGCCGATCGTCACCACCTCGTGATGGTCTTCTTCCTCGTCTTCTTCCTCGGGCTCGGCCGGCTCCGCCTCCTGGGCCTCGTCGAGATGCGCCTGCCGCTCGATCTCCACTGTCGGGCCGACCTCGTCGGCGGTCTCGCCGTCTTCGAGCGGCGCGAGGCCCTGCTCGAAACGCGGCTCCATCTCTTCGACGGACTCGTCGGAATCGACGCTCTCGAAACCGTCCCGCCCGGCGTCCCCCGCCTCCGAAATCGCTTCGGACGAAATTTCGTCCGCAGACGTCTCGTCC